>NZ_CP113431.1:2420000-2720000 GCF_030506255.1 Nocardioides sp. Arc9.136 | reverse complement strand
GCGGGTTCGAGGCCGTCGACCTCGGGTGGCCACCGCCGCACCGCTCCGCCGAGGACCACCGGCGACGGGTCGCCCCGGCCCGCGCACGGGTCGGGATCATCTTCGGCGACCTCACCTCGACGCGGCACCGCGCGGAGGCGCGGGCCGTGGTCGAGGCGGTGCCGCTGCGGTGGCTCCTCGTCGTGAAGGACCCCACCGACCCGGTGTGGGGCGGCATGGTGGAGGCCGGGGCGGCGGGCGTCCTGCCCGACTCCGTCGGCCTCGACGACGTCAGCCTCGCCCTGACCATGCTGCTGGCGGGCGAGGAGCTGCTCTCCCCGGCCCGCCGGCGGCGCATGGTGCAGGACTGGTCCGAGAGCCAGCGCACCGACGCCCACCTCGCCGGGCTGGTCGCCCGGCTCACCACCCGCGAGCAGGAGATCCTCGCGCTGCTCTACCAGGGCGTCACGGTGGCCGGGATCGCCCGGCGCACCGGCGTCACCGAGCAGACGGTCCGCAGCCAGGTCAAGGCCGTGCTGCGCAAGCTCGAGGTGAACTCCCAGCTCGCGGCGGTCGCGGTGTACCGCCGCGTGCTGGGAGGTCCTCGATGAGCCGGCTCAGGGCAGGCGCAGCGCCGCCGTGCCGTCGATCGCGTCGGCGAAGTCCTGACGCTTCGAGGCGCTCGCGATCCGCCACGACCCGGCGCTGTTCAGCTCGGTGTTGAAGTACGCCGCCGCGACGCCGCCACGGGCGACGAGCTGGTCGTAGGTGGTCTGGATCCAGTCCGGGTCGCGCTGGTGCGCCTCGTCGGTGTAGCCCCACTCCGCGAGGCCCCAGGCGACGCCCTCGTCCGCGGCCCACCGCTGGATCTTGGCGAAGTAGTCGCGGTCGATCTCGGTCCACTTCGTGGACTTCTTGCCGTCCTTGACCGCGCCGAAGCCGTTGTAGATGTCGAAGCCCGCGACGTCGATCTCCACCCCGCGCGGCCAGAGGTTCGCCAGGCTGTAGGTGCTGGCGCCGTACAGCTGGTTCCAGCCGGTCAGCACGACGGTGTAGGCGACGTTGGGGGCGGTGCGGCGCACGAGCGGGGCGAGCCGCTCCTGCATCCGGCGCCAGGCGGCGATGTCGCCGTCGCCCTCGGGCTCGTGGTGGAAGGCGACCCACACCGGGCCGTCCAGCGCGGCCAGCTTCCGGGCCAGGCCCGTGGCCCACGCGTCACCCGCGCCGGAGGCCATCTGCTCCCAGGAGAGGGGGAGCTTGAAGCTCATCCACGGCAGGCGGCCGTGGGCGAGGTCGGTCCTCGCCTGGCGGACCGCCGAGTCGACGCCGGAGGCGTTGTAGAAGGTGCGGCGCACACCGAGGCGGCGTCCCACCTGCGACTCGAACGCGGTCGGGTCGGTGTTGCTGCCGTACGTCGCGCCGAAGTACGCGCCGCAGGACGGGACGCCCCGCGCGGAGTAGGCGCACCCGTTGGTCAGGGTCCCGGCACGGGCGGCGTCGACGGGCGCCGCACCGGCGCCGGTGCGGCGAGCCCGGAGGTCGGCGTCGTCGACGAGCAGGCGGACCTGCGAGCCGCTCGAGCGGACGACCAGGCGCAGCTCCACGGTCGAGCGGGCGCGGGTGGTGGTCACGGGGACGCGGAGCCGGGTCCACGTGCCGGCGGCGGGCGTCACGGTGCGTCGCTCGCTGTGGACCCAGCTCCCGCCGCGGAGCTCGCGCGCCACGAGGGTGACCCGCTGGCCACGCACGGCGGACCGGACCCACGCCCGGGCGGTCGTGGTGGTGCCGGCGGGGGTGCGCGTCGCGCGGGAGGTGGCGGTGCCGTCGAGGCGCACGGTGCCGGGCCGGGCCGAGCGCACCTGCAGGGCGCGGTCGCCGCTGCGGCTGGTGCCCGACGTGGTGAGGCGGGCCTTCGGGGCGCCGGTGAGCGACCAGCCGGTCGTGCCGCGCTCGGCTCCGCCGTTGACGACGCCGGCCGGGCTGCCGGCCTTGGCGGCGGGCGTGGCGGCGGGCGTGGCGGCGGGCGCGGCGGCGGGCGCGGCGGTGGCGCTCGGGAGGGTGGAGGGGGCTGTGGAGAGGAGCAGGGCCGCCGTTCCGACGGCTGCGGCTGCTCGGTTGCGGATCGGGTGGATGGGACTGGACCTCTGCGCTCGGCGACGCCCCTCCCGGTCGGGGGAGCGGGCCACCGTAGTCACGTGGAGGTGGTCGCAGGCTCCGCGTCATCCCCCATATGGGGTACGACGTGGCCGGTTCCACACGCGGGAGGTGGTGGAGCGGGGTCGGTTCAGTACGCCCCGTCGTGCCCCACGACGGCGTGGAGGGTGCGGCAGAGGATCTGCAGGTCGAGGCTGAGCGACCAGTTGTCGACGTAGCGCAGGTCGAGGCGGACGGTCTCCTCCCAGGAGAGGTCCGAGCGGCCGGAGACCTGCCAGAGACCGGTGATGCCCGGCCGCACGGCGAGCCGGCGGTGGGTGTCGGCGTCGTACCGCGCCACCTCCTCCGGCAGCGGCGGGCGGGGCCCGACGAGCGACATCTCGCCGCGCACGACATTGACCAGCTGCGGCAGCTCGTCGAGCGAGTAGCGCCGCAGGACGGCGCCGACCCGGGTGACCCGGGGGTCCGCCCGCACCTTGAACAGCACGCCGTCGGACTCGTTGAGGGCCGCCACGGCACTGCGGCGGGACTCGGCGTCGACGCCCATGCTGCGCAGCTTGAGCATGGTGAAGGGGCGGCCCCCGCGACCCACGCGCTCCTGGCGGAACAGCGCCGGACCGGGGGTGTCGAGGCGGACGGCCAGGGCGAGGAGCGCGAGGAGCGGGGACAGCAGCACCAGGGCGGCGGCGGCGAGCGAGCGCTCGGCGGCGGTCTTGAGCATCCGCCGGGCGCCGGTGAGCTCGGCGTGCCGGACGTGGAGGAGGGGCAGGTCGCCGGCGTACCCGATCCGCGCCCGGGTGGCGGAGACGTCGAAGAGCCCGGAGGCGACGAGCAGGGCGGTGCCCGAGGACTCCAGCTGCCACCCCAGCCGGCGCAGCGTCATCGGGTCGAGGTGGCGGCAGGGCGCGACGATCACGGCGCGGGCGCCGTGCTGGACCGCGACGGTCGGCAACCTGTCGAACCCGCACGTCTCGGGCACGCCGAGGTCCCTGCCGTGGGGGCTGGGGACGCACACGCCGGCGACGCGGTACCGGTGGTGGCGGCCCCGGGCGAGCTCGTGCATCACCCGGGCCACCTCGCGCCGGTGGCCCGCGACCACGACCGGCACCTGGGCGGTGCGGCTGCGGCCCCAGTGGTCCCCGACGACCCGGTGGGCCGCGCTCAGCGCGGTCGCGGTGCCGGCGAAGAAGACCAGCTCGACCGGCCGGAGATCAGGGCGGGTGAGGGCGGCGGCGACGGCCGTGACGACGGTGAGGCCGGTGCCGCACCGCAGCACGCGGCGTACCTGGTCGAAGCGGGAGCCGACGTGCCGGTCGTAGCAGTGGTCGGCCGAGAGCAGCAGCACCCAGGCGAGGACCACGAGAGCGAGGACCGGGAGGGGCGGCAGCCCACGGGAGGCGGGGGTCGTGGCCACGACGACCGCCAGCACGTCACCGGCGGCCAGCACGACGGGCGGGCGCCACCGCGGGACCCGGCCGCCGGTGACGTCGGTGCCGAGGAGGGCGGTGATGGGGCTGGGGGAGCGGAGCGCGTCCGCGACCGCGGCGCCGTCGTCCCCGCTGTCGGCGGCGCCGTCGGGAACGGTGCGGGGTGCGGGTGCGGCCTCGAGAGCGGGCTCGACAGCGGTGTCGGTGTCGGTGCCGGGTGGGGCCGGGAGGGCCAGCGGCGCAGCCAGCACGGGGCCGGGCGGCGGCGGGATCGTCGCAGTCACGAGGGACGTCGCTCAGGCCCGGCGGACCAGCTGGTCCACGAGGACACCGAAGCGCTCGGCCGCCGTCGGACCGCCGGGCACCGCGGCGCCCGGGTCACCGGGCAGGCCCGGCACGGCCGGTGCGCCGGAGGTACGCCGGTCGGTCCGGCCCGCGACCAGGCCGGCGGCGACGGCTCGGCGGTAGGCCGGCACGTCGGTGGCCGCGGCGACCAGGCCGGTGCGGGCGATCCGGGCGACGAACCGGAGCTGGTGGTCGTCGACGTGCTCACCGCGTGCGGGGTCGCGCGGCACGACGACCGGGAGGTGGCCGGCGGCCCGGGCCTCCATGATCAGGCCGGGCCCGCCGTGGGTCGTGACCACGGTGGCGCGGCGGAGCAGGGCGTCCAGGTCGCGCACGCCGAGCATCGCGGCACCGTCGAGGTCGGCCGGCAGCGGGGTCGCCCCGTGCTGCACGAAGACGTCGGCGCCGGTGACCCGGCGGACCTCGGCGGCCCAGCCGGTCAGCCGGGTGAAGGGGTGGTGGTCGGTGCCGAGCAGCACGGCGACGAGCGGGCGGGCGGACATCACCACACCTCCCCGAGCAGGACGCTCGACCGGTACATCCGCTGCTGCTCGGGCCACTGCACGAGGAACAGGTCCGAGACCGGGCGGCACAGCCGGCCGGTCAGCGTGGGCGTCTCGATGCGGTCGAACACCTCGAGGTAGACCGACGCCGCGCCGAAGGGGCGGTGCAGCCAGAAGAAGGGCACGGCCACCCCGGCCCCGGTGGTGACGACGACGTCGGGCCGGAACTGCGCCATGAGCCGCAGGGCGAGCGCGGTGTTGCGGGCGAGGTTGCGCACGTTGCGGGTCGTGGGGTGGTGCGCCCAGGTGACCTGCTCGCCCTCGAGCTTGCTGACGGCGTCCTCGGTGTCGAAGGTGACCCAGTGCCGCTCGTGCCCGTCCCACCAGGGCCGCAGGCACATCAGCTGGGCCAGGTGTCCTCCGGACGAACTGACGAGCAGCACTTTCATGGGCGTCTCCTCGGGTGACGCGGCGTGGGCCGCTCGCCCCAATCTCCGGCCGGGCGCCCGGGGACGCATGCCCAAATTCGGTGAGGTGGGGTCGGCGGAGGTGGTGGGGTCCGGCCGATCGGGACCGCCGGACGCGGTCGCCGCGAGGTCGATCAAATTTGGGCATGAGGTGGGGTCCCGGTCGCGCCGACGATGCGGCTAGGCCGCTGTCCGGTGGTCGTCGTCCCTCTGTGGTGGGTGAGCTCCTGTGTCCCGTTCCGTGCCCCGGCCTCCCGAGGTGTCCCGCACCTCCTCCTCCGTCCTGCCGCCCCGGCGGCGCCTGCTGACCGTGCTCCTCACCGTGCTCGTCGCCCTGGTCCCGGCCCTCGCCGTGACGGTCGTGACCGCGGCGACCGTGCCGGCGCAGGCGGCCCCCGGGGTCGTCGACTTCGTCGCGGCCGACAGCACCGCGGGCAACCGCACCGCACACACCGTGCGGGTGCCGGCGGCCGTCCAGGCGGGGGACGCCCTCGTGCTGGTCCTCACCACGAACTCGACCACCTCGACCGTCACGGACACGCTGCCGGGCTGGACGCTGCTGCAGTCGCGTGACGGGGACGGGGTCCGGGGCCGGGCGTGGACACGGACGGCCACGGCCGCCGACGCCGGCTCGACCGTCACCGTCACCGGCAGCGCGCTGGCGAAGTCGGTGCTCGCCGTCTCGGCGTACCGCAGCACCGGCGCCGCGTCGGTCGTCGCCTCCGCCATCGGGGGAAGCGACGCGAGCGGCACGAGCCACGCCACCCCCCCGGCCGCCGTCACCCAGGCCGGGTCCTGGCTGGTGAGCGCCTGGGCGGAGAAGTCCTCCTCGACGCTGGCCTGGACGCTGCCGGCGGGCACGACCGCGCGCACCACCGCCGCAGGGACCGGCTCGGGCAAGATCAGCGGCGTCGTCGGCGACTCCGCGGGCCCCGTGGCCGTGGGAGCGCCCACCGCGCGGACGGCGACCACCGACGTGGCGGCCTCCCGGACCTCCCTCCTCTCGGTCGTCGTGGCGCCCGGCGAGGTGGCCGCGCCGACCAACACCGCACCCGAGCCGGTGTTCACGACCTCCTGCGACGCGCTGTCGTGCACGTTCAACGCGACCGGCTCGACCGACGCCGACGGCGACGAGCTGACCTACGCCTGGGACTTCGGCGACGGCAGCAACGGCACCGGCGCCACCCCCACCCACGCGTACGCCGCCGACGGCACCCGCACGGTCCGGCTCACGGTGAGCGACGGCACGGCGACCGGCACCACCACTCAGCCGGTGACCGTCTCCCGCGCGGTCGCCCAGGGCGAGATCTCCTTCGTCGGCGCCGCCAGCACCCAGGGCGCCCGGACCAACCACCGCGTCGTCGTCCCGGCCACCGTCCAGGCCGGCGACGTCCTCGTCCTCTTCCTGACCACGAACACCACGGCCGCCACCATCACCGCGCCGGCCGGCTGGACGCCGCTGCAGACGCGCACCGGTGACGGCATCGTCGGTCGCACCTGGACCCGCACCGCCACCGCGACGGACGCCGGCGCGGACGCGACGCCCACCACCAGCGTCACCGCCAAGGCCGTCGTCGGCGTGGCGGCGTACCGCAGCACCGGCGGCGCCGACGTCACCGCGTCCGCGATCGGCGGCAGCAACACCTCGGGGTCCAGCCACACCACCCCGTCGGTGCCGGTGGCCCGCACCAACTCCTGGGTGGTCAACGTCTGGAGCGAGAAGTCCTCGACCACCGCGACCTGGTCGCTGCCCGCGGGCGTGACCGAGCGCACCGCCAACGCCGCCACCGGCACCGGGCGCATCAGCGCGGTCCTGGCCGACTCGGCCGCGACCGTGCCGATCGGCACCGCGCCGGGACGCACCGCGACGACGAGCGTCGCGGTCTCCCGCACGGCGCTCTCCTCGATCGTGATCGGTCCCGAGCAGGAGGCGCCCAACCAGCCGCCGACCGCAGCCTTCACCTCGAGCTGCGACGCCCTGGTCTGCACGTTCGACGCGTCCGGCACCACCGACGCTGAGGGCGACGAGCTGACCTACAGCTGGGCCTTCGGCGACGGCCAGAGCGGCACCGGCCGCAACGCGCAGCACACGTACGCCGCGGGCGGCCAGCGCACCGTCACGCTCACGGTGGGCGACGGGGTCGACACCGACACCGCGACCGGCACGGTCTCGCCGACGCCCAGCGTCGTGCAGGGCGACATCTCCTACGTCGGCTCGGCCAGCTCCGCCGGCAACCGGCCCTCCCACACGGTGCGGGTCCCGGCGACGGTGAAGCCGCTGGACCGGCTGGTGCTGTTCCTGACCACCAACTCCACGGAGGTCGCGCTGCCGACCGACATCCCGGGCTGGACGCTGCTGCAGTCGCGCGACGGCACCGGCATCCGCGGCCGCGTGTGGACCCGCAGCGCGACCCCGGCCGACGCCGGCGCGGACGTCACGGTCACCACGGCCTCGTGGATCAAGTCCGCGATGAGCGTGGCCGCCTACCGCAGCACGGGCCCGGCGCTGGTCTCGGCCTCGGCGGTCGGCGGCAGCAACGTCAGCGGGACGAGCCACACGACCCCGAGCGTCCCCGTGGCGCACGCGAAGTCGTGGCTGGTCAACGTCTGGAGCGAGAAGTCCTCGACCGACGGCACCACCTGGACGCTGCCGACCTCGAGCACCCAGCGGACCACCGCGGCGTCCACGGGCACGGGCAAGGTCAGCACGGTGCTCGGCGACTCGGCGGGGGAGGTCCCCGTCGGCACCGCCGCCGGCCGCACCGCCACGACGAGCGCGTCGGTCTCCCGGTCGATGCTGTTCTCGGTGGTGATCGACCCCGGCACGGACGCCACGGAGACCAACGAGGCGCCCACGGCGGACTTCTTCGCCGGCTGCTCCGGCCTCACCTGCGAGTTCGACGCCGGTGACTCCTTCGACCCCGACGAGGACCAGCTCACCTACACCTGGGACTTCGGCGACGGCACGACCGGTGACGGCGTCGACCCCTCGCACACCTACGCCACCAACGGGCAGCGCACCGTCAAGCTGACCGTGAGCGACGGCGTGCTCAGCGACGAGGCGACCCGGACGGTCGCCACCTCGCCGGTGAACCCCGCCCCGGGTCACACCCGGATCGTCCCCGACACCCCGCGCACGAACATGCCCTACATCGCCAACGGCGAGATCTGGGACATCGAGTTCGTCGGCAACCGGGCGTACGTCGCGGGCACCTTCACCACGATCGCCAACCGCGCGAACGGCAGCACGACGACCTACCAGCAGGCCGGCCTGGCGGCGTTCGACGCCAGCACCGGACTGGTCGACGCCCGGTTCCGCCCGGTCCTCGGGCTCGGCGGCGTCGAGGCCGTCGAGGCCTCGCCCGACGGGCAGCGCCTCTACATCGGCGGCGACTTCGGCACCGTCAACGGCGTCTCCCGCAAGGCGATCGCCCGGATCGACCCGGTCACCGGCGCGCCGGTGGAGGAGTTCCAGGCCAACGGCAACGGCAAGGTGCAGGAGCTGGCGGTCACCAACACCACCGTCTACGCCGGCGGCCGGTTCACCTCGGTGAACAACGTCCCGCGCAGCTCGCTGGTCGCGGTCAACGCCGTCACCGGCGAGGTGCGGGGCGACTTCGTCAACAACATCACCGGCGGCATCGGCACCAACGGCGCGACGACGGTCCAGCGGCTCAAGCTGACCCGCGACGAGGGCCGGCTGCTGGTCGTCCACACCGGTCGGCAGGTCAACGGCCACGACCGGTACGGCGTGGCGATCATCAACACCCGGACCAACCAGCTCACCGCCTGGCGCAGCCGGATCTGGGAGGAGAACCTCCAGTACGTCGGCGGCATCCAGCGCATCTACGGCGGCGACATCTCGCCCGACGGCTCCTGGTTCGCGGTGAGCAGCGGCTCCGGCGGCGACCGGCCGCCGATCAACGACACCGTCATCGCGTTCCCGATGGAGGGCGGCGACGACGTCAAGCCGATGTGGATCTCGCGGCTCTTCGACAGCGTCTACTCGGTGGCGATCTCCGAGCAGGCGGTGTACGTCGGCGGCCACTTCGCCTGGAACGAGTCGCCGACCTCGCCGCAGCCGTGGCCGGGGCTCGACGACCAGGGCTACGGCACCGGCCAGGGGCTTTCGGGCTACGGTCTCGGCGACGCCGTGGTCAAGCGCGAGCACCTGGGCGCGCTCAACCCCGCGGACGGCACCGCCGTGGAGTGGAACCCCGGCTCGAACTCCTTCGAGGGCAACAAGCACATCGAGCTCACCCCCCGGGGCCTGTGGACCGGCGGTGACGCCTCGACGCAGGGCGAGTTCAACGTCGGCCGGCTGGCGTTCTTCGACTTCGGCTCCGTGCCGGCGGCCAACGGCGTCGAGACCGCCATCACCGACCCGATCGAGGGCCGGATCAAGCCGGTCGCCGAGGAGTTCACGATCAGCGGGACGGCCTCCGCGGCCAGCGGCGTGCGCAGCGTCCAGGTCGAGATCATGGACCGCGGCTCGCGCCGCTACCTCAACGACGACCTCACGACGTGGGGCACCACGACCAGCAACACGATCACCGCGACCCTGACGACGCCGGGCGCGACGTCGACGGGGTGGACCCTGCCGCTGTCGATGTCCTCGAACCGGGAGCTGAAGGTGCTGGCCCGCACGGTCGCGGCGAACGGCTCGCAGGACCCGTCGAAGGCGACGAAGAAGTTCGAGACCTTCGGCACCGCCGACCAGCCGCCCAGCACGAACGTCACGGGACCGTCCGGATCGGTCATCAACACCACGACGTTCACGATCACGGGCAACGCGACCGACGACATCGGCGTCAACTCGCTGACGCTGGCGGTCAAGGACTCCCAGAACCGCTACCTGCAGGCGAACGGCACGGCTACGTCGACCTACTACGCCTTCCGGGTGACCCCGGACGTCGTCGGAGGCGTCTCCACGACGTGGTCGCAGGAGATCACGGTCCCCCACGAGGACACCTGGATGGCGATGGCACGTGCGACCGACACCGCGGGCCAGGGCGACCTGGACACCGCCGACCGGTCGTGGCTGGTGGCCACCAACGCGGTGGCCCCGACGGTGACCATCAGCAAGCCGGTGACGATGACCCCGCCGACGGCCGTCGGCACGGTGCAGGTCGCCCCGGGCCAGCCGGTGACGTTCTCCGGGACGGCCACCGACGACCAGGACCTGCGCGAGGTGTTCATCAGCCTGCGGAACACCACGACCCGGGAGAACCTCGGCGCCGACGGCAGCTGGGGCGTCGACGTCATCGCCGGGGCCTACCGCGTCTCGCCGGTCAACATCACGGGGAAGACCTTCGACTGGAGCTGGACGACCCCGTTCAACCTCCAGCCGGGCTCCTACTCCTTCTCCGTGGGTGCCGAGGACGACCTCGGGCTCAGCACCCCCGGCTCGATGCAGGGCCGCCTGACGCTGGCCGCCCAGATCACGGGTGACGCGCCGCCCAACGGGCTGCTCAACGTCACCGGGACCGTCACCGGTGGCCAGTCGCTCCACCTGGACCTGGCCGGCACCGCGACCGACGACAAGGGCGTGGCCGAGGTCCGCGTCGCGATCGAGGACCAGGACACCAACCGGTACCTCCAGCCCGGCGGCACCATGGGCGCGGCGTTCGCCACCCGGAACGCGGTGCTCGCCACCCCCGGCGGCACGAGCACCACCTGGACCCTCCCGGTCGACCTGCCGACGCAGGGCGACTGGGCGGTCACGGCGTTCGCCTTCGACACCGCCGGCCAGCAGGACACCTCGACGACGGGGGCGACGGCCCGGTACCGGATCTACCCCGGTGACCAGCCGCCGGTCCTGACCGACAACCTGTTCGCGCCCACGGAGGGGGCGACCTTCCCCGACGGCAAGATCTTCATCAGCGGCCGGGCCGAGGACGACCAGGCCATGCAGCGGGTCGAGGTGGCCGTCGTGAACGCCGCCGGGCAGTACATGAGCTCCAGCGGCACCTTCACCAGCACGACCGCCAGCTGGCGCTCGGCGTTCCTCAACAGCCCGGGCACGCCGGGGTCGAACTTCTCCTACACGACCCCGGTGATCCCGGCCGGGGCCTACACGGTCCGGGCGCGGGCGGTGGACCAGCACGACCAGGTCACGCCGGTGCCGACCGAGCGGCACGTGACGGTCACGGTGCCCGACGGCAACCAGCCGCCGGTCCCGAGCTTCACCGTCACCTGCAACCAGAACGTCTGCACCCTCGACGCCCGCGGCTCGACCGACGAGAACCCGACGGCGCTGACGTACTCATGGAACTTCGGCAACGGCAGCGGCTCGGGCGCGGTCGTGACGAGGACCTACACCGCGGCGGGCACCTTCACCATCACCCTCACCGCGAGGGACGAGTGGGGCGTCACCGCCACGGCCACGCAGACGGTCACGATCACGGAGCCGCCGACCAACCGGCCGCCGAACGCCGTGCTCAACACCCCGGCCTGCACCAACCTGTCGTGCAACTTCTCGGCCGTCGGGTCCGCCGACCCCGACACCGGCGACACGGTGACCTACCGCTGGGTGTGGGGCGACGCCACGCCGAACTCGACCACGGCGAGCGCCACCCACGTGTTCCCGGCGGCCGGGTCGTACACGGTGGTGCTGACGGTGACCGACGGCTGGGGCAAGGCGACCACCGTCGAGCGGCAGGTGACGGTCTCGGCCGGCTGACCGGCGGACCCGGCCCGCGCTCCCGGGCGCGGGCCGGGCCGCCGCCATCGATCCCAGCGTGCCGGCCGAGGGGCCGGGGAGGAGGACGACATGGCCAAGCCCGACCTTCGGCCGCTGCGTGAGGCGGTCGCCCGCTCGACGAGCCTGCGCGAGGCCTCCGGCCACGCGGCGGCCTGGTCGGTGGCGCACCTCGCCGCGGACCACGCCGGCATCGCGGTGCACCCCCCGGGGCGTCGACCGGTCCGGCTCGCGGCGACCAGCCGGGCGCTGCGGGTGCTCGACGAGGTCGTGGAGCGCCACGGCTGCGGCTTCGGCCACGAGCCGCTGCCCGAGGGGCTGGCCGCGGTCCTCGACGACACCCGGCTGGACCTCGAGTGCCCGCCGTGGACCCGGGCCGCGTTGCGGCAGCAGGTCCGGTCGGCCTGGTCGGTGGGCCTGCCACCGATCCGCGGGGTGCCGGCGACCCTGCTCCTCCTCTCCGCGGACGCCGGCACGTACGCCGGGCGGGGCGCCCCGTCGAGCGCGACGGTGCAGGCGATCGGCTACCTGCTGCTCCGCGCGAGCGCCGACCACCGGGTCCGCCCCGCTCGCGCGGTCACGCACCTCCCCGGCGTGCGGTCCTGACCTCCGTCGCGGACCCGGCTGCGCGGTGTGGTGTCGGGGCCGGGTGACAGGGTGTGCCCGTGGTCCGGATCCGTCTCGCGCGCCTGCCGGGGGAGCGGGTGCTCGTCGTCGGGGACGGCCCTCCCGGCGAGCGCGAGCGGGTGCTCGACGCGGCCGACCTGGCGGCGTACGTCGCCGAGCGCGAGGCCGCGGACGGGCCCCGGTGGGTGTGGGACGACACCGCGCGGTGGTACCCGCCGCTGCTCGCCGCCGGGGTGCGGGTGGAGCGGTGCCACGACCTGCGCCTGGCCCGCCGGGTGCTGCGCCGCGCGCCGGCGGTGGACGTGCGCCTGCTGGCCGGGGACGAGGCCGAGCACTGGGACCGGCTCGCGCCGAGCGCCCCGTCGGACCCCGCGCTGTTCGCGGTCGAGGACACCGCCGAGCACCTCCGCGCCGACCTCGAGGACGCCCGCCAGCTCGCCGCGGCCACCGCCTCGCCGGAACCTGCCAGGCTCGGGCTGCTGCTCGCGGCGGAGTCCGCGGGCGCGCTCGTCGCGGCGGAGATGACGTGGGCCGGGGTGCCCTGGCGCACCGACGTCCACGAGCGGCTGCTCGTCGACCTGCTCGGGCCGCGGCCACCGCGCGGGGCCCGGCCGCAGCGGCTCGAGGCGCTCGCGGGCGAGGTGCGCGCCGCGTTCGACGCCCCCGGCCTCAACCCGGACTCGCGGCTCGAGCTGCTCGCCGCGCTGCGCCGGGCCGGGCTGGACGTCACCGACACCCGGGCGGGGACGCTGCGCCGCGTCGACCACCCGGGCATCGAACCGTTGCTGCGCTACAAGCGGCTGGCCCACCTGTTCTCCACCAACGGCTGGTCCTGGATCGACCAGTGGGTCCGGGACGGGCGCTTCCGCCCGTCGTACCAGCCGGCGGGCTCGGCCACCGGCCGCTGGTCCTCCAACGGTGGCGGCGCGCTGTCGTTCCCGGTCCAGGTGCGGTCCGCCGCCGTCGCCGACGAGGGCTGGGTCCTCGTCGTCGCCGACGTGGCGCAGCTCGAGCCCCGCGTGCTGGCCGGGATGAGCGGCGACCGTGCCCTGGCCCGCTCGGCGCGCGGAGCCGACCTCTACCAGGGGATGGTCGACGACGGGGCGGTCGCGAGCCGCAACGACGCCAAGCTCGGCCTGCTCGGGGCGATGTACGGCGCGACGAGCGGGGAGAGCGGACGGATGGTCGCCGAGCTGACCCGGCGCTACCCGGCAGCCTTCGGCCTGGTCGAGGCGGCCGCACGCGCGGGGGAGCGCGGCGAGGTGGTCCGCACGCTGCTCGGACGGGGCTCGCCGGGCCTCGGTGACGCCTGGGACCGGGACCCGGACGACCCGCCGCTCGACCCGGACGGCGAGGCGCGCCGGCGGCGGGCGCACGGCCGTTTCACCCGAAACTTCGTCGTCCAGGGCACCGGCGCGGAGTGGGCGCTGTGCTGGATCGCCGACCTGCGCAACCGGCTCTGGCGGCTGGGCGGCACCGGGCCGGTGACGTCGCGCCCGCACCTGGTCCTCTTCCTGCACGACGAGGTCGTCGTCCACGCCCCGGCCGGTCTCGCCGCGGCCGTCGTCGCGGAGGTGACCGAGGCGGCCGCCGCGGCCGGGCGCCTGCTCTTCCCCGGCGCGGCACTGGACTTCCCGCTCAGCGTCTCGGTGGTCCGGTCCTACGCGGAGGCCGGGAAGGGCGGCGCGGCCGGCGAGGACGGAGCGGCCGGCGAGGACGAGTCCTGACCGGTGACCGGGTCGGACCGCCAGTGGCACCTCCGGCTGCTCCTGCAGCGCGACGCCGGCTTCGAGCCGACCGCGTGCCCCCGGGATGACCGACCCCGCCGCTCGCCGCCGTCCTGCCTTGCGGGACCATGTCCCGCGCAACGACCGATGCCACCCGACGCCGCAGCTGGCCCGGGTGGCGCACCACGAACCCGTGCCGCCGCACAGATGGGTGACGCCGTGGCTGTGCACCACGTCCTGACCGTGCCGAGCGAGGTCCCCGCGCACCTCGCCGACGCCGTGCTGACCGCCGTCGAGCAGGCCCTGCTCCGGGCGGGCGCCACCAGGATCTGGATCGACCCGACCGTCGTCCCGGACGCCGTGGTCATGGCCGAGCTCCCCGAGCCCCCGGTGGCGGCTCCGGACGCCCCTGCGTCGCACGAGGAGCCGGACCAACAGGGCGGGTGACCGGGCCGCGCGAGGTCGCGTGAGACCTCGGCGGGGCCCTGGCGCGTCTTCTCGGTGTACTGGCCCCGGCAGGGAGGAGACACCGTGCGTGTGCGCGGCCGGGACGACACGGAGTTCACCGAGTTCGTGGTCCTGCACTCCGACCGGCTCTACCGGAGCGCCTACCTGCTGACCACCTCGCCCCACGCCGCCGAGGACCTGCTGCAGACCACGCTCGCCAAGGCCTTCGCCGGCTGGCGGCGGCTGCGCACCGCCGACGACCCGGTGGCCTACTGCCACCGCATCCTGCTCAACACGTTCCTCTCCGACCGGCGGCTGCGTCGCAGCGGTGAGCTGCCGGTCGGGGAGCTGCCCGGACGGGACGCTGCCGGCACCGCCACGCCGTCTGCCGACGTCGCCGACCGGGTCACGCTGATGGCCGCCCTGGCCGAGCTCGCCCCGCTCGACCGGGCCGTGGTGGTGCTGCGCTTCTGGCACGACGCCAGCGTCGCCACCACGGCCGCCCACCTCCACCTCACCGAGTCGGCGGTGAAGAACCGCACCGGCCGGGCCCTGCGCCGGCTGCGCGACCTGCTCGCCGACGACATCGACCTCCCGAGGAGCACCTCATGAACGACCCCACGAACGACCCCATGGACGACCGCACGGACGGGACCGAGTCCTTCGACGCACGCGACCGCCACCTCGGCGAGCGGATGGAGCGCGCCGTGAGCGGCCTGCGCGCCCCCGACGTCGCCCACCTCGCGATGGTGCGCGGGCGGCGGCAGCGCACCCGTCGGCGCCTCACCTGTGCCGCTGGTGGCCTCGCCGCGGCCACCACGCTCGTGCTCACCGTCCCGACCGCCGCCACGGACTGGACGGGTCGGGACCAGGACCCCTCCGCACCCTCGGTGGCGACCGACCCGGCCGCCACCGCACCGGCGCCGGGCGCAGGCGCGTCCGGCGCTTCCGGCGCGCCGTGCGGCGCGGCTGCGACCGGGTGGTGGAGCAGGTCCTCGACCCAGGTCGAGGCGGACCTCTCCGCGCTCCTGCCCGGGGCCGTCCGCATCGGCGGGACGGACGACCGCGGGGCCGGCACGTGGAGCGGCGACCTCCTCGCCGGTGGCGACGCGGACTTCGCCAGCCTCACCCTGCTGCCCCCTCCGGGCGTGCCGGGCGGGCGGACGTCCCTGGAGGAGCTGGCGGAGGGAGGGCCCTGCGCCGGGGGCAGCAACGCGCCGATGCAGGCGGTCGAGCCCTGCGACCAGCTCAGCGGCCTCGTCTCCTGCCAGGAGATCCGGTCCGAGGACGGCACGCTCGTCGGTGTCGTCACCGAGGGCCTCGAGCAGACGGTCGTGGACGGGCAGGACCGCCCCACCGACCGGAGCTACGTCCTCGCCACGGTCGCCGTGCCCGACGGCGGGCACGTCGAGCTGTACGTCGCCGAGGGCACCCGCGCGGACCGGCCGGACACGGTGCACGACCCCGCCGACGAGCCCGCACTCACCGTGGACCGGGTCCGCGACATCGTCACCGACCCCGTGTGGACCGCGCCCGCCTCCGGCTGACCCGGGTCAGACGACGCGCGGCAGGTGCGCGGCCCCATGGGCGGCCGTGCTCCGGCCGGCCGCCTCGCGGGCGAGCACGCTCGCGGCGTACGCGTCCCGCCGCCGGGCGGCGACGCCGTCGGCGGGCCCGGCCGCGGTGGTGACGCGCTCCGGGGTGAGGACCGGGTGCAGCGCGTGGCAGATGAGGGACAGGGCCTGCGCCCGCATCTGCGAGATCCGGGACTCGGTGACGCTCAGCTCGCGCGCCAGGTCGGCCATCGGCCGCTCCTCGAGGAAGTAGCCCTCGACCACCCGGCGCAGGCGGGCGGGGAGCTCGGCGATCGCCGCCTCGAGGTAGCGCAGCCGCTCGCCGGTCTCGGCGCTGGCCTCCGGCGACGGGCTGGTGGCGGGCACCTGGTCGACCAGGGGCGCCACCTGGCCCGCCTCCAGGGAGGCGACCTGCGAGCGGGCGACGTCGCCCTCGTGGCGGGCCAGGTCCTGCACCCCGATGCCGAGCGCCTCGGCGACCTGCGCCGGCTCCGGCAGCCGACCCAGCTGGACGGCCAGCCGCTCCCGGGCGGTCTCGACCTCCCGGCTGCGCTGCCGCACCGAGCGGGGCGCCCAGTCCAGCGAGCGGAGCTCGTCCAGGATGCCTCCGCGGACCCGGGCGGTGGCGTAGGCGCCGAACGGCACCCCGGCCGTGGGGTCGAACCCCCGGGAGGCGCGCACGAGCGCCTCGAGCCCGGCGGACCGGAGGTCGTCGCGGTTGACGAAGGACGGGACCCGCCCCATCGTCGCGTTCACCAGGTGGGTCACCAGGGGCAGGTGGCACCGGACCAGGTCCTCGGCGGGTGCGTCCCCGTCGCGTCCGTCGTGCCCTGCCTCGTGATGGCTCGTCAACGTTCTTGTCTCCTCCGCGTGGTGCGGCCACAGAACGTCCCCCCGAAGTGACGTCCAACTTTCAACATCTCCACGGAGTAGGACTCCCGGATCGGCGATTTCATGCCCCGGCGGCCCGCCCGTCTAGACGACCGGTCGCCGACCGTTCAGGTGGGTCGCGGGTGCGACCGATGTCCGGCTCCCAGCCCGGGGGCACGTCGTCGTGCCCGGCGCGTCGACACAGGAGTGGACACCATCGTGCGGAGCATCCGATCCATCCGCTGGACCGTGGGACGGCGACTGGCCGTGGTGACGGCGCTCGCCCTCGTGGCGATCTCGGTCGTGGCCGCGGTCGCCTGGACCGCCGCGACGACCGTCGACACGGACGGTGACGGGGTCCGCGCCTCGGCCGAGGCGGAGGCCGGCTACCTCCGCCTGGACGGCCTCGTCAGCGAGCTGTGGGCGGCGCACCTGGCCAGCACCTCCGCGGGCACCGCGTCCGTGGCCGCCGAGGCGGAGTCCACGGTCCGCGAGCTGGCGGCCGCCGCCGGCACCGACGCCGAGCGGCGCCGGGTCGACGGCGTGCAGCAGGCGGTGACGACGTACGCCGCGGAGGTCGCGGCGGCGGGGGAGGGGCGGCGCACTGCGGCCGCGGACGGGCGCGTCGAGGCCGCCGCCGAGCAGACGCACGACGTGCTCGGGGACGCCGTCGACGCGAGCGCCGCGGACAGCGCCGAGGCGGGCGACCACCTGCTCGACGCCACCGCGTCGATGAAGACCGGCGTCGCGGTCGCCTCGCTGGTCGGCATGGCGCTGCTGGCGCTCGCGGCGAGGGCGATCACCCGCAGCCTGGTGCGGCCGCTGCGCGCGGCCATCGACGCGCTCGAGCAGTTCGCGGAGGGCGACCTGCGTCCGCGGCTCCCGGAGACCGCGACCGGCTGCACCGGCGACCTGCAGGTCGCCTTCAACCGATCGGCGGAGAACATGAGCAGCATCATCGCGACGCTGTCGGCCTCGGCCGACGCCGTCGCGGCCTCCTCGGAGGAGCTGTCGGCGTCGAGCCAGCAGATCGCGGCCGGGGCCGAGGAGACGAGCGTGCAGGCCGGCGTGGTCTCGGCGGCCGCCGAGGAGGTGTCCCGCAACGTCGCCACCGTCGCGGCGGGAGCCGAGCAGATGGGGGCCTCCATCCGGGAGATCGCCCACTCCGCCGACCAGGCCGCCACCGTCGCCTCGCAGGCCGTCGCCTCGGTCGAGTCGACGACCGAGACAGTCGCGAAGCTCGGCGCGTCGAGCCGGGGGATCGGCGACGTCGTCAAGGTGATCACCTCGATCGCCGAGCAGACCAACCTCCTCGCCCTCAACGCCACCATCGAGGCGGCCAGGGCCGGCGAGGCCGGCAAGGGGTTCGCCGTCGTGGCCAACGAGGTCAAGGAGCTCGCCCAGGAGACCTCCCGCGCCACCGAGGACATCTCCCGCCGGGTCGAGGCGATCCAGGCCGACACCGGCAGCGCGGTGACCGCCATCGGCGAGATCGCGACGATCATCACCGCGATCAACGACCACCAGCTCACCATCGCCTCGGCGGTCGAGGAGCAGACCGCCACCACCAACGAGATGTCCCGCAACGTCGCCGAGGCCTCCGGCGGCTCCGGCGAGATCGCCACCAACATCTCCGGCGTGGCCGTCGCGGCCGGGACCACCACCGAGGCCGTCAACCAGACCCTGGCCGCGGTCTCCGAGCTCGCGGCGATGGCAGCGGACCTCAACAGCGAGGTCGCGCGCTTCCGGATGGCCTGACCAGGCGGCGGTCAGCCCGCCCGCGGGCTCGGCCGACGACGAGGTGGCCGCCCCGCCGACCAAGCACGACGGCCCCGCAGGGGGAGTCCTCAGGACTCCGCCGCGGGGCCGTCGCGTGGTGCAGGTCAGGCGGCTCGCGCCGCCGTTCCTCAGATGTCGTAGTACAGCTCGAACTCGTGGGGGTGAGGACGGGCCTGGACGGGCGCGATCTCGTTGGCGCGCTTGTAGTCGATCCACGTCTCGATCAGGTCCGGCGTGAAGACGTTGCCGGCCGTGAGGAACTCGTGGTCGGCCTCGAGGGAGTCGAGGACGGCGTTGAGCGAGGTCGGGACCTGGTCGATGTCGGCCATCTCGTCCGGCGGGAGCTCGTAGATGTCCTTGTCGATCGGGGCGGCGGGCTCGATCTTGTTCTTGATGCCGTCGAGGCCGGCCAGCAGCAGCGCCGAGAAGGCGAGGTAGGGGTTGGCCGACGGGTCGGGGCAGCGGAACTCGATGCGCTTGGCCTTCGGGTTGGAGCCCGTGATCGGGATCCGGACGCAGGCCGAGCGGTTGCGCTGGGAGTAGACCAGCGAGATCGGGGCCTCGAAGCCGGGCACCAGGCGGTGGTAGGAGTTCACCGTCGGGTTGGTGAAGGCCAGCAGCGACGGGGCGTGCTTGAGGATGCCGCCGATGTAGTAGCGGGCCATGTCCGAGAGGCCGCCGTACCCGGTCTCGTCGTAGAACAGCGGCGAGCCGTCGTTCCAGATCGACTGGTGGACGTGCATGCCCGAGCCGTTGTCGCCGAAGATCGGCTTCGGCATGAAGGTGGCGGTCTTGCCGTTGCGCCAGGCGACGTTCTTGACGATGTACTTGAACTTCATGACGTCGTCGGCGGCCTGCAGCAGCTCGCTGAAGCGGTAGTTGATCTCGGCCTGGCCGGCGGTGCCGACCTCGTGGTGGGCACGCTCGACCTGCAGGCCGGAGCGCTCCATCTCGATGACCATCTCGTCGCGGAGCTCACCGAAGTGGTCGGTCGGCGCGACGGGGAAGTAGCCGCCCTTGTACTTGACCTTGTAGCCGCGGTTGTCGTTCTCGAACGCGTCGCCGGTGTTCCAGGCGCCGGCCGAGGAGTTGATCTCGTAGTAGCCGGCGTTCGCCTTGGTCTCGAAGCGCACGTTGTCGAAGACGTAGAACTCCGCCTCCGGGGCGAAGAACGCGGTGTCGCCGATGCCCGTGGTGCTGAGGTAGGCCATCGCCTTGCGGGCGATGTTGCGCGGGTCGCGGGAGTACGCCTCGCCGGTGAGCGGGTCGTGGATGAAGAAGTTCACCACCAGCGTCTTCGCGGTCCGGAACGGGTCGATGTAGGCCGTCGTCGGGTCCGGGAACAGCGACATGTCGGACTCGTGGATGGCCTGGAACCCGCGGATCGAGGAGCCGTCGAAGCTCAGCCCGTCCTCGAAGACGCTCTGGTCGAACGACGAGACGGGGACCGTGAAGTGCTGCATGATGCCCGGCAGGTCGCAGAAGCGGACGTCGACCATCTCGACGCCCTCGTCCTTGATGTACGCGAGCAGCTCGTCGCTGTTCTGGAACATTCGTCCTCCTGTGGCTGCGACGTGGGCCGCCAGCCGGCGAAAATCTCTGGGTCGTGACGGCCGGGGCGGCACTGCTCCGGACGACTGCCGCCACCCTCGCTGGGGGCGGTTTCTCGACCATATCCAGAATGTTTCCGGCGTGTAACAGGTGCCCCGGCTCCGGGCGGTCGTCGGCGGCCGGCGACCGCCGCCTAGGCTCGGGTCGTGACGAGCACAGCCCCCGGACCAGGCATCGAGACCGCCTCCTGGGCGCGGCGCATCCTGGCGCTCGTCGTGGACTGGATCGCCTCCACGCTGGTCGTCATCGCCTTCATCGGCATCGACGACTACGCGGCGACCGGCAGCCCGGCCCCGGCCTACGTCCTGCTCGTGTACGTCGTGGAGTCGGCGCTCCTCACCTGGCTGGCCGGCGGCAGCTTCGGCAAGCTCGCGACCCGGCTGCGCGTGGTGCGGGTCGACGCCGGCACGCGGCCGCTGAACCCCGCGGTGCTGCTGGCCCGCCAGGTCGCGATCGCCCTGGTCATCCCGCCGCTGGTCTACCGGCCCGATGGCCGCGGGCTGCACGACGTGCTCGCCGGGACCTCCACCGTCACCCTGCAGGTGTACCGCTCGCTCGGCCGCTGACGGCCATCCCGACGGCTGCCCCGACGGCTGCCCTGACGGCTGCCCCGGCGCCGGGTCACGGCCTGGTCACATCGGGCCGGCGCAGGTTTGGGCAGACGGCTCGGGGCCATGCTGGGGGAGACCTTCCCGATCACCAGAAAGGCCCGACGTGACCCGTCCGCTCCGCACCCGCCGCCTGCTCGCCGCCGTCGCGGTGGCCCCGCTCCTGTCGACCGCGCTCGTCGCGTGCGGCGGTGACGGCGACGAGGAGGCCAGCGACCCGGCAGCCAGCAGCTCGACCAGCGAGTCCTCCGACGCCGAGACCGACGCGGCCGAGACCGAGGACGCCGGGACCGGCGACCTCGAGGAGGGCCAGACCGTCGAGCCGTCGGCGTTCGTCGACATCGTCGCCGGCGGCGTCGAGGCGTCCACGACCGCCAACGTCACCCAGCGCTCGTCCTTCGGCGGCACCGAGTTCGGCGGCGAGGGTGTCGTGGACTACACGACCAAGCCCCCGTCGATCGCCATGACCAACGACAACCCCGCCGGCGGCGGCGAGACCAAGGTGGTCTCCGTCGACGGCATCACCTACATGAACCTCGGCGCGCTGAGCCAGGGCAAGTACTGGAAGTTCGACCCCGCCGACGCCAGCGGCCCGCTCGCGGAGATGGGGCTGGACAAGATCCTCCAGCAGAGCGACCCCCTCGCGGCCCTGCAGGCCATGGAGGACAGCATCGACACCGTCACCTACGTCGGTGAGGAGGACGTCGACGGTCGCGACCTGGACCACTACGAGATGACGGTCGACCTCCAGGCCTCGCTCGAGACCCTCGGCACCGACCTGCCGCCCGCCGCGACCAAGGGCATGCCCAAGACGATCGCCTACGACCTCTGGCTCGACGAGGAGGACCGGTTCGGTCGGATGGTGATGGACATCCCGATGGGTGGCCAGGAGATCACCACGGAGATGGTCCTCGACGACTGGGGCACCGACGTCACGATCGAGGCCCCGCCGGCCGACCAGGTCACCGACATGCCGAAGATGCCCGGTGGCGCGGGCGGCGGCGTCGCGGGCTGACCGCACCGGTCTCAGGACCGACCGAGCACCGACGAAGACGAGCGCCCCTCGGCCGACCGGCCGAGGGGCGCTTCGCTTGCTGCTGCTTGCTGCTGCTGCTGCTGGTGGTGTCGTGCCGTGCTGCCGGGGGAGTGTGCTCAGCGACCGCGGAGGTTGCCGCGCATGCCCTTCATCGAGGTCGGCACCGGGCCCTTGGGCAGCGGGATGTTGGAGCGGGTGGCGTCCAGCGCCTTGAGCCGCGAGAGCACGTCGGTGATCTCGGCCGGCTTGACCTGGCGACCGAGCTTCTGGACGTGGCGGATCAGCTTCGGCAGCGGGACCTGGCCCTCGCCGTTGCCGCAGACGACCTCGTGGATCGGGACCTCGGAGGCGACCCGCTCGTGCTTGCGGTGCTCGTTGACGAGCAGCTGCTTGATCCGGGTGGGGCTGGTGCCCTCGCCGATCAGCACGATGCCCGGAGGGCCGACCACGCGGTGGACGACGTCCTGGTTCTTGTTGAAGGCGATGACCGGGTCGGACTTCCAGCCGCGTCGCAGCATCCGCAGCGCGGCCGCCGCGGCACCGGGCTGGCCCTCCATCTGGCGGTACGCCGCGTTCTGCGCCCGGCGGCCGAAGACGATCATCGCCGCCAGCGAGCCCGCGAGCAGCGAGCCGACCACGGCCAGGATCCAGCCGATGACGCCCTCGCCCGGCAGCACCCAGAACACGAGGAAGCCGAGGAAGCCGGCGACCAGCGCCGAGCCGAAGGTGAGCAGGCCGACCTTCGAGTCGTTGCGCCGGGTCATCCGGTAGGTCTCGACGATCTGCTGCCGACGGCTCATGTCGGCGGTCGCCGTCGGGACGGCGGTCGCCCCGGTGCTCTTGTTCTTCGAAGCGTCCTTGGCCATGGAGGAGGTTCGTGCCCTTTGCTGTCGTGCCGAGGTGAGGAGGCCGCCGGTCAGGCGGTCGCGACGCCCGCGCGGGCGTCCATGGCCTGACGGTACAGGCGCCCGGCGCGGTACGACGAACGCACCAGCGGGCCCGACAGGACGCCGGAGAAGCCGATCTCCTCGGCCTCCGCGGCCAGCTCCACGAACTCCTCGGGCTTGACCCACCGCTCGACGGGGTGGTGGCGCACCGAGGGCCGGAGGTACTGGGTGACGGTGATCAGCTCGCAGCCGGCGGCGTGCAGGTCGCGCAGCGCCTGGCTGACCTCCTCGCGGGTCTCGCCCATGCCGAGGATGAGGTTGGACTTGGTGACCAGGCCGAAGTCGCGGGCCTGGGTGATGACGTCGAGGGACCGCTCGTAGCGGAACGCGGGCCGGATCCGCTTGAAGATCCGCGGCACGGTCTCCACGTTGTGGGCCAGCACCTCGGGCCGGGACTCGAAGACCTCTGCCAGCAGCTCGGGCCGCCCGTTGAAGTCGGGGATGAGGTTCTCGACGCCGGTGTCGGGGTTGAGCTCGTGGATGGCGCGCACGGTCTCGGCGTACAGCCAGGCGCCGCCGTCGGGGAGGTCGTCGCGGGCGACGCCGGTGATGGTCGCGTAGCGCAGGCCCATCGTCTGGACGGACTCGGCGACCCGGCGGGGCTCGTCGCGGTCCAGCGCCTGCGGCTTGCCGGTGTCGATCTGGCAGAAGTCGCAGCGCCGGGTGCACTGGTCGCCGCCGATGAGGAACGTCGCCTCCCGGTCCTCCCAGCACTCGAAGATGTTGGGGCAGCCGGCCTCCTGGCAGACCGTGTGGAGTCCCTCGGACTTCACCAGGCTCTGCAGGTGCTTGTACTCCGGGCCCATCTTGGCCCGGGTCTTGATCCACTCCGGCTTCCGCTCGATCGGGGTCTCCGCGTTGCGGACCTCGAGGCGGAGGAGCTTTCTTCCTTCGGGAGCGGGAGCCTGCGTCACGCCCTTCACTGTACGCCGCAGGGGTGCGGCAGCCCGACTCGGCGGCGGGTGCGCGGGCCGGGTGCAGGATGGGCGCATGCCCGTCCCCACCGGCCGCGTCGTCGGCGGCACCCTGGTCCTGACCCGCCACCTCCCGCTCCCTGCCGAGGAGGTGTGGGCGGCGCTCACCGAGCCGGACCGGCTCGAGCGCTGGATCGGGACGTGGACCGGCGACCCGGCCGAGGGCAGCGTGATGTTCCGGATGACCGCGGAGGGCGAGGACGCGCCCACCGAGCAGATGACGATCAGCGTCTGCGAGCCGCCGCTGCGGCTGGTGCTGGTCTCCCGCGTCGGCGACGACTGGTGGGACCTCGAGCTGGAGCTCGGCGCGGCCACCGACGGCGGCACCCTCCTGACCTTCCGGCAGCCGGGCCTCGACCCCACCGCCGCCGAGAGCGTCGGCCCGGGCTGGGAGTACTACCTCGACCGGCTCGTCGCCGCGGAGACCGGCGGGGACGTCGCGGCCGTCGACTTCGACCGCGACTACTACCCGGCGATGGCCGGGCACTACCGGTCGCTGGGCTGAGCGGGCCCGCGGTGGTCCCGGGTCAGGGGACGTCGCGACGCCGGAAGGACAGCACCGACGCGGCGCCGACTGCCAGCAGCGGCGCCCCGAGGTACAGCACGCCGTGCACCGGGCCCACCTCACGCCGGTCGTCGCACTCGGAGCCGTCGGGGACCGGTCCGCGGCTCGTCCAGCACCGCTCGGGCACGTCGACCCAGTAGGTGGTGCCGTTCTGCACCACGGCGGCGACGTTGACCTGGGGCTGCCAGCGCTCGCCGATGCCGAGCACGCCGACGAAGAGCACGCCGAGCACCGCGACCGCGAAGAGCACGCCCAGGGTGGCGACCGTGCTGCGGAGCAGCATCGTGAGGGCGTAGCAGCCGAGGGCCGCCGCGGCGGCGAACCCGGCGCCGCGCAGCCCCAGCTCCAGGCAGTCGCCGAGCGCGCCGTCCCTGAGGGGTAGGTCGCGGGCCCGCGCGACCGACCAGAGCGTGAGCCAGTAGGCGCTGCTGACCGCCGCCGCGACGACGCCCGCCAGCCCGGTGACGGCGAGCGCCTTCGCCGCCCACACCCGCCCGCGCCGTGGCTGGAACAGCAGCTGGTTGCTCATCGACCCGCTGTTCCAGTCGTGCCCGACGAACGTCGTCGCCGCCAGCATCAGCAGCACGGTCAGCAGACCGGTGACGGCGATCCCGGAACCGGCGCGCTCGCGGGCGAGGCTGAGCGGCTCGCGGCCGATGTTCCAGCCGACGAGCAGCTGCTCGCACCGCTCCGGGGCCGCCCGGGGCACGCCGTACCGCCCCGGCCGCTGCTCGCAGCGGGCGATCTCGCCCGCGACGCCCGCGCGGACCTCGGCCAGCTCGGACTCCGACACCGGGCGGGTGCCCCACAGGGTGCTCGCGGCGATGAGGGCCGGCACCACCAGGCAGCCGAGCAGCAGGAGCAGCACCGCCCGCCGCCAGCGCAGCCGGGTGAGCTCGACGCGGACCAGGGAGGTCATCGGTCCTCCTCCTCCGCCGAGTCGCTCAGCCCGGCCCCGGCAGTGAGGTCGAGGAAGATCGACTCCAGGTCGGCCCGGACGGGGGTGAGCTCGGTCAGCCAGATGTCGCGCGCGGCGAGCAGCCGGGTGACGCCGGCAGGGTCCTCGGTCTCGACCCGCAGGGCGCCGTCCTGCACGGTGGCGGTCACGCCGGCCGCGGCGAGCGCGGCGGTGGCCGCGGCCGGATCGGGGACGACCACCCGGTACGTCGTGCTGCGGCCGAGCAGGTCCTCGACGGTGCCGCTGGCGAGCAGCCGGCCGTTGCCGACGATCGTGGCGGACGTGCACACCGCCTGGACCTCGGCGAGGATGTGGGAGCTCAGCAGGACGGTCACCCCGGCGGCCCCGAGGCCGCGGATGGTCTCCCGGATCTCCCGGATGCCGGCCGGGTCCAGGCCGTTCGTCGGCTCGTCGAGGATCAGCAGCTCCGGCTCCTTGAGCAGGGTGGCGGCGATGGCCAGGCGCTGCTTCATGCCGAGGGAGTAGGCCTTGTACCGGTCGCGGTCGCGGCCGGTGAGCCCCACGGTGTCGACCGCGGCGTCCACGCGGGCGTCGGGCGCGCCGATCGAGCGGGAGAGCAGCAGGAGGTTCTGCCGGCCGGTGAGGTTGGGGGAGAACTTCGGGGACTCGACCACCGCGCCGACCCGGTCCACGACGGCGGGCAGGCGCTCGGGCACCGGCTGTCCCAGCAGCCGCATCGTGCCGCGGGTGGGGCGCGAGAGCCCCAGCAGCATCCGGATCGTCGTGGTCTTGCCCGAGCCGTTGGGGCCGAGGAAGCCGTGCACGCCGCCGGCACGCACCGCGAGGTCCAGGTCGGACACGGCGACGCGCAGCCCTCGTCGGGTGCGGTACTCCTTGCGGAGCCCCTGGGTCTCGATCGCGAGGTCGGGCACCTCGCGAGTCAAGCAGCGACCCGGCCGGTTGTCCGGGGACGCGCCGAGGGTCCTTTACCTGGGGGTGAGCAGCTCGATGCGCGGCCCGCGGCCCGGCTCCGGCCTGGGGTCGTAGTCCGGAGTCGCGGCGTACGGCTCCCAGGCGAGGTACGTCGCCAGCTCCTGCTCCACGAGCGGGAGCACGTCGTTCGTGGTGACCCGGCGGCCCAGCTCGGCGGTCAGCGTGGTGACGCCGGCGTCGGCGATGCCGCACGGGACGAACCGGTCGTACCAGCCGAGGTCGACGTCGCAGTTGAGCGAGAAGCCGTGCATCGTCACGCCCCGGCTGACCCGGATGCCGATGGCGGCGATCTTGCGCTCCGGGCCCCGGTCGTCGGCGCGCAGCCAGACGCCGCTGCGGCCCGGGACGCGCGCGGTGGGGACGCCGAGAGCGCCGCACACGCGGATCAGCGCCTCCTCGACCCGGCGCACGTAGTCGACGACCTTGACGTGGTCGGGGAGCGCGACGATCGGGTAGCCGACGAGCTGGCCGGGGCCGTGGAAGGTGATCTTCCCGCCGCGGTCGACGTCGACGACCTGCGCGCCGCCGGGGTCGAGCGGGCGCTCGTGCGGCTCGGTGCGCTTGCCGGCGGTGTAGACGGGCGGGTGCTCGAGGAGCAGCACCGTCGGCGGGAGGGACCCGTCGGCGACCTGCGCGTGGACGTCGCGCTGGAGCTCCCAGGCGGCGAGGTAGTCGACCGCGTCGGCGCCGAGGCCGACCGTGCGGAACGTCAGGCTGCTCACCTGTTCGACTCTACCTGTGGACGACGCGCCGCGACCCGCCCGTGCTGGGTAGGTGACCGGTGTGCGCCGACCGCTCCTGCTGCTCGCCTCCGTCCTCCTCACCGCCGGGCTCGTGGTGCCCGGCGTGCTGCTCGCGGGCGGCCCCGCGCCACCCGCCCCGCCGCCTGCCCTGCGGGCCGTGGCCACGGTCGGGCCCGACGCGCGGTCGGTGCTGGCGGCGTGGGACGACCGGCGGGCGGCTGCCTGGGCGGCGGGCGACGTCGGCGCGCTGCGGCGGTTGTACGTCGCCGGGTCGGCGGCCGGCCGCCACGACGCCGCGCTGCTGGCGCGGTGGGCCGCCCGGGGGCTGCGGGTGACCGGTCTCGAGCTCGACCTGCTGGAGGTCAGCGAGCTGCGGACCGGGGACGGCCGGCTCGAGCTGCGGGTCACCGACCGGGTCGCCGCGGGCCGCGCCGTCGGGCGCGGGGTGGACCGGAACCTGCCCTCCGACGGCCCGACGACGCGGCGGGTGACGCTCGTGCGGACCGCCGGCGCGTGGCGGGTCGAAGAAGTCAGGTGAGCGACCGGCACCTCGTCGGCGAGGATGTGCCCGTGGGCGACCTGAGACTGCGACCGCTGCGCACCGACGACGAGGCCGCGGCCGTCCAGGCCCACCGCGAGCTGGAGGCAGACGGCTTCGAGTTCCTGCTCGGCTGGACGCCGGAGCGCCCCTGGGCCGACCTCCTCGCGCAGTACGACGCCGAGCGCCGTGGCACCGACCTGCCCGCGGGCCGCGTGCCGGCGGCGTTCCTGGTCGCGGACCTCGGCGGCGAGGTCGTCGGCCGGTTGTCGATCAGGTTCGAGCTGAACGACTGGCTGCTGGCGTACGGCGGCCACGTCGGGTACGGCGTGCGGCCGGCGTACCGCCGTCGCGGCATCGCCACCGAGCTCCTGCGCCAGGCGCTGGTCATCGCGCGGGCCGGCGGGGTGGACCGGGTGCTCGTCACCTGCGACGACGACAACCAGGCGTCCGCCGCCACGATCGAGCGGTGCGGCGGCGTCCTGGAGGACGTGGTGGAGCAGCCGGGCGAACCGGTCGCGAAGCGTCGCTACTGGATCGACTGAGACGACGGGGCGAGGATGCCGTGTGGACATCTTCGAGGAGATCGCCGACGAGCGCCGCGCCGTGGCCGACCTGGTCTCCGGGCTGACGCCCGAGCAGCAGGCCGCCCGCAGCCTGTGCACCGAGTGGAGCGTGCGCGAGGTCGTCGCCCACCTCGTCGTGCCGCTGGAGGTGGGTCTGCGCGGGTTCGCGCTCGCGATGCTGACGAGCGGCGGGAGCTTCGACCGGGCGAACGTCCGGCTGGCCCGCAGGCAGGCCCGCAGGCCCTCCGAGGAGCTCGTGGAGGTGCTGCGGCAGCGGGCCGGCTCGCAGTTCACCCCGCCCGGGTCGGGCCCCGAGGCGCCGTTGACCGACGTGCTGGTGCACGGCCTGGACCTCCGCTGGCCGCTCGGGCTGCACCGGGACGTGCCGGCCGAGCGGCTGCGGACCTCGCTGGACTTCCTGGCCGACGCCCGCGGAGGCGGACTCGTCCCGCGCGGCAGGACCGACGGGCTGCGGTTCGAGGCGGCCGACGTCGGGTGGGCCCACGGCCGTGGGCCGACGGTGCGCGGGAGCGCCGAGGCCCTGCTGCTGGCGCTCACCGGCCGGGTCGCCGCCCTCGAGCACCTCGACGGGGAGGGCCTGCCGGCGCTGCGCGATCGGCTCGCGTGAGCCTCAGCGCAGGCCGGCTTTGAGCACCGCGGTCACGTCGCGGTCGGAGAAGGTGAACCCCGCCGCCTCGAGCGCCGCGGGCCGGACGTTGAGCGACCCGAGCAGCTCGGGCGCCATCCGGCCCGCGCCGAGGCGCAGCGCGAGCGAGGGGACCGGCAGGACCGCCGGCCGGTGCACGGCGCGGGCGAGCGCGCGGGTGAAGTCGGCGTTGGTCGGCGGCTCCGGGCAGGTGAGGTTGACCGGACCGCTGACGGTGTCGTGCTCGGCGAGGAACACCACGGCGTCGACCCAGTCGCGCAGCGAGATCATCGCCATGTGCTGGCGGCCGCTGCCCAGGCGGGCGCCGAGCCCGGTGCGGAAGAGCGGGGCGAGCAGCTTCAACGGCGCCGCGCGCCGGTCCATCACCGGCGCGGTCCGCAGGTAGCAGACCCGGGCGCCCGCCTCGACCGCCGGCTGCGCCGCCGCCTGCCACTCCCGGGTGACGTCGGTGAGCAGCGCCTGCCCCCGGCTGTCGGAGGCCTCGGTCAGGACCTGGTCGCCGTGGTCGCCGTAGTAGGAGATGCCGTTGCCCGCGAGGTACGCCGGCGGGCGGGGCGCCTCGGCGACCGCGCGCGCGAGCACGCGGGTGGAGGTCACCCGGCTCTCGCGCAGCTCGCGGGCCCAGGAGTCCGAGTGCGGGTTGCCGAGCGTGGGGGAGCCGGCCAGGTTGACCACGACGTCGGCGCCGTGCACCGCGGCCCGGTCGTAGGTGCCGGCCGCCGGGTCCCACGCCGCCTCGTCGGGCGCGGCCGGCGCGCGCCGTACGAGCCGGGTGACCTGGTGGTCCCGGTCGCGCAGCGCGTCGACGAGGTGGCTGCCCAGGAAGCCGGAGGAGCCGGCGATGACGATGCGCATGCTGCGAGCCTCCCAGGACGGACAAGCCATGGACGCACAGGGGCCCGGGACCTGTGCGGTCCCGGGCCCTCGTGGTCAGGCGGTGGTGCTCAGACGTCGAAGACGCCGGCCTCCAGGCGCTTCTTCACGTCCTGCAGGAAGCGGCCCGCGTCGGCGCCGTCGACCAAGCGGTGGTCGTAGGTCAGCGCGAGGTAGACCATGTGGCGCACCGCGATCGTCTCGCCGAGGTTCGGGTCATCGATCACGACGGGCCGCTTGACGACCGCGCCCGGACCGAGGATCGCGACCTGCGGCTTGTTGATGATCGGGGTGTCCCACAGGGCGCCCACGCTGCCGAGGTTGGTGATCGTGAAGGTGCCGCCGGACAACTCGTCGGGACCGATCTTGTTGGTCCGGGTGCGCTGCGCGACGTCCGCGATCTTCTTGGCCAGGCCCGCGATCGACAGGTCGCCCGCGTCCTTGATCACCGGGGTGATCAGGCCCTTCTCGGTGTCCACCGCGATCGCGAGGTTCTCGCGGTCGTAGTAGGTGATCTCGCCGGCGTCGGTGTCGATGCCGGCGTTCAGCTTCGGGTGCTGCTTGAGCGCGTCGATCGCCGCCTTGGCGAAGAACGGCAGGTACGACAGCTTGACGCCCTCGCGCGCCTGGAAGTCGCCCTTCACCGAGTCGCGCAGCCGCGCGATGTTGGTGACGTCGACCTCGATGACCTGCGTGAGCTGCGCGCCGGTCTGCAGCGAGTCGACCATGCGCTCGGCGATGATCTTGCGCAGCCGGCTGATCTTCTCGGTCGTCCCGCGCAGCGGCGAGGGGCTGACCGACGGGGCCTGCCGGGCCGACGAGGCCGACGAGGTGGACGCGGCCGGGGCGGCGGGCTGGGCGGCCGGAGCCGGTGCCTCCTTGGCCTTCGCGGCGTCGAGGACGTCCTGCTTGCGGATGCGGCCGCCGACGCCGGTGCCCTCGACGGTCGACAGGTCGACGTCGTGCTGCGCGGCGAGCTTGCGGACCAGCGGGGTCACGTAGCCGGCACCGTCGGCGGTCTTCTCCGAGCGGGCCTGCTCCTGGTCCCCGCCCTTGTTCCCGGAGTCGTCGGACGCGGAGCGCTCACCGGTGCTCGGCGACTGCGAGCTCGGGGCGGGCGCGGTCTCGGCGGCCGGCTGGTGGTCCTTCTCGGGCTCGGGCTGCTCGGTCGCGGCCTCGCCCTCGTCGGTGGGCTGGGTCGGCTTGGTCTCCTCCTGGGCCGGGCTCGGCTCGGCGGCCTGCGCCGGCTCGGGGGTCGGCTCGGGAGCGCTCTGCGGGGCGGCGCCCTTGTCGCCGATGATCGCCAGCTCGGCGCCCACCTCGACGGTCTCGTCCTCCTCGGCCTTGATCTCGAGCAGGGTGCCCGCGACCGGCGAGGGGATCTCGGTGTCGACCTTGTCGGTCGAGACCTCCAGGAGCGGCTCGTCGACGGCGACGTCGTCGCCGACCGACTTCAGCCAGCGGGTCACGGTGCCCTCGGTGACCGACTCGCCCAGGGCGGGCAGCACGACCGGCGTACCACTGCCGCCGCCACTGCCACCGCCGTTGCCGCCGGAGGAGGCGGCGGGCTGCTCGGAGCCGGAGGACTTCTCGGCCTCGGGGGTCTCGTCGCCCGGGGGCAGGTCGCCGGTCTCCTCGGCGATCTCCTGCTCCTGCTCGGCCTTCTTCTCGGCCTGCTCCTCGTCCTTGGGCTGCGCCTCGGGCTCGGCGGAGCCGGACGCGTCGCCGGCGGACTCACCCTCGTCACCGATGACCGCGAGCACGGCACCGACCTCGACGGTGTCGTCCTCCTGCGCCTTGATCTCGAGCAGGGTGCCCGCGACGGGGGAGGGGATCTCGGTGTCGACCTTGTCGGTCGAGACCTCGAGCAGCGGCTCGTCGACGGCGACCGAGTCACCCACGGCCTTCAGCCAGCGGGTGACGGTGCCTTCGGTGACGGATTCCCCGAGGGCCGGGAGGTTGACTTCGGTGGCCATGAGTTCCTTCGCTCTTCGGTGGTTGCGGTGGTCAGGAGTGCGCGTGCAGGGGCTTGCCGGCGAGGGCGAGGTGGGCCTCGCCCAGCGCCTCGTTCTGCGTGGGGTGGGCGTGGACGAGCGGAGCGACGTCCTCCGGGTACCCCTCCCAGCCGTAGATGAGCTGAGCCTCGCCGACGAGCTCGCCGACGCGGTCGCCGACCAGGTGGATGCCGACGACGGGTCCGTCGGTGCGGCGGACGAGCTTGACGAACCCCTGGGTCTTGAGGATCTGGCTCTTGCCGTTGCCACCGAGGTCGTAGGTCACGGTCTCGATGCCGTCGGCGCCGTACTTCTCCGCGGCCGTGCGCTCGTCGAGCCCGACGGAGGCCAGCTCGGGGTGGGAGTAGGTGACGCGGGGGATCGCGGTCTCGTCGACGGGCCGCGGGTCGAGCCCGGCGATGTCCTCGGCGACGAAGATGCCCTGCTGGAAGCCCCGGTGGGCCAGCTGCAGGCCGGGGACGATGTCGCCCACGGCGTACACGCCCTCGACGTTCGTGCGGCAGCGCTCGTCGATGACCACGAAGCCGCGGTCCAGGGCGATGCCCTGCTCGTCGTACCCCAGGCCGTCGGTGACGGGGCCGCGGCCGACGGCGACGAGCATCAGCTCGGCCTCGATCCGGTCGCCGCCCTCGACGGTCACGGCGACGCCGTCGTCGGTGCGCTCGACCGACTCGAACCGGGTGCCGGTGCGGAAGACGATGCCGCGCTTCCGGAACGCCCGCTCGAGCGCCTTGGAGCTGGCCTCGTCCTCGGCCGCGACCAGCCGGGGGAGGGCCTCGACGATGGTGACCTCGGCGCCGAAGCTGCGCCACACGCTGGCGAACTCGCAGCCGATCACCCCGCCGCCGAGCACGACGACGCTGCGGGGGACGCGGTCCAGGCGCAGGGCGTGCTCGGAGGTCAGGACGCGCTCGCCGTCGACCTCGAGGCCGGGGAGGCTGCGCGAGTGGGACCCGGAGGCCAGCACGACGCTGCGACCGGAGTAGGTGCGACCGTCGACGGTGACCTGCTTGGGGCCGGTCAGGCGACCCTCGCCCTCGATGACGGTGATGCCGCGGCTCTTGACCAGGCCGGTGAGGCCCTTGAAGAGCCGGCTGACGACCCCGTCCTTGTAGGAGTTCACGCCGGCCATGTCGATGCCCTCGAGCGTCGCGCGGACGCCGAACTGCTCGGAGTCCCGCGCGCTGTCGGCGACCTCGGCGGCGTGCAGCAGCGCCTTGGTGGGGATGCAGCCGACGTGGAGGCAGGTGCCGCCGACCTTGCCCTTCTCGACGAGACCGACGGTGAGCCCGAGCTGGGCGGCGCGGAGGGCGCACGCGTAGCCGCCGGAACCCGCACCGAGGATGAGTACGTCGTAGTCGGCGTCGGCCACCGTGGTCCTTCCCTTGTCGGCCTCGGCCCCTCTGGATCGCAGAGGAGCGCCCGACCATCTTTGCACCCTTCCCGGGCGTGTCCACACCGGGTCGCGTGGCTCCCGGCAGACTGGTGCCATGGCATGGACCGACCGATTCCGACGCGGCCCGCGGATGAGCAAGCCCGCGGGCGACGCGGCGCGCACCGGTTCGACGCGGGTGCGCGCGTCGGACAAGGTGGACGAGCAGCACCTGCGCACCTGGGTCCAGGAACGACGCGGTGTCGAGGGGTTCGTCGAGCCCCGCACCGCCGTCAGCGACGTGACCCTCCTGCTCGTCGCCCACGACGGTGAGTGGACCCGTCGTCGCGTGCCCTCGGTCGAGTGGGCCCACCGCTTCTGCAACGACCACCGCGTCCCCTCCTACGACGCCGCCGTCGTCGGCGTCCCGCAGCGCATGCGCGACTACAACCGCCGCCGCAAGCAGCAGGGCCTGTAGGTCCGTCGCCGGTCGAGCAGCGAGCGTCGTCGAGACTGCACTGCTCGTCGAGCAGCGAGCCCTGGCGAGCGTCGTCGAGACCCGCGCACTGCTGGTCGAGCAGCGAGCCCCGGCGAGCGTCGTCGAGACCCCTGGCAGCCGACCTGCGGCCTGCGGGTCGTGGGTGGTCGCGGTGGAGGCAACTAGAGGACGGAGTACGCCGTGGGTCCCGCGCCGTCGCCGGCGCACTGCTGGTCGAGCAGCGAGCCCCGGCGAGCGTCGTCGAGACCCCCGCCAGCCGACCTTCGGCCCGCGGGAACTCGACGGGTCGGGGGTCGCGGTGGTCGTCCACAACCCCTGCACATGGACCTTTCATTCGAACACACGTGCGAGTAGAATGAGGCCATGGCCCTCACCGCGACCCTCGAGCACCCGCTGGACACCCCAGCCGACGTGCTGCGCCTCGCCCGGGCCAGCCAACGCGCCGCGAACGCCGCCGAAGCCGAACTCCTCCAAGCCGCGGTCCAGTGGTGCGTCATGCACCCCGCCGAATCAGTCGGCACCGCCTCGGCGTGGTCGACGCTGAAGGGGTTCGGCGACAAAGCCATCGGCCTCGCCGGGGACGGTGCACCGTTGGTGAGCGAGTTCGCCGTCATCGAGTTCGCCGCCGCGCTCGGGAAGTCCGAGGACGCCGGCCGCGCCTACCTCGCCGAGGCCCTCGAGCTGCGCTACCGCCTCCCGCGGGTGTGGGCGAAGGTCACCAACCTCGCCCTCCCCGCGTGGAAAGCGCGGTCCATCGCCCGGCGCACCCTGCACCTCCCGAAGGCCGGTGCGGGGTTCGTGGACACCCACGTCGCCCCCGTCGCTGCCACCATCGGCCCCGCCGCGCTCGACCGGCTCCTCGACGAAGCACTGGTCCGGTTCGACCCCGAGGAAGCCGAACGGGTCCGGTACGAACGCACCGAAGCCCGCCACTTCACCATCCAGACCCGACAGGTCTCCTACGACGGCCACGTCGACATCTGGGGCACCCTCGACCTCGCCGACGCCCTCGACCTCGACGACGCGATCACCAAGGGCGCCGCCCGCCTCGCCCAGCTCGGCTCAACCGAAGCCGAAGGCGCACGGCGGGCGATGGCCGCCGGCGACATGGCCCGGCGCCAGCTCCAGCTGCAGTTCGACACCGACCCCACACCCCTCGTCGTCCACGTCCACCAGAAGGCAGATGGTGAACTCGACGGCATCACCCGGGTCGAGGCCACGAGGGGGTTCGTGCTCACCACCCAGCTCGCCGAGTGGTGCACCCGCGCCGCCCGCGACGGCGCACACATCACCATCAAGCCCGTCATCGACCTGAACGAACGCATCCACGTCGAGGCCTACGAGGTCCCCGACCGCCTCAGCGTCCAGACGAGGCTGCGAGACCACCACTGCGTCTTCCCCTGGTGCACCCGCCCCGCCCACACCACCAGCAAGGTCGACGACGACCACGTCATCCCCCACAACAAGGGCGGGCCCACCGCCACCGAGAACATCGCACCCCTGTGCAGGCGCCACCACCGCGCCAAGACCCACACCGGCTGGCACCAACACACACCCCAACCAGGGACCTACCTCTGGCGCAGCCCCACAGGGATGACCTACCGGGTCGACCACCGAGGCACCCACGGCACCCACGGCACCCACGAGACCACCGACCCGCCCGACCAGTAGCCACCCCGCCCCACGCCCCGCCGGAGCAACCAACCGGCGGGGCACAGGCACGTCGTCACGGGCACGATGGACCCATGCCGGACGAGCGCACCACGTACGCCTGGGTGGTCAGGTGGATCGCTGCAGACGGTCGCACCCATGAGCGGGCCAGGTCGTACGAGCGGGTCGCGGACGCCGAGGACGCGGCGGACGACGTCCGTGCGGCCGGGATCGGGACCGAGGTGACGCTCACGTCCGAGCCCGACCTGGTGCCGGAGGGCCTGTGGCCTGCGTTCGTGGCGCGGATGGGGGTCGAGACGAGGCCCGGTCGGGTGTACGTCGACCGGGGTCTCGAGTCGTTCCCAGGTCGACTACCTGCGGCGGACCGGCACCGACTCGCCCGCCGAGGCGCTGCAGGATCGAGCCCGCCCGGCCAGGTCAGCCCTTCGCAGCGACCGCCCGGGCGTAGTCGACCAGCGTGGCCACGGCGACGCCGGTGCCGCCGGAGGTGACGTGGCCCGAGGGCCCGCCGGAGGCGAAGGCGGGGCCGGCGATGTCGAGGTGGGCCCAGGGGAGGCCCGCGGTGAACTCGCGGAGGAACGCGGCGGCGTACAGCCCACCGCCCCAGCGGATCCAGTCGTGCTGGGCGAGGTCGGCGATCTTGCTGGAGGTGATCCGCTCGCGCATGTGCTCGGGGATCGGCATCGGCCAGAACTCCTCGCCGGCGACGACCGCCGCGTCGAGCACGTCCTGGACGACGGTCTCGCTGCCCATCACGCCGGCGACCTTGTCCCCGAGGGCGACGACCATGTGGCCGGTGAGCGTGGCGACGTCGAGGATGGTGTCGGGCTGCTGCTCGGTGGCCCGGACGATCGCGTCGGCGAGCACCAGGCGCCCCTCGGCGTCGGTGTTGAGCACCTCGACGGTCGTGCCGCCGTAGATCCGCAGCACGTCGCCGGGGCGGGTCGCGCCGCCGGATACCATGTTCTCGGCCATCGGCACGAACGTGCTGACGCGGATCGGCAGGCCGAGCGCGGCGATCGCGAGGGTGGCCTGGACGACGGCGGCGGCACCGGCCATGTCGGACTTCATCTCGTGCATGCCCTGGGCCGGCTTGATCGACAGGCCGCCGGAGTCGAACGTGATGCCCTTGCCCACGAGCCCGAGGTGGTGCTTGGCGCCGCGGGGGGAGTAGGTCAGCTCGACCAGGCGCGGCGGCGCGTCCGAGCCGGCGCCGACGCCCAGGAGGCCGCCGCAGCCGAGCTCGGCGAGCGACGCCTCGTCGTGGACGGTGATCCCGATCTTGGGGGTGCCCCGGCCCTTGGTCGCGGCCTTGGTGGCGGCGACCACCGCGTCGGCGAACGCCGGCGGGCGCAGGTCGCCGGGAGGCGTGTTGACCCAGTCGCGGGTGGCGGCGACGGCGGCCGCCACGACCTGCGCCTCCTCGAGGGCGGACGTGGCCTCCTTGCGCCGCGCGGCGGCGGTCAGCACGACGACCTCGGCGGGCGCGGAGTCGTGGGGGTCCTTGGCGTCCTTCTTGTACGCCGTGAAGGAGTAGCCGCCCAGCTGGTGGCCCTCGACCACGGCACGCACGAGCTCGGGCGTCCCGGCCGGGAGCGCGAGCGCGATCGAGGCGGCGTTGGTGACCGCGCGGGCGGCGGCGCCGGCGGCACGGCGCACGCCGGCGGGCGTCGTGTCCTTGCCCAGGCCGACCAGCACCAGCAGCGGGCTCGCGACGGCGTCGCCGGTCGGCACCTTGACGACCTCGCCGGCCTTGCCGGTGACACCGAGCGTGGACAGCAGCGGCCGCAGCTTGCGGCCGTAGGCCTTGGCGACGTCGGCGCCGCCGTCGGCGAGCTCGGGCCCGTCCCCGCCCTGGAGGACACCGACCACCACCGCGTCGGTCTTGGTCTTGGCAGGGCTGGCGTTCCGGAGCGTGTACGACGTCACCCGAGGAAGGATAGACAGACGCTGCGGTAGGTTCCGGGCATGGCTGAGGACCCCACCCTGCTGCGGTCACCGATCCACGACCGTCACGTCGCCCTCGGCGCCAAGATGGCCGAGTTCGGCGGCTGGTCGATGCCCCTGGAGTACGCCGCCGGCACGGTCAAGGAGCACACCGCCGTGCGCGAGGCGGTCGGCGTCTTCGACGTCAGCCACCTCGGCAAGGCGCTCGTCTCCGGGCCGGGCGCCGCGGCGTACGTGAACGCCACCCTGACCAACGACCTCGGCCGGATCGCGCCGGGCCAGGCGCAGTACACGCTGTGCTGCGACGACGCGACCGGCGGGATCGTCGACGACCTGATCGTCTACCTCCACGACGACGAGCACGTCCTGCTCGTCCCGAACGCCGCGAACACCGCCGAGGTGGTCCGCCGGCTCGCCGCGGAGGCGACGGACGGCGTGACCGTCGAGGACCAGCACCGCGACCACGCCGTGCTGGCCGTGCAGGGGCCACTCTCCGACGAGGTGCTCGCCGGGGTGGGCCTGCCGGCCGGCCACGACTACATGTCGTTCGTGGTGGCGCCGTTCGCCGACGCCGAGGTCGTGGTCTGCCGCACCGGCTACACCGGCGAGCGCGGCTACGAGCTGATCGCCCCCGCGGGTGTCGCCGTCGCCCTGTGGGACGCGCTCCTGGCCGCCGGCGAGCCGCACGGCATGCTCGCCTGCGGCCTCGGGTCGCGCGACACCCTGCGCACCGAGATGGGCTACCCGCTGCACGGCCAGGACATCTCCCTCGACGTCACCCCCAACGAGGCGCGCCTGGGCTGGGCCGTCGGCTGGTCGAAGCCGGCGTTCTGGGGTCGCGACGTGCTGCTCGCCGAGCGCGAGGCCGGGCCCAAGCGGGTGCTGCGCGGGCTGGTCGCCACCGGCCGGGGCATCCCGCGCCCGCACATGAGCGTCTCCTTGACCCGCGACGTGCTGCTCGGCGAGGTCACCTCGGGCACCTTCTCCCCGACGCTGCGCACCGGGATCGGGATGGCGCTCCTGCCGTCGTTCGTCGACCCCGAGGCCGAGGTGGGCGTCGACGTCCGCGGCCGCCGCGAGATCTTCCAGCTCACCAAGCCGCCGTTCGTGCGCACCAACGTCCGGAGCAGCTGATGAACCTCCCCGAGCAGCCCACCACGTTCCGCACCCCGCCGCCGACCGAGCGGCCCTGGTTCTGGCGGCTCGAGAACGCCGCGGGCGAGGAGGTCAGCGTGGCCGGGGAGCTCGGGGCCGAGCGCTTCACCAACCAGTCCGACGCGGAGTCGTGGGTCGGTGAGGTCTTCGCCGAGCTGGCCGCCCACGGCGTCGACGCGGTCACCCTCTTCGAGCTCGACCGCCGGGTCTACGGCCCGATGTCCCTGCACCCCTAGCACCGGGGCGACCGGGAGGACCGATGCGCGCGGCCGACGACTTCCCGGACTACCTCGCTGCGCGCTGGACCACGCTCGTCCGGGTCGTCCTGCTGCTGGGCGCGCCCCGGCCGGTGGCCGAGCAGGTCGCTGCGGTCGCCCTGGGACGCGCCCGTCGGGACTGGCGGGCGCTGCGCACGGCCGCCGACCTCGACGCCGAGGTCGTCGAGGTGCTGCTCGCCACCTGGGCCGACGCGCGGCGGCACCAGCCCGACGCGGCGGCCGCCGTCGAGGCACCCGCCGTCGAGACCGCCGCGTCCGAGGACCTCGATCGCGTGGGTCGGCGCCTGGGCGCGCTGCCCGGCGCCGAGCGCGAGCAGACCGTGGTGAGCGCGCTCGTCGGGACCGGTGCCGTGCCGGCGGACCCCGCCCTGGAGGAGGAGGTACGGCGTGCCGCCGCCGACCTGCTCGTCGGTGGCCCGCCACCGGCGGACTCGCTCCCCACGCGGCTTCGCCCGCCGCGGACCGGCCGGTGGCTGGCCGCCGGGGCGGCCGTCCTCGCGCTCCTCGTCGCCGCGACGTACGTCCTCGGTGTGGTCCGGGGCGACCCGCCCGACCCGGACCGGGAGGAGCGGCTCCCGGCCGTGACGGTGCGGAGGGAGGCGAACCCGGCACCGCTCGCGTGGTGGGCCGACGGCGTGCTGCACCTGCCGCGGACGTCCGTGGAGCTCCCGGGCGTCATCGACCTGGTGGAGGTCCCGGACGGCGCGGTGGTGACCGACGAGGACCACCGCGTCGTGCACGTGCGGTCCGACGGCGGCCGGACCGTCCTCGGGCGCCAGGTGCCGGGCAGCGGGCTCGCCGTCGAGCCGGGGGCGGCGCTGGTCGCCTGGGTGGAGCCGGAGCACGACGTCGTCCTCCACGACCTGGCGGCCGGGCGCGACGTCGGCCGGCACACGCTGGACATCTTCGACGCCGACTCCGGCCGGGTGGTCGCGGTGGACGGCGGCGCGGTGCTGCTCACCTCCTCCTTCGGGGACGTCCGGTGGCTCGGCGGCAGCGCGGTCTCGGCGATCGAGCAGCCACCGGTCCTCCTCGACCGCGCCGCCGGGACGGTGCTGACCCGGCTCGACGGCCGCCGGCTGCGCATGCAGCAGCCGTTCTTCAGCGTCGGCTTCACCGTGCGCGGGCGCGCCGGCCAGGTCTCGCCCGACGGTCGCCACGTCCTCACCGCGCCGACGACCGTCGGCGGGCCGGCCTCGGCGCTGCGCCTGCGCGACGCGGCCACCGGTCGCGTGCTGGCCACCGGCCTCGCGGGGGACGCCGGGGACACCGGGGACGCGGTCGTGCTGGCGTCCGCCTTCGGTGCGTCCGGCCGCACCCTCACCCACCTCCTGAGGCGGTCACCGGAGGCCGTCGAGCTGGTGACCTGCCGGGTGCCCGGGCCGGGGCGCGGGGCCTGCCGGGTCGACGCCACCCTCGACGGTGGCCCCTACGGGGTCGGCAGCGCGCCCCTGCTCGCGACGTCCTGAGGATCGGCCTAGGGTCGGCGCCGTGAGCAGCCGTGTGTTCCGCCAGGTCGACGTGTTCTCCACCGAGCCGCTGCTCGGCAACCCCGTCGCGGTGGTCCACGACGCCGACGGCCTCAGCGACGAGCAGATGGCCGCGCTGGCCCGCTGGACGAACCTCTCGGAGACGACGTTCCTCCTCCGCCCGACGGACCCGGCGGCCGACTACCGGCTGCGGATCTTCACGCCGGGCCGGGAGCTGCCCTTCGCCGGCCACCCGACCCTCGGCAGCGCGCACGCCTGGCTGGAGGCCGGGGGAGCGCCGGCCGGCGCGGAGCTGGTCCAGGAGTGCGGGGCGGGACTGGTGCGCCTGCGCCGCGAGGAGGTGCTGGCCTTCGAGGCGCCCCCGCTGCTCCGCTCGGGGCCGGTGGACGCCGCCGACCTCGACGCGATCGCCACCGCGCTGCGGCTGGACCGCGAGGACCTCGTGGACGCGGCGTGGATCGACAACGGCCCCGGCTGGGTCGGCGTGCTCCTGCGCGACGCCGCGGCGGTGCTCGACCTGCGACCGGACTTCGCCGCCTTCGGCGAGCTCAAGATCGGCGTCGCGGGGACGTACGCCGACGGGCCGGTCGCCGTCGAGGTCCGCGCCTTCTGCCCGCAGTACGGCGTCCCGGAGGACCCGGTCACGGGCAGCCTCAACGCCGGGCTCGGCCAGTGGCTCGCCGGCACGACCCTCCCCGCGTCGTACGTCGCGGCGCAGGGGACCGCCGTCGGGCGCCGGGGCCGGGTGCACGTGGCCCGCGACGGCGACGTCGTCCGCGTCGGCGGCGCCACGCGGACCACCGTCCTCGGGACGATCGACCTGTGAGCGCCGCGGCGGTCTAGGCTCGCCCCCGTGCAGCAGTACCTCGACCTCCTCCGCCGGGTCCTCGACGACGGCGTCGAGAAGGGTGACCGCACCGGCACCGGCACGCGCAGCGTCTTCGGGCACCAGATGCGGTTCGACCTCAGCGAGGGCTTCCCGCTGGTGACCACCAAGAAGGTGCACACCCGCTCGGTCTTCGGCGAGCTGCTCTGGTTCCTGCGCGGCGACACCAACGTCCGGTGGCTCCAGGAGCGCGGCATCAGCATCTGGGACGAGTGGGCCGACGCCGACGGCGAGCTCGGGCCCGTCTACGGGCACCAGTGGCGCTCCTGGCCCACACCGGACGGCCGCCACGTCGACCAGCTGGCCCAGGTCGTGGAGCAGGTCCGGCGCGACCCGGACTCCCGACGGCACATCGTCTCGGCCTGGAACGTCGCGGACATCCCTGAGATGGCCCTCGCGCCGTGCCACGCGCTGTTCCAGTTCTACGTCGCACCGCAGGCCGACGGCCCGGGCCGGCTCTCCTGCCAGCTCTACCAGCGCTCGGGCGACGTCTTCCTCGGCGTGCCGTTCAACATCGCCTCCTACGCGCTGCTGACCCACATGGTCGCCCAGGTGACCGGGCTCGAGGTGGGCGACTTCGTCCACACGCTCGGCGACGCGCACCTCTACCTCAACCACCTCGACCAGGCCCGGCTGCAGCTCACGCGCGAGCCGCGGCCGCTCCCGCGGCTGGTGCTGGACCCGACGGTGACCGAGCTCGACGCCTTCGAGCTCGAGCACATCGAGGTCGCCGGCTACGACCCGCACCCGGGCATCAAGGCGCCGATCGCCGTATGACGCTCCTGTGACGCCGGGCGGCAAGCGGGTCGTCCTGGTCGCCGCGGTCGCGCGCAACGGCGTGATCGGCGACGGACCCGACATCCCCTGGAAGGTGCCGGGCGAGCAGCGGCTCTTCAAGGAGCTGACCCTCGGGCACGTGCTGCTGATGGGCCGGACGACCTACGAGTCGATCGGCCGGCCGCTCCCGGGCCGGACCACGGTCGTGCTGACCCGTGACCCGGCCTGGAGCGCCGAGGGCGTGCTCGTGGCCCACGGCGTCGAGGAGGCGCTCGAGCTGGCCGCCACGCTGCCCGGCGACGTGATGGTCGCCGGCGGGGGAGAGGTGTACGCCGCGCTGCTCCCGCACGCCGACGAGCTCGTGCTCAGCGAGATCGACCTCGAGCCGCGGGGTGACGCGCACTTCCCGGCGTACGACGCCGCCGAGTGGCCCGAGACCGCGCGGGAGCACCACGAGGGGTACGACCGGGTGTTCCGCGCGCGGTCCGGGGACCGCCGCTAGCCGGCCGGCCGCTCCTCGGCGCCGTCGCGGGGCTCGGGGGCGGCTGACCTGGAGGCGTCTGGGAGGCTGGGCGCATGGAGCTGCGTGTCTTCACCGAACCCCAGCAGGGTGCGACGTACGACGACCTCCTCGCCGTCGCCAGGACCGCCGAGGAGCTCGGCTTCGGGGCGTTCTTCCGCTCCGACCACTACCTCGGCATGGGCACCGAGGGCCTGCCGGGCCCCAGTGACGCCTGGGTGACGCTGGCCGGGCTCGCCCGCGACACCAGCACGATCCGCCTCGGCACGATGATGACGAGCGCGACGTTCCGCCACCCCGGGCCGCTCGCGATCAGCGTCGCCGGCGTCGACCAGATGAGCGGCGGCCGGGTCGAGCTGGGCATCGGTGCCGGCTGGTTCGAGGCCGAGCACACCAAGTACGGCATCCCGTTCCCCCCGACCGGTGAGCGCTTCGACCGGTTCGAGGAGCAGCTCGAGGTCGTCACCGGCCTCTGGGCCACTCCGCTGGGGGGCGACGGATTCTCCTTCGAGGGCCGCCACTACCGGGTCACCGACAGCCCCGGCCTGCCCAAGCCGGTGCAGACCGACGGTCGCCGGGGAGGGCCGCCGGTGCTCATCGGCGGCCTGGGCAAGAAGCGCACGCCGGCGCTGGCGGCGCGCTTCGCCGACGAGTTCAACCTGCCGTTCGTCGACGAGGCGACCACCGAGGCGCAGTTCGGCCGCGTCCGTGCCGCCTGCGAGGCCGCCGACCGCGACCCGGCCACCATGACCTGGTCGAACGCGCTGGTCCTCTGCGTGGGTGCGGACGAGGCGGAGGTGGAGCGCCGGGCCGCCGCGATCGGCCGCGACAAGGACGAGCTGCGGGAGAACGGCCTGGCCGGGACGCCGCAGGAGGTCGTCGACAAGATCGGGCGGTACGCCGCGCTGGGCGCCGAGCGGGTCTACCTCCAGGTGCTCGACCTCACGGACCTCGACCACCTCCGGCTGGTGGCGCGCGACGTGATGCCGCACGTCGGGCGATAGCCTGGACCCATGACCGACTCGGCCACCTCGACCCCCGCAGCGACCCCCGCAGCGCCCTTCGGCCGCGTCCTCACCGCGATGGCGACGGCCTTCGCCCCCGACGGGGCGGTCGACCTCGAGGCGACCCAGCGCATCGCCCGGCACCTGGTGGACCACGGGCACGACGGGCTCGTCGTCTCCGGCACGACGGGGGAGTCCCCGACCACCACGCCCGAGGAGGACGGCGACACCCTCGCGGCCGTGCGGGACGCGGTCGGCGCCGACATCCACCTCGTGGCCGGCGTGGGCACCAACGACACCCGCACGTCGGTCGGCCTCGCGCACCAGGCGCGCAAGAACGGTGCCGACGGCGTGCTGCTCGTGACGCCGTACTACAACAAGCCGGGCCAGCGCGGCATCCTCCAGCACTTCCGCCAGGTCGTCGACGCCGCCGAGCTGCCCGTGATGCTCTACGACGTCCCGGGCCGCACCGGCTCGACGATCGCGCTCGAGACCTACGAGCAGGCGATCGCCTGGGACGGCGTGGTGGCCGTCAAGGACGCGGTCGGCGACTTCGCCCGGGGCGTGCGCATCAGCGAGCTCGGCTACGCGGTCTACTCCGGCGACGACGCGGCGAACCTCGGCTGGCTCGCGCACGGCGCCGTCGGCTTCGTCAGCGTCGTGGGCCACGTCGCGGGCGACCAGCTCCGGGCGATGGTCGACGCCTACGCCGCGGGCGACCCCGCCACGGCGCTCCAGGTCTACACGCGGATGCTCCCCGCGATCGACGCCGTCATGGGCGTCGCCAACTACGGAGCGACCACCGCCAAGGCAGCGCTCCAGCTCCTCGGCGTCCTCGACAACCGGCGGGTCCGCTCTCCCCTCGTGGAGCTGGACGACGACGAGGTGGCCGCGCTGCGCGTCGGCCTCGTGGCCGCCGGTCTACTCACGTGAAGGACCGACGCGCTTGAGCCACCCGCACCCTGAGCTGTCCGAACCGCCGGCACTGCCGCAGGGGGGCCTCCGGGTCATCCCGCTCGGCGGCCTCGGCGAGGTCGGCCGCAACATGACCGTCTTCGAGTACGACGGCCGCCTGCTGGTCGTCGACTGCGGCGTGCTGTTCCCCGAGGACCACCACCCCGGCGTCGACCTGATCCTGCCGGACTTCGGCCCGATCCGGGACCGGCTGGACCGGATCGAGGCCCTGGTGCTGACCCACGGGCACGAGGACCACATCGGCGCGACGCCGTACCTCCTCCGCGAGCGCGGCGACATCCCGCTCGTCGGCTCCGAGCTCACCTTGGCGCTGCTGGACTCCAAGCTGCGCGAGCACCGCCTGCGCGAGACCGTGCACCACCGGGTCTCGGAGGGCGACCGGATCAGCTTCGGTCCCTTCGACCTGGAGTTCGTCGCGGTCAACCACTCGATCCCGGACGCGCTCGCGGTGGCGATCCGGACCGGCGCCGGGATGGTGCTCCACACCGGCGACTTCAAGATGGACCAGCTGCCGCTGGACGGCCGGATCACCGACCTGCGGGCGTTCGCCCGGCTGGGGGAGGAGGGCGTCGATCTCTTCCTCACCGACTCCACCAACGCCGAGACCCCCGGCTTCACCCCGGCGGAGAAGTCGATCACCCCGGTCATCGACCAGGTGTTCCGCGAGTCCTCCCAGCGCATCATCGTCGCCTGCTTCGCCTCCCACGTGCACCGCGTCCAGCAGGTGCTCGACGCGGCGCACGCCCACGAGCGCCAGGTGGCGTACGTCGGCCGCTCGATGGTCCGCAACATGGCCATCGCGCGCGACCTGGGCTACCTCAAGGTGCCGCCGGGGACGCTGGTCGACACCAAGGACCTCGCCGACCTCCCGCCGCAGCACCAGGTGCTGATCTCCACCGGCTCCCAGGGCGAGCCGATGTCGGCGCTGAGCCGGATCGCCCAGCGCAGCCACAACTTCGTCCACCTCGAGGAGGGCGACACCGTGCTGCTCGCCTCGAGCCTCATCCCGGGCAACGAGAACGCCGTCTACCGCGTGATCAACGGCCTCGCCCGCTGGGGTGCCCGGGTCGTGCACAAGGGCAACGCGCTCGTCCACGTCTCGGGGCACGCCAGCGCCGGCGAGCTGCTCTACTGCTACAACATCGTCAAGCCGCGCAACGTGCTGCCCGTCCACGGCGAGATCCGGCACCTGCTGGCCAACCGCGACCTGGCCAGGGCGACCGGCGTGGAGAACGTCGTCGTCGCCGAGGACGGCGTCGTGGTCGACCTGGTCGACGGCGTCGCCAGCATCACCGGCAAGGTCGAGTGCGGCTACGTCTTCGTCGACGGCTCCTCGGTCGGCGACATCACCGAGTCCGACCTCAAGGACCGCCGGATCCTCGGCGAGGAGGGGTTCATCTCGGTGATCGTGGTGATGGACTCCGTCAGCGGCAAGGTCTCCGGCGGGCCGGAGATCCACGCCCGGGGCTTCGTCGAGGACGCCGTGGACTTCGACGAGATCAAGCAGCCCATCATCGACGCGCTCGACCGGGCGGTCGCCGAGGGCAACACCGACACCTACCAGCTGCAGCAGACCGTACGGCGCGTGATCGGCCGCTGGGTCAGCGGCACGCACCGCCGGCGGCCGATGATCATCCCGGTGGTCATCGAGTCCTGAGGCCGCGACGAGCCGAGGGCCTGCCGAGACCCACGTGGACGACGTCCTGGCCGAGCGTGCGGCGTACGACGGCCGGACGTCCTGAGGACGGCGAGAGGCCCCGCCCGGATCGCTCCGGGCGGGGCCTCTGCGGTGCTGCGGGTGCTGCTCCTGCCGCTGGGTCAGCGGACGTCGGAGGCCTCCTGGCGGCCCTTGGTGCCACCCTTCTTCCCGCAGGCGACGATCTTCACGTCGTCGACGGCCCAGCCCTCGAGGCCGCCGCAGCCGTCACGACCCATCTCGAAGCGCAGCTTGATCTTCGTGCCCGGCTTGGCGCCGATCTTCTTCAGGTCGATGATCGAGCGGCCCCAGGACCCGCCGGCGACGTTGCCGTCGGTGCCGGAGAAGGCCGGCTGGGAGGCCATCGGGTTGGTGTTGCCCTCGGCCTTGGTCAGCAGGGTGGTGTTCGGCGCGTTGAACAGGTAGGCGGCCGGCTTGACGACCTTCCACTTGCCCGAGCCGAGCTTGACCTTGACGTTGCCGCCGTCCACGTCGAGCTCGCTGGCGACGTAGTGCCGGAACTGCAGGCGCATGCCCGTGCCGCCGCCACGGAGACGGATCGCCCGGCTGGTGATCGCGTTGGCGCTCGACCGGTCGAACCGGTCGTAGGTGCAGGTGCCGCGGTCGTCGCTGGGGTCGAAGGCGACCTTGGACCGGTTGCCGGTGACCTCGCGGCTGGCGCGCCACGGGATGCCCTTGCCACCCTTGAACGCCACGCGCTCGGACTTCTTCCAGCCGGCCAGGCCGTCCTCGAAGTCCTCCTTGTAGAGCACCTTCGAGGTCGTGCCCCCGCCGCAGGTCGCCGGTCCGCCCTTGCGCAGCAGCGGGCGGAAGTTGCACTGCGTGGGGTCCTTGCGCAGCTCGGTGGCGGCCACGACGGCCGAGACCGACGCGCAGTCGCCGGCCACGATCTCCGCCGCGGGCTGCGAGGTGCCGCCGGGGTCGGTGGACACCCGGTTGATGTCCTTGCCGACCAGCTCGGTGCAGGAGGCCTCGAGCCCGTCGGCCAGGTCGACGAAGTTCGACGTGGGCGTCAGGTGCGCGACCTGGGTCTGCCAGAAGATGTTCGCCGCCTTGTCGAGGCCGAGACCGGCCACGGTGACGTCGTTGGACGTGCCGCCGTCGACCAGGAGGGCGTAGGCGTGGTTGACCACGCCGGAGTTGCTGTGCACGCCGCCGCTGTCGTCGGTGGAGCACTTGTACTCCGCGTCGGAGACCTTGGCCGGGTCGCCGAGGCAGGTGGGGTTCCACATGTCGCGGATCGCGCCGCCGAAGGCGGGGTCGCCCTCGCCGGAGAGCCAGCGGTAGGAGTCGAACCGGTCGCCGCCGGCGTCGATGATCTCGACCTCGACCGGCTGGCCGTCGGCCAGGGTCTTCCGGATCGTCTCGCGGTCGGTCAGGCCGATCGACACCGTCGGCGGGAGGCTCTTGTCGGCGTCGGTGAAGCCGATAGGGGCCTCCTCGCGGTTGCCGATGATGACGGCCTTCGCACCGGCCGCCTTGGCGACCTGGGCCTTCTCGACGAACGTGCACAGGCCGCGGTCGACCAGGACGATCTTGCCCGCGGCGGCGGACGCGTCGGCGTACGGCGAGCAGCCGTCGGTCGTGGTGCCGCCCTCCTCCTCGGCGTCGGTCGGGGCGACCACCTGGCCGGTGATCGGCCCGTCGATCTCACCGAGCGTGCCGCCCGTGGCGCACTCCTTGGCGATCGACTCCGGGGCGGTGATGGTGAGCACCGGGATGGCGCCGGTGTAGGCCGAGCAGAGGCCGTCGGCCCGCTTGACGTCCGGGGTCTCGTTGTAGCGGTCGTTGATCTGGTCGACGGTCTCGCCCCAGATGTCGGAGAACGCCTCATTCATCGCGCCGGACTGCCATTGGTAGACCAGCCCGGAGGTGTACTCGGTGTAGGCGTGGCCCCACTCGTGGGCGACGGTGTCGTCGGAGCTGACGCCCGAGCAGTAGTTGGTCGTCTTGCCGTTCCAGTTGGCGTTGGGGCAGGCGATGGTCGGGTCGTTGTTGACCGTCACCATCTTCGCGCCCTTGCCGTCGAAGGAGTCCCGGCCGAAGGTGTTCTTGAAGAACCAGTACGCCTCGCCGGTGCCGTTGACCTCGTTGAGCTGGTCCTCGTCCAGCGAGCCGGGCAGCGGGTCGCCCTCGCGATAGACGGTCGTGTAGGAGATCTTGTCGTCGCTGACGTCGTCGGGCGTGCCGCCGTCGCTCTCGAGCTTCGCCTCGCGCAGCTCGCGGTTGAGCGCGGTGTGGATCATCGAGTAGCGGTTGAGGAACTTGCCGGTGAGCGCGTCGACGAAGACCTTCTCGCGCACGGTGGTGCCGTTGCCGACGCCGACCACGTGGACCAGGCGCGCCGGACCGGTCTCGCCCTTGACCGAGCCCATCCGGTACACCGAGAGGGTGTTGTCGGTGACCCGCAACCCCGACAGGTCGAGCGGCGTCTCGCCGGGCGGGTCCTCCCGCACCGTGGCCACGGCGCGGCGCCCTGCCTCGGCCGCGCTGGTGCGCGGCGTGGTGCCCAGGCGCAGGTCGGGCGCGACGTACCCGCTGACCGCGGTGAGGTCGCCGTCGTCGTCCACGCTCGCGACGAGCTGGCCGCCGAAGACGGGCAGCCCGCGGTAGGTCTGGTCGAACCGCACGGCCCACCCGCGGGCGGTCTCCTGGACCGAGGACTCGCGCAGCTGGTCGGCGGTGGCGCCGAACACGCGGGCGTGGCGGTCGAGGAAGGCGTTCGCCTTCTCGACGGCGCCGGCGCGTCCGGAGGCGCGGACGTCGGGCAGCAGGTCGCCGCCGCGCGCGGCGCGCGCGAAGCCGATCTTTCCGGTGGCTGGCTCGGTGGCCAGCCGGACCGCGCCCTCGGCGTCGCTCTTGAGGCGCTGCACGAGGGACCGGCCGTCCGCCGGAGCGATCGGCTCCGCCGCGGTGGCCGGCTGGGTGGGAACGGCGGCAACGCCGGCACCCAGCAGAACGAGGCTCAGCCCCGTCTTCAGGATCTTCACTTAGGTAACCCTCCGAGTATGGGTGGCGCCGGCCACGTCTCCGGGCCGACCCGGGCACCCTAGGGACGGCTCCCCGCGCAGGTCCAGAGGCGCCGGACAATTCGTCGCCGTTCCGTGATCAGGCCGCAAGGCGTGCACGCGGCGTGACGGCGGTCCACCCGGCGCCCCGGACGGGCCGGCCGGGCGGGGACGACACGCACTCCTGTGGTCCCTGTGACTGGTGTGACGCCGAAGTAGGTTGACCACCATGGCGACCCGTACGTCTTCCCCGCCGGGGTCGCGGAGCAAGAGCACGTCCACGTCCAGGTCAGCCAGCAGCAGCGGCCGTGGGAGTTCGAGCACCCGATCCCGGAGTACGCCCACCCGACGACCCGCCGCGAGCGCGAGCAAGAAGCGTCCCGCGGCCCGCAAGCCTGCCCGCCCGGCGGCCCGCCCGGCCCCACGGGCGGTCCGCTCGGGGCCGGGGCCGGTCGCCCGTCTCTTCCAGGCCCTCGCCCGGGGGCTCGTCGCCGTCTGGCTCGGCATCGCGCACGGCGTCGGCGCCGTCGCCCGCGGCATCGGGCACGGCGCCCGCGACATCGACCCCGAGCACCGCCGCGACGGCGTCGGCCTGCTGCTCCTCGGCCTCTCCCTGGTCGTCGCCGCAGCGGTCTGGTTCCAGGTCCCGGGCGGGGTCATGGACCTGGCCCGCACCGCGGTCTCCGGCACGGTCGGCAAGGTCGGCTGGTTCGTCCCGATGGCCGTGGCCTACGTCGGACTGCGCACGATGCGCGACCCGGTCAGCAACGGCCCCGCAGGCCGCCAGGTCATCGGCTGGACCGCGCTCGCCTTCGGCGTGCTCGGCATCGTCCACATCGCCAACGGCAACCCGCAGCCCGTCGCCGGCGACGCCAGCGACCTCCAGGGCGCCAGCGGGGCGATCGGGTTCGTCGTCTCCTCCCTGCTGCTGGACCTGCTGCGCACGGCGTACGTCGTCGTCCCGCTGCTCCTGCTGCTCTCCGCCTTCGGCGTCCTGGTGATCACCTCGACGCCGGTCTACCTCGTGCCCGAGCGGCTCGCCGACCTGCGCGACCGGCTGCTCGGGCGCGGGGTCGAGGACCCGGCCGACGAGGGGTCCGCGCGCCGCCGCCGCGGCGCGCCCGAGGACGACGAGATCGACCCGGACATGGGCGACCCGGCGTACGACACCCCGGTCCTGGAGGACCGCGAGGTCAAGAAGCGTCGTGGCCGCAAGGCGGCGGCGGTCGAGAAGCCCGAGGCCGACGCCGGCGCGGAGGTCTTCGACCCCTACGCCGACGAGGTCCCCTCGTTCCCCGATCTCTCCGACCCCGACGCCACGGTGCTCACCGAGGCCGTCTCCGACGCGACCGGCGAGCTGGCCCGCGGCGACATCGAGCCGCCCCCGCACACGCCGCTCCCCGAGCGTGCCGAGCAGCTGGCGATCTCCGGCGACGTCGTCTACTCCCTGCCGGGCAACGACGTCCTCAAGCCCGGATCGGTCCACAAGGCCCGCTCCAAGGCCAGCGACGCGGTCGTCGACCGGCTGACCCAGGTGATGGAGGAGTTCGCCATCGACGCCCAGGTCACGGGCTACACCCGCGGCCCGACGGTCACCCGCTACGAGGTCGAGCTGGGCCCCGCGGTCAAGGTCGAGAAGGTCACGGCGCTGTCGAAGAACATCGCCTACGCGGTGGCCTCGGCCGACGTGCGCATCCTCAGCCCGATCCCCGGCAAGTCCGCCATCGGCATCGAGATCCCGAACGTCGACAAGGAGATCGTCTCCCTCGGCGACGTGCTGCGCTCCGGCGCCGCCCGCGGCGACCACCACCCGATGGTGGCCGGCCTCGGCAAGGACGTCGAGGGCGGCTTCGTCGTCGCGAACCTGGCGAAGATGCCGCACCTGCTCGTGGCCGGTGCCACCGGCTCGGGAAAGTCGTCGTTCATCAACTCGATGATCACCTCGATCCTGATGCGGTCGACGCCCGACGAGGTGCGGATGATCATGGTCGACCCCAAGCGGGTCGAGCTGAACGCCTACGAGGGCGTCCCGCACCTGATCACCCCGATCATCACCAACCCCAAGAAGGCCGCCGAGGCGCTGGCGTGGGTCGTGCGCGAGATGGACATGCGCTACGACGACCTCGCCAACTTCGGGTTCCGCCACATCGACGACTTCAACAAGGCCGTCCGGGCGGGCAAGGTCGAGGTGCCCCCGGGCAGCGAGCGCGAGCTCACGCCGTACCCGTACCTGCTGGTGATCGTCGACGAGCTCGCGGACCTGATGATGGTCGCCCCGCGCGACGTCGAGGACGCCGTCGTCCGGATCACCCAGCTCGCGCGTGCGGCCGGCATCCACCTGGTGCTCGCCACCCAGCGCCCGTCGGTCGACGTGGTCACCGGCCTGATCAAGGCCAACGTGCCCTCGCGGCTGGCGTTCGCGACCTCCTCGCTCGCCGACAGCCGGGTCATCCTGGACCAGCCGGGCGCGGAGAAGCTGGTGGGCCAGGGTGACGGGCTGTTCCTGCCGATGGGCGCCTCCAAGCCGGTGCGCGTGCAGGGCTCGTGGGTCACCGAGGCCGAGATCGCGCTGGTGGTCAAGCACTGCAAGGCGCAGCTGGAGCCGACGTACCGCGAGGACGTCACCGCCCCGGCCGCGGCCAAGCGCGAGCTCGACGACGACATCGGCGACGACATGGACCTGGTCATCCAGGCCATCGAGCTCGTCGTCTCCACGCAGTTCGGGTCCACCTCGATGCTGCAGCGCAAGCTCCGGGTCGGTTTCGCCAAGGCGGGCCGGCTCATGGACATCCTCGAGAGCCGTGGGGTGGTGGGTCCGAGCGAGGGCTCCAAGGCCCGGGACGTGCTCGTGAAGCCCGACGAGATCGACGGCGTGATCGCGACCCTGCAGGGGGAGATGTGAACGGATCGAACGTGCTCGACAACGACGACCTCCAGCTCGACGACCAGTACGGCGGGTTCGAGGACCCGGCGGCCACCGGTCCCGAGGACGGCATCGTCGTCCGGCGCAACGCGGCCCTGTCGGCGGTCGTGGGCGGCCTCGCCTCGGCCGTCGCGATCGCCTACCTCGCCCGGGCGACCGGGACGGGGGCCTGGCTGGACTGGGTGCTCTTCCTCGTCATGGGCGGCCTGGCCGCCGTCCACCTGCTCGGGCTGCTGGACTCCCGCGGTCCGCTCCTGGTCGCCGACGGCCACGGGGTGCGGATCCGCGAGGGCCGGGCCTGGCACGGCATGACCTGGGACTCGCTGCTCTCCATCGAGCACCTCCCGCGGCGCGGGATGATCCACGACGGCCGTCTCGACGTCGTGCTCACCGGGCCGGAGGGCGCCGAGCAGGTGCTCTCGGTGCCGCTGTCGATGTCGACGCGGGTCGCCAGCACCGACCCGGACCTCACCTCGGCGCTGCTCGCGCTCACCGACGGCCGGACCGAGGTCGTCGAGCTCGACCCGACGCTGCCGCTGGACGAGGCCGAGGACGAGGCCGAGGACGAGGACGGGGCGGCGGAGCCGGCCGAGGCCGGGGACGTCGCTGGGCACGTCGAGGAGGACGCACTCGTCGCCCGGGAGCCCGTCGCGCACGAGCCGGTCAGCGAGCCGGTCGTGCCCGCGGAGCCGGCGGCGGAGCAGGCGCACGAGGAGGACGAGGACCGCGAGCCCGCGGGGCCGCGGCTGCACGACCCGCGACCGGCCCTGGCGCGCGGCATCGGTGCGATCGCCGCTCGGCTCTCGCGCCGGTCGTCCGACGGCGGCCCGGTCGTGCCCGCGGCCGAGCCGGTGCCGGTCGCGCCGTTCGCGCTCGACCTGCCTGCCGACCCCGCCGACCAGTCCGCCGACCAGCCGCAGGCCAGCCCGACCCCCACCCCGCTGCGGTCGCCGGTGACCGCCGTCCGCGCCGAGACCGTCCACGACGGCCTGGCCCTGGACGCGGTCCACGGCGCGAACGCGCTCGACCTCGGCGACGGCGTCACCCCGGTGTCGCGGACCCTGCCCGAGGCGCGGGAGCTGCGGCGACCGGGCAGCGTCGACCTCGTGGAGGACACCCAGGTGTGGGGCGCCCGTGCGGGTGCGGCCACGCCGACGCCGGTGGTCATCGACGGGTTCGCGATCGAGGCGCCGGTGCAGCCGGCCGCCGACCCGGTGATCGGCCCGGAGCTGGCCGCGGCGCGGGCGCGGATCGGCCTCAGCGTCGACCAGCTCGCCGACCGGACGCGGATCCGCCCGCACGTCATCGAGTCCATCGAGGTCGACGACTTCGCACCGTGCGGTGGTGACTTCTACGCCCGCGGCCACCTGCGGACGCTGGCCCGCGTGCTGGGCGTCGACGTGGCGCCGCTGCTGGCGTCGTACGACGAGCGGTACGCCGACGCCCCCATCGACCCGCGCCGCGTCTTCGAGGCCGAGCTGGCCACCGGCGCGAACGGGTCGATCCGGGGGACCCGCGGCGGGCCGAACTGGTCGGTCCTGGTCGCCGCCGTCATGGCGCTCGTGCTGGCCTGGTCGGTCGCGCGCCTGGTGATGGACAGCCCGGTCGACCTCAACGGCGAGGCGCTGGTCCTCAACGGGTCGCGCGGGATCGACAACGGCAGCAGCCAGGTCGGCAAGCCGGTGTCGGTGCTGCTGACGGCGGCAGGCGGCGGGACGAACGTCGTGGTCCGCGACGGTTCGAACGAGATCGTCTTCTCCGGGGACCTCGCCTTCGGCGAGTCCAAGGAGCTCAAGGTCGCCCCGCCCGTGCGGGTGCAGTCCTCCGACGGCTCGCTGGAGGTCGGCGTCGCCGGCGGCGAGCCCGAGGCGGTCGGCGAGACCGGCCAGCCGGCCAAGGGCACCTTCGTCGCCCCGGCCGCCGAGTAGGTCACGCGCAGCGGCAAGGCCGACGGCGCCGGGGGCTGACGCCCCCGGCGCCGTCGTGCGTCCCGGCCCGACGCGCGGCAGGTCCTCCGGCACGGACCCGGACCCGCGTGGGACGATCCCCGGGCCCCACCGCGCCCCACAGAACGGAACCCCATGGAGATCGTGCACTCCGCCATCGCGATCCTGGCGGCGATCCTGCTGATCATCCGGTTCGGGATCGACCCGGTGATCTCGCTGCTCGTCGCGAGCGTCTACCTCGGCCTCGCCACCGGGCAGGGCGCCGAGGGCACCGTCGGGGAGATCACCGGCGGCTTCGGCGAGATCATGGCGGAGGTCGGCCTGCTCATCGGCTTCGGCGTGCTCATCGGCGCGCTGCTGCACTCGATGGGCACGTTCCGCGACCTCGTCGACCTGCTGGCCCGCCGGGTCGGCCGACGCCTGCCGTACGCCATGGCGGCGACGCTCTCGACGATCTTCCCGTCGATCTACGTCGACGTGCAGGTGGTGCTGGCAGCGCCGATGGCCAAGGAGTCGGCGGCGGCAGTGGACCGTCGGCACGGGCTGCCGTGGCTCGCGGGCGCGATGGGCATCGGCATCTTCTCCGGCTACGTGTTCGTCGTGCCGGGCCTCGCCGCGGTCGCCATCGCCGGGCTGATGGACGTGCCGCTGGGCACCTACCTGCTCTACGGCGTGCCGATCGGGCTGGCGACCGCCCTCATCACCACGGTCCTCTTCCGGCTGCTGCTGGGCTGGGGGCTGTGGAAGGAGGACACCGACCTCGACCCCGACGTGGTCGCCCGTGGGGACGACCCGGACGTGGAGGCCGAGGAGGTCCCGCACGCCGAGGGAGCGGCGCGGCTGCCGCTCCTCGTGCGCCTGCTGCCGATCCTGGTGCCGCTCGTGCTGATCGCGTCCGCGGCGATCGTCGACGTCGTCGGCGACCTCCCCGCGGCGCTCGCGTTCCTCGGCGACGCCAACATCGCGCTCTTCCTCGGCCTGCTGATCGCGTTCTTCATGGTCCGCCCGTCGCTGGGCGCGGACGGGGTCGGCAAGGTCCTGACGTCCGGGTTCCACACGACCGGCGAGATCCTGCTGGTCACCGGCGTCGGCGGCTCGCTGGGTGCGGTCATCGCCGGGAGCGGGCTGGACGCGACGCTCACCGACCTGTTCGCGGCGGACGAGAACGCACCGGTCGTCCTGAGCATCCTGCTCGCGTGGTTCATCGCGGCGGTGCTGCACTTCGCCATCGGCTCGGTCTCCGTCGCCGCGATCACCGCGGCCGGCATCATCGCGCCGGTCGTCGGCTCGCTCGGGGTCGACCCGGTCGTCATCGCCCTGGCCATCGCCTCGGGTGCGATGTTCGCGCTGCACGTGAACAGCAACTTCTTCTGGATGTTCACCACGCTGCTCGACCTGTCCACCAAGGGCAGCCTGAAGACGCTCACCCTGGCCACCTCGCTCGGTGCGGTCGTCTCGCTGCCGCTCGTGCTGGTGGCGAGCCTGGTCGCCGCGGCCACCTGACCGCGCCGGTCAGGCCGGCGGGACGCCGTACCGGTCGCAGACGAAGGCGCTGAGCCGGCTCGAGAGGGCCTCAAGGGTCGGCGCCGCGACGTGGCGGGAGTCCCAGACGGCCAGCAGGCGGACGCTCAGCGTGCCGCGGTCCGGGAGCTCCACGGCCAGGGGCACCAGGTCGTAGCGGGGGTCGTCGGACACCACCGCGACCCCGCGGCCCGCCGCGGCCAGCGCCTGGGCGACGGTGCCGTTGGCCGCCTCGACGAACGTCCCGCCGGCCACGCCCGCCCCGACCACGGCGGCCTCCAGGGCCTGGCGGGCCGTGAAGGCCGCGGGCAGCCCGATCACGGGCTCGCCGACCAGGTCGCCCACGGTCACCCGCTGCCGCCGGGCCCAGCGGTGGTCACGTGGCACGTAGGCCCAGACGGGCAGCACGGCGAGCGGCCGGGAGCGGTACGGCGCGGCCGGGCGCGCGGTGCCGATCGCGAGGTCCGCCCCGCGACCGAGCACCTCGGCGGTCGACAGCCCGTCCGCCCCGACCACGTCCGTGGTGGGGTCCTCGGGCGCCAGGGTGGCGATGAAGGGCGCGACGACGTCGGTCAGGGTGACGGTCGGCGCGCCGATCACCACCCGGTCGAGCCGCCCCTCGGCGTAGTACGTCGCCGCGACCCCGAAGGCGTCGACGCGCTCGAGCAGGTCCCGGGCCAGCGGCACCAGGGAGCGACCCGCGCTGCTGAGCGTCAACCGGCCCGCGGAGCGCTCGAAGACGGCGACGCCGAGCTCCTGCTCGAGCTGGCGCAGCTGGCGGGAGAGCCCGGGCTGGGTGACGAAGAGGCGCTCGGCGGCGCGGCTGACCGTGCCGTGGTCGGCGACGGCGACCAGGTAGCGCAGGTGGCGCAGCTCCACAGCGATGCCTCCTGGGCATGGGAACGAGAAGGAACAAGTATTGGACAGCATATGAGCCCGGGCGGAGGCTGGAGCCCCACCGACAGAAGGGCACCGCCATGACCACCCAGCCCCCGAGCACCGCCGGCGTGACCCAGCACCGGGCGCTCGTCACCGACCTCCCCGGCCCCCGCTCGCGCGCGCTGATGGAGCGCAAGACCGCCGCCGTCGCGGCCGGCGTCGGCACCACGATGCCGGTCTTCGCCGCGAGGGCCGGGGGCGGTGTGGTGGTCGACGTGGACGGCAACCACCTCATCGACCTGGGCTCCGGCATCGCCGTCACGACCGTGGGCAACAGCGCCCCGCGGGTGGTCGAGGCGGTGCAGCAGCAGGTCGCGGCGTTCACGCACACCTGCTTCATGGTCACGCCGTACGACGGGTACGTCGCCGTCGCGGAGGCCCTCAACCGGCTCACCCCCGGCGACCACGCCAAGCGGACCGCGCTGTTCAACTCCGGCGCCGAGGCGGTCGAGAACGCCGTCAAGATCGCCCGGGTGGCCACCGGCAAGGACGCGGTCGTGGTCTTCGACCACGCCTACCACGGTCGCACCAACCTCACGATGGCGATGACGGCGAAGAACATGCCGTACAAGCACGGGTTCGGACCGTTCGCGCCCGAGGTCTACCGCGCTCCGCTGTCCTACCCCTTCCGCGACGGCAAGGAGGTCGACGGCCAGGCCGCCGCCGCCCGCGCGCTGGACGTGGTGGAGAAGCAGGTCGGCGCGGAGAACCTCGCCGCCGTGGTGATCGAGCCGATCCAGGGTGAGGGCGGCTTCATCGAGCCGGCGACCGGGTTCCTGCCGGCGCTGGCGGCATGGTGCCGGGCCAACGACGTCGTGCTCGTCGCGGACGAGGTGCAGACCGGGTTCGCCCGCACCGGCGACCTGTTCGCCTGCGACCACGAGGGCGTCGTGCCCGACCTCATCGTCACCGCCAAGGGCATCGCCGGCGGCCTCCCGCTCTCGGCCGTCACCGGACGGGCCGAGCTGATGGACGCGGTCCACGCCGGTGGGCTCGGCGGCACCTACGGCGGCAACCCGCTCGCCTGCGCCGCCGCCCTGGCCGCGATCGAGACGATCGAGGCCGAGGACCTCGTGGGCCGCGCGCGGGAGGTCGAGCGGCTGATGAAGGACCGGCTGCACCGCCTGCAGGCCGACGACGCCCGCATCGGCGACGTCCGCGGACGCGGGGCGCTGATCGCCGTCGAGCTCGTCGAGCCCGGCACCACGACGCCGGACCCGGTGCTGACCCGCGAGCTCGCCGCCGCCGCGCACCGCGCCGGCGTCATCGTGCTGACCTGCGGCACCTACGGCAACGTGCTGCGGTTCCTGCCGCCGCTCGCGATCGGCGACGACCTGCTCCACGAGGCGCTCGACGTCCTCGCCGACCTCCTGGCGGGCACGCGGTGAGCACGGGGTCGGCCGTCGCGGAGCCGACGGGCACGAGCGTCGCCGGCCCGCTCGGCGAGGCCCGGGCCCAGCTGGCCGAGGCGGCCGCGATCCTCGGCTACGACGCCGCGGAGACGGCGGTGCTGGCCGCGCCCCGGCGCGAGGTGACGGTCAGCATCCCCCTGCGCCGCGACGACGGCACGACGGAGGTCCTCACCGGGCACCGGGTGCAGCACAACCTGTCCCGCGGTCCCGCGAAGGGCGGCCTGCGCTACAGCCCGGACGTCGACCTCGACGAGGTCCGCGCCCTCGCGATGTGGATGACCTGGAAGTGCGCGCTGCTCGACGTGCCCTACGGCGGCGCCAAGGGAGGGGTCGTGATCGACCCGCGGCAGTACTCCACCGCCGAGCTCGAGCGCGTCACCCGCCGCTACACCTCCGAGATCATGCCGATGATCGGTCCCACCCGGGACATCCCCGCTCCCGACATCGGCACCGACGAGCAGACGATGGCCTGGATGATGGACACCTACTCGGTCGCCAGCGGCCACACGGTGCTCGGCGTCGTCACCGGCAAGCCGATCAGCCTCGGGGGATCCCTGGGCCGGGCCAGCGCCACCTCCCGGGGTGTCGTCTACACCGCGCTCGCCGCGCTGCGCCACCTCGCGATCGACCCGGCGTCCGCCACCGCGGCGGTGCAGGGGTTCGGGAAGGTCGGCCGCGGCACCGCCCGCTTCCTCGACGAGGCGGGCGTCCGGGTCACCGCCGTCAGCGACCAGTACGGCGCGGTGTGGTGCGGCGGCGGGCTCGACCTGCCCGCGCTGGAGGACCACGTGGACCGCACCGGCTCGGTGACCGGTTGGTCCGGCGCCGAGCCGGTCGAGAACGACGTGCTGCTCGCGCTCGACGTCGACCTGCTCGTGCCTGCCGCGATCGAGGGCGTGATCCACCGCGGGAACGCTGCCGCCGTCCGGGCGCGTGTGGTGGTCGAGGGCGCCAACGGCCCGACCACCACCGAGGCCGACCGGCTGCTGGAGGAGCGGGGCGTCCTGGTCGTCCCGGACATCCTCGCCAACGCCGGCGGCGTGGTCGTGTCGTACTTCGAGTGGGTCCAGGCCAACCAGGCCTACTGGTGGAGCGAGGCGGAGGTCGAGGCACGCCTGGCCGACCGCATGGCCGGCGCCTGGCAGGACGTCCTGGCCGCCTCCCGGCAGCACGACTGCTCGCTCCGCACCGCCGCCACCTGCCTCGCCGTACGACGCGTCGCCGAGGCTCACCGTCAGAGAGGGCTCTACCCGTGACCACCACCCCCACCACCGGGCCTGCCCCGGCCGGCACGTTCGCCGTCGAGGACCCGGCGACCCTCGAGGTCGTCGACCACGTCCGTGACCATGACCTGGCCGACGCCCGCTCCGCGGTCGACCGGGCGGCCGCGGCGCTTCGACCCTGGGCGGGGCTCGCCCCCCGCGTCCGGTCGGAGGTGCTGCGCCGCGCGCACGAGCTGATGCTGCGGGACCGCGACCGGCTGGCCGGGCTGATCGCGGCGGAGAACGGCAAGTCGCTCGTCGACGCCGCCGGCGAGGTCACCTACGCCGCCGAGTTCTTCCGCTGGTTCGCCGAGGAGGCCGTCCGCCCGGGCGGTGACTACGGCGAGTCGCCGGCCGGAGGCACGCGCACGGTCGTCCGGCACGTCCCCGTCGGCGTCGCGGCCCTGGTGACGCCGTGGAACTTCCCGGCCGCGATGGCCACCCGCAAGCTGGCGCCCGCCCTCGCGGCCGGCTGCACGGTCGTGCTCAAGCCGGCCGCGGAGACCCCGCTGACGGCGCTCGCGGTGGCCCGCCTGCTCACCGAGGCAGGTGCGCCCGACGGCGTGGTCAACGTGGTGCCCACCACCGACGCGGCCGGGGTGGTCGGTGCCTGGCTGGCCGACGAGCGCGTCCGCAAGATCTCCTTCACCGGCTCCACGGCCGTCGGCCGGCTGCTGCTGCGGCAGGCCGCCGACCGCGTCGTCAACGCCTCGATGGAGCTCGGCGGCAACGCCCCGTTCATCGTCACCGAGGACGCCGACCTCGACGCCGCCGTGGCCGGCGCCATGGTCGCCAAGTTCCGCAACGGCGGTCAGGCCTGCACCGCCGCCAACCGGTTCTACGTCCACAGCGACGTCGCGTTCGACTTCACCGCGCGCATCGTGGCCGAGGTCGAGAAGCTGACGACGGGGCCCGCGGCCGACGGGTGCGCGATCGGTCCGCTCATCAGCCGTGCGGCCGTCGAGCGGGTGGAGCGCGCGGTCGCGGACGCCGTGGCCGAGGGTGCGCGCGTGGCCGGCCGGGGCGCACTGCCCGAGGCGCCGGGTCACTTCGTCGCGCCCACGGTCCTCGCCGACGTGCCGGCCGGGGCGGCCATCATGCGCGAGGAGATCTTCGGGCCGGTGCTGCCGATCACCACCTGGTCGGAGGAGGCGGACATGGTCGACCTGGTCAACGACACCGAGTACGGCCTCGCCGCCTACGTCTACGCGGGCGACCTCGGGCGCGCCATGCGCCTGGGCGAGCAGGTCGAGGCCGGGATGGTCGGCGTCAACCGAGGCCTGGTCTCCGACCCGGCGGCACCGTTCGGCGGCTTCAAGCAGAGCGGTCTGGGCCGCGAGGGCGCGCGGGACGGCCTCCGGGAGTTCCAGGAGACGCAGTACCTCTCCGTCGACTGGCCCTGACCGACCGACGCGGACCGGGTGCCCGCCCCACCGGGCCGAGGCCCGGGGGAGCGGTCACCCGGCCCCGGCGAGCGGCAGCCGGACGGTCGGGTGCCCGCCCCACCGGGCCGAGGCCCGGGGGAGCGGTCACCCGGCCCCGGCGAGCGGCAGCCGGACGGTGACGGAGGTGCCGACTCCCGGCCGGGAGTCGAGCACGACGGTGCCGTGGTGCTGCTCGACGATGGCCCTGACGATGCTCAACCCCAGGCCGGTCCCCTGGATCGCGTGCTCGTCGGCGGCCGACGACCGGTAGAACCGCTCGAACACGGCCTGGTGGTCGGCGGCCGGGATCCCGAGGCCGGTGTCGAGCACCACGATCCGGGCCGCGTGCGGTGCGGAGGCCCGGCCGCCGGCGGGCGAGGCCGTCCCGTCGCCGTCCTCGGCCGCCGCCGGCGGCGGGTCGAGCTCGACCCTCAGGTCGACGGATCCCCCGTCCGGCGTGAACTTGACGGCGTTGCCCAGCAGGTTCACGACGACGCGCTCGAGCATCTCCCGGTTGCCGCGCACCGGCACCGGGGTCCGTGGCGTGCCGAGCCGCACCTCGAGCGCGCGCTCGCCGACCTGGCTGCGCAGGTGGTCGTGGGCGGCGGTGGCGACGTCGTTGAGGTCGACCACCTCGGTGGCGACCGGCTCGGTGGCCGCCTCGGCACGCGACAGGGTGAGGAGGTCGTCGACGAGGTGGCGCAGCCGGTGGCTGTTGCGCTGGATCCGTTCCACCGCCCGGACCTGGGGGACCGGCATGTCCCCGAGCTCCCCGTCGAGCAGCAGCTCGACGTACCCGGCCACGTTGGTGATCGGCGTCCGCAGCTCGTGGCTGACGGTGGAGACGAGGTCCTGCTTGACCTTGTCGGCGGCGCGGAGGGCCTCCACCGAGGCCCTCTCGCGCTCGAGCGCCTGCTCGAGGGCCCGCTGGGTCGTGATCCGGTCCGTGGAGTCCTCGCCGCTGGCGATGTAGCCGACGAGCCGGCCGCTGTCGCTCATCGCGCTGATGGTGAGGGAGATGGCCCGGTCGCCGCCGTCGCGGTGCAGGAACAGCCAGTCCGACCGCCTGCCACTGGTGATCTGCGCGGTCACGGCGCGCAGGTAGGTCTCGGCGTGGGTCTCGGTGCCCGACGGGCCGGCGTCCTCGCCGAGGGCCTCCGCATGGCGGGCCACCTCGGCCGGGGAGTGCAGGGTCGAGGAGTGGCGGCCGAGGACGGCGTCCGGCGCGAAGCCGAGCGCCTGCTGGGCGCCGGGACTGTAGTGCGTGATCGTCCCGGACGGGTCGGTGGCGATGAACACCGTGCCGGTGGCGGAGTCGAGCATCCGCGTCACGGTGGTGGCCGCCCGCGTGGCCTGCCTGGTCACCGTCACCAGCCTCTCGACGGTCAGCGCGAGGGGGATCAGCAGGTAGCAGATCGAGGCGATGAACATGTAGACGAGCAGGGGCGTAAACGGGCTCGGATCGCTCGCGCTGCCCAGGGCGAACGGGCCACGCCCGGCCAGGGTCGAGAGGAAGGCGGCGCCGGAGGCGAGCGCGACCTGGAGGTGGGTCTCGGGGGCACGGGCACGGATCGCCGCCCAGCCCAGGATCGGGAACACCAGAAAGCCCACCGGAGGCGTGCTCGGGAAGGCGAAGATGCCGGCGAGGAAGACGAGGAGCATCGACCGCTGGGCCCACAGCTCCACGCTGTGCGCCAGTCGCCAACCGCCGGCGGACCGCAGCCAGAAGGGGATCGTGACCAGCTGCGCGGTGCTCGCGGCGAAGAAGGCGATGCCGGCCGTCAGCAGGACCTGCGCGGGGTCGCCGCGGTCGGCGGCGACCGCGGCCGCCGCCGTCAGGGCGGCGCACAGCAGGCCGGAGAGGGCCGTGACGCCGTGGTAGGCGTCGACCTCGCCCTCGTTGAACCGTCGGTAGGCGGCCGTGCCCGGCCGCACCCACCTGGCCGTCACCAGCGCGGGGACCGTCACCGCGAGGCTCCCCACCAGGCCGAGGAGCGGCCCGACGTCGTAGACGACGCCCAGGACCAGTCCGAGCCCGACCGTCTGGGCTGCGAGCCAGGCGAGCGTCGTGCGCCGGCCGGAGCCACCGACGGTGAGGAACAGGAGAGCGGCGAGGCCGACGCCGGGCCACCCGGCGTACGACGTCACCTCCCACCGCTCCACCGTCTCGAGGCTGGGCAGGGCGCTGCACGCGAGCAGCAGCGCCAGGAGGGTCGGCGGGAGCAGGGACGCAGGTCGGGGGTGCGGGATCACGTGGCCTTCCCGTGGTGCGGCGCGAGGTCGCGCCGGCTGCGGAGCAGTACCCGGTTCATCGGCAGCGTGGACGCGGCCCTGAGCCACCCCGAGCGCGGCCGGGCGAGCACGCCGCGGGAGCGGCCGGCCACGACGACCGCTCCCGCCGGGGTCAGCGCACGGTCCGGATGAGCTTCTTGTTGACGAACTCGTCCATGCCATGGCGTCCGAGCTCGCGGCCGAAGCCCGACCTCTTGACGCCACCGAAGGGCAGCTCGACGCCCTCGACCAGCACGCCGTTGACGAACACCATGCCGACGTCGAGGCGGTCCGCGACCCGCTCGGCCTGCTCGGCGGAGGTGGTGAAGACGTACGAGCCGAGGCCGTAGGGGGTGTCGTTGGCGAGGGCGACCGCCTCGTCCTCGGAGTCGACGCGGAAGACAGTGGCCACCGGGCCGAAGAGCTCCTGGTGGTAGGCGTCGTTGTCCGGGGTGACCCCGGTGAGGACCGCCGGCGGGAAGTGCGCCCCGCGCCGCTCGCCACCGGTGACCAGTCGTGCGCCCTGGTCGACCGCGGCCCGGACCTGGGCGTCGAGGCGCTCGGCCGCCGCCTCGGAGGAGAGCGGCGCGATGCCGTCGGCGGCGGCGAGGAGGGCGGCGGTGAAGCGCTGCACGAACGGCTCGTAGAGGTCGCCCGCCACGATGAACCGCTTGGCCGCGTTGCAGGCCTGGCCGGTGTTCTCGAGCCGGGCGGCGACGGCCTGGTCCACGACCGGGTCGAGGTCGTCGGTCGAGAGCAGGAGGAACGCGTCCGAGCCGCCGAGCTCCAGCACGACCTTCTTCAGGTTCCTGCCCGCCGTCGCGGCGACGGCGGCGCCCGCGCGCTCGGAGCCGGTGAGCGAGACACCGGCCAGGCGCGGGTCCTCGATGATGGCGGTGACCTGGTCGTCGGTGGCGTTGAGGTTCGTGTAGGCACCGCGGGGCAGGCCCGCGTCGGCGAAGACGTCCTCGAGCGCCGCCGCGGACCCGGGGCACTGCGGCGCGTGCTTGAGCAGGATCGTGTTGCCGGCGGCGAGGTTCGGGGCGGCGAAGCGGGCGACCTGGTAGGCGGGGTAGTTCCACGGCATGATGCCCAGCAGGACGCCGTACGGCGCGCGCCGCACCAGCGCCGTTCCCTCGCCCTCGAGCACGGGGATCGGCTCGTCGGCGAGGAAGTCCGCGGCGTTGTCGGCGTAGTAGCGGTAGATCGCGGCGCTGAACTGCACCTCGCCGACCGCCTCGTCGTGCGGCTTCCCCATCTCCCGCGTGATGATCCGGGCGAGGCCGTCGGCACGCTCCTCGTGCAGGTCGGCGACGCGGTGCAGGAGCGCCGCCCGCTGGTCGACGGAGGTCTCCCGTCCCCACGCCCTCCCCGCGGCGGCGGCCCGGGCGAGGGCCGACTCGACCTCGAGGTCGGTGGCGGTGGGGAAGGTGCGGACGAGCTCCCCGGAGGCGGGGTCGGTGACGGCGTACAGCGCAGCGCCGGTAGCGGCGGCGTCGGAGTTCACGAAGGGGTCCTCGGGCGGTGGGTCGGGAGTTCGGGCGGTGTCGGCGGGCGGTGCCGGCGGGCGGTGGGTGGTGGTCACGCCCGCCGCTGCAGGGTCATCAGGGTGAGGAGGTCGTAGGCGACGTGCGACGCGGCGACCCCGGTGAGCTCGGCGTGGTCGTAGGCGGGGGAGACCTCGACGACGTCGGCGCCGACGAGGTGGAGCCCGCGCAGGCCCCGGAGGATCTCGAGGAGCTCGCGGCTGGTGAGGCCGCCGGCCTCGGGCGTGCCGGTCCCCGGTGCGTGCGCGGGGTCGAGCACGTCGATGTCGACCGAGACGTACAGCGGTCGGTCGCCGACCCGCGAGCGGAGCCGGTCGACGATCTCCAGGACGCCCTGGTGGTAGACGTCGCTGGCGGTCAGGATCCCGAACCCGAACCGTCGGTCGTCCTCGAGGTCCTTCTTGCCGTACAGCGGGCCGCGGGTGCCGACGTGGCACAGCGCCTCGGTGTCGACCAGGCCCTCCTCGACGGCGCGGCGGAACGGCGTCCCGTGCGTGTAGCGGGCGCCGAAGTAGGTGTCCCAGGTGTCCAGGTGCGCGTCGAAGTGGAGCAGCGCGACCGGGCCGTGGCGCTCGGCCACGTCGCGGAGGAGGGGGAGCGCGATGGTGTGGTCCCCGCCGATCGTGAGCAGGCCCGCGCCGCTGCTGGTCAGGCCGGACGCCCCCGCCTGGATGGCGTCGATGGCGGCCGGGATGTCGAAGGGGTTGGCGATGATGTCGCCGCCGTCGACGACCTGGGCGAGCTCGAACGGCGAGGCGTCCAGCGCCGGGTGGTAGGGGCGCAGCAGCCGGGAGGACTCCCGCACGTGGCCGGGCCCGAAGCGGGCTCCGGGCCGGTAGGAGACCCCGGTGTCGAAGGGGACGCCGGCGACGACCACGTCCGCGTGGTCCACCTGGTCGATCCGCGGCAGGCGGGCGAACGTCGCCGGCCCGGCGTACCGCGGCACCAGGGAGCTGTCGGTAGGCCCCACGGTCCGTGGGTCGGGGCTCGGGTGGGCGGTCATCGCATGGCCACGAAGTACTTGACCGACGGCTCGAGGGTCTCCCACGTGCCGCGGAAGCCGCGCGGGACGACGAACGCCTCCCCGGGCCCGAACTCGCGGCGGGCCCCGGCGTCGTCCCGGACCGCGACCCGGCCGCTGATCACCACGCAGAACTCGGTGTAGGGCCAGGACTCGAAGAAGACCTCCCCGGGCTCGCCCTCCCAGAGCCCGCCCAGGGAGTCGTCGGCGATCTCGACGGCGCGGTACTCCGCCTCGGCCCAGTCGCCGGTGACGCGGTCGTAGCCGGCGGGGTCCGGCACCACCCTGGGGGCGGTGCGGTCGACCGCGCGGACGGCGTCGATGGTCAGGGGGGTCGCGGGGGTCGTCATCGGGTCTCACCCTTCGTGAAGCGGTCCAGGACGTTGCGGACGATTCGGTCGACGAAGGGGTCGCCGACGCGCAGGGCGTTGGACCACTCGGTCGAGCCGCCGTTGAAGACCTCGCCGTCCCCGCGGGTGAAGGCGGCGATCATGCCGGCGCCGCGCATCTGGTTCTCGTGCACGTAGTCGGGGAGGTCGTCGCCGAGCTCGGCGTTGTAGGCGTACACCTCCGCCTCCGGGCCGCCGATGGGGTGCTGGCCGCCGAAGCGGTCCTCCTCGCCCTTGGCGGCCGGGCACATCGCGAGGATCTCGAGGGTCTCGGGGGCGCCGTCCTCGTAGGTCGGGTACGGCAGACCGCGCCGGAAGGTGTACTCGACCGAGTCGACCTCGAAGGCGGCCAGGAACGCCGGCGCCCCGCCGAGGAGGTCGCCGTAGTAGAGGTCGGTCCCCTCGAACGACCAGTGCTCGGGCCGGTAGACCGTGAAGCCGCCGGAGGAGCGCGGGACCGCGGCGCCGTACCGGTTGTAGATGCCGCCCAGCCCGTTGAGCCCGATGGTCGTGGCTCCGGGGCGGCCGACGCTCTTGGCCTCCCAGTTGGTGGTGGCGCGCCGCGGCGTCGTGGCGGCCTCCGGGTCGAGCGAGGGCAGGCGGTAGCAGTACTGGGTCGTGCCGTCCTCGCTCAGCCGGACCTGCCACTGGAAGTTGCCCGCGAAGCGGGCGAAGCCGCCGCCGCGCTCGACGAAGGCGTCGACGACGTCGCGCTGCTCCCAGGTCCAGTACTCGTCGTGGCCCACGACGACGGCGCAGGCGTAGCCGTCGAGGGCGGTCGGGTCCTGGTGCAGGTCGACCTGGGTGAGGTAGTCCAGCTCGTAGCCGGCCTCCTCCGCCCACACCACGAAGCTGCGCTCGTAGGTGGCCCAGAAGGCGTCGGCGTGGTGACGGCTGTAGCCGTTGAACCTGGCCCACTCGTAGGAGTCGTACCGCGGGACCCAGCCGATGCTCGGCGTGTAGGGGTGGTACTCCCGGGGGGCGTCGACGGGCTTGCGGAGCATGCCCCGGCCGATCGGGCGCTGGGTGCTGGAGAGCGGGGAGCCGGAGTCGTTGCGGGGGTCGTCGCCGATGCCGCGGTAGTGGTTGGCGCCGCCCCAGTCGTTGTACGCGCTCAGGGTGCCGGTGGTGAGGACGAGGGCGATGTCGCTGCGCCGGTCGGCGGCGGCGCGCACGACGAAGAAGTGCTCGCGCTCCCAGGTGCCGTGGGGAGTCGTGTTGCGGACGGTGACGAGGAAGAAGCCGGACCGGCAGTCCTCGGGGACCTGCCAGCTGTGGGTGGGCGTCCACCCGCACCCGGCGGCGTAGGCGTCCTCGGGGGTCTCCTGCTGCGGCGCGGTGAGGTGGTGCGCGTGGTGGACCGTGGTGGGCCGGCTGCCGTCGCGGACGATCTCCAGCTCGAACTCCTCCGCGGAGGAGGAGACGTGGAAGGTGACCGTCTCGCCCGGGCTGTAGGAGTACCGGTCGGTGTAGATCCAGGTCTCGGGGTCAGCGGGGTCGCTCGAGGGCCGTTCCGAGGGCCAGCCCTTCGGCGACCAGGCGAAGGCCGGGGCGGGGGTGTTGGTGAGCGCGCTGAGCGTGTCGGGGTTCATCGTCATGGGGGCCTGCTTTCTAGGACGTGCCGGAGGCGCCGAGCCGCGCGTGCAGCGCGGCGGTCGCCTCGTCGAAGGGGCGGGTCAGGTGGGCGAGGTGGTCGGGCTCGCCGTGGCGGTGGCGCACCGCGCCGTGCCAGCGGGTGCGTGCCTCCTCGGTGACGTGGCGCCGTGCTCCCTCGACCATCGCGAGCATCGTGTCGATGACCTCGCGGTCGACGCGCTCCCAGGTGGGTGCGGAGCTGACGTACACCGGCGAGGTGTGGGCGACGACCGGGCGCGCCCAGGTGTCGGTGTGCCGGGCGCCGGCGTCGCCGGACCCGAAGCACCGGGCGAGGAGCCAGTCGGACCCGTCGACGTCGACGGGCAGGTCCAGCAGGTGGGTGCTGGTGCCGGCCTCGACGTGCTCGGTGTGCAGCACCTCGCCGTTGCGGACGACCTCGATGCGGTCGACCGGGAAGATGGTCTCGAGCTCGACGCGCAGGTGCACGGTCGACCGGCCCGTGATCACCGAGCCCGGCGGCTCGTCGTCGACGGTGAGCCAGAGCAGCGGGCCGCTGGACACCATGGTGTCGCCGCGGCGGATGCCGGCGCACCACGCGTCGTGGTCCACCTCGGCGGCCGGGCCGGTGGTGGCGCCGGGGGTCCTGGTCGAGGCGTAGGTGCGGACCAGCCCGACGGGGACCTCGCTGGTCATCTTGTCGGTGCCGCCGACCAGCGGGACCCGGAACCCGGCGTTGAGGTACCGGTAGTACTCCGTCACGTTGTAGTCGTCGTAGGCGATGGTCTCGACGGCGTCGAGGCGTCCGGTGGCCAGGAGCGCCGCCGTCTCGCCGTAGGGCACGGGGAAGTGGGCGAGGACGACGGTGCCGCCCTGGGCGTGGCACTCGTCGGCCCAGTGCGAGAGCGTGGTGGCCAGGCCGCCGCCGAGCTCGTCCTCCTCCGACCCGCCCGTCGACCACGGCATGATCGGCTTCTTCAGGCCCAGCAGGTTGATGTGGCCGAGCATGTTGGTGCGGTTCTCCTGCCCTGCGTACACGACCGTGTGGTGGTCGTGGGAGACGTGCGCGTGCCCGGTGAACTCCTCGGTGCCCGTGAAGTGCTCGCCCCACTGGGCCAGCAGGAGGTTGGCGATGTGCAGGTCCTCGGCCCGCGCCTCGAGCTCGGCGCCGTGCGTGGACATGAAGTGCACGTGGGTGTCGCCGCTGAGGTAGCCGCGCTCGCGGGCGTCGAAGCGGCGCTCGAGGACGAGGTCGAGGTGGCCCTGGTCGGGCGCGATCGTCACGGTCCGGCGGACGGGCTCGTGCTCGAAGCCGCGGACCACCTCGACCTGGACCTCGCCGGCGGGCAGCCAGCCCTCGCAGTCGCCGTCGATCGCGGCGTAGGTGTGGCTGCCGAGTCGTACGTCGCCGCCGATGTCGAGGTTCCACGTGCCGCCGTCGGAGTTGATGTGGGCGTGGTGGCCGTACGGCGCGATCGGGATGCCCTCGAGGGTCTGGAAGCGGATGCGGCACGGCACCGGCCGGCCGGCCGCGTCGCGGACCCGCGTGCGGACCCAGTTCTGGTCGGGCCGGGGGAGGCGGACGGTGCCCCAGTCGAAGGAGAGCACGTCGTGGGCCACGAGGTCGGCCCAGCGGAACTCGCCGATCGGGTGGCCCCCGCGGCGCACGGTGACGGTCGCGGAGGGGGAGGCGGAGATCTTGGTGTACCCGGTGGGCCAGGCCGACGGCCGCGGGGCGCCCCACCCGGCGGGGAGCCCGGCGGCGTCCTGGACGTCGGGCGTGGTCCGGTAGACGTAGGTCGCCGAGCCGCGGTCGACGTCGACCTCCACGGTCTCGTCCACGTCGCCGTCCCGGATGTCGAGCAGCACCTCCCGCGCCACCGTGGTGGTGAAGGGCTCCTCGTCGAGGCGGCTGAGCGTGAGTGCGCCGAGCAGGAGCGTCGCCTCGTCGGCCGTGACCGAGACGGCCGTCAGGTCGGCGTCGGGGCGGGGGTTCTCCAGGGCCCACAGGTAGAAGCGGTAGGGCAGCACGTAGGGAACCTGGGACTGGGGGTCGTCGATGCCGACCAGGCGTGCACCGGCCTGGTCGTACCGGCCGCAGCTGCGGTCCATGAGCACGTGCTCGGCGTCGTTGCGGGCCAGCAGGGGCGTCTGGCCCCAGTCGAGCGGCAGCGGCCGGTCGTCCCAGCGGCGGGGCGTCGGGCCGATCTCGAAGCGCTGGCGCAGCGGGTGGGTGTGGGTCGTCCCGTCGGCGTACTCGAGGGTGTAGGAGCCGACCCGGTCGCCGACGCGGCCACCGCGGTAGAGGTCGGCCTCCAGGACGGCGTGGGCGAAGACCAGCCAGGTGGCCGGCCCGGTGGCCGGGACGCGGGTCGTCGTGCGCGGGTCGACGCGGACGACCGCGCGCTCCGGCGTGCCGAACCGGAAGGGCAGCCCGTGGAGCCGCCGCTCGCCCAGCTCGACGTCGGCGGGGTCCTCGAAGACGTCGACGCTCGCGTCGGCGACGGCGTCCAGGTCGACCGGGCGGTACTCGGGCTCGGGGGAGGCGGGGCCGTGGGAGGCGGGGGAGGGCAGCACGGGGATCACCACGTCCTCGGCTCGTCGGTGGGCTCGGCGACCGGCTCGTCGGCCGGCTCGTGGGCGGGGTCGGCGCCGGCGTCGGTCGTCCCGAGCCGGGCGTAGACCTCCGGGACGCGGGCCCGCAGGTACAGCGCCCGGCCGACGCCACCGACGACGGCGAGGGCGGCGATGGTGAAGAGCGTGGCGTTGACCGCCGGTGTGCCGCCGGAGAAGAGGTCGAAGTTGGCGATGACCAGGACGAAGACGACGGCGAGGGCGACGGCCGCGAGGAGGGGCGCGACGGCCGAGCGCCAGAGGCCGACCTCCGGATGGTGGCGGCGCATGTAGACGACGGCGGCGAGGGCGCACAGCGCCCACAGCGCGATGATCCCGAGGAAGCCCAGGGCGCTGCCCCAGAGCAGCAGGCCGAGGTAGGGGTCGACGTCGAGGGCGACGCAGGCGACCAGCACGACGGCCGCGACGGCGCTCTGCGTCAGGCCGGCGACCCACGGGGACCGGGTGGTGGGGTGCGTGCGGGCGAAGGCGCTGGGGATCAGGCGCTCCCGGCCCAGGGCGAACGCGTAGCGGTTGCTCGCGTTGTGCAGGGCGAGCAGCGCTGCGAAGGCGCTGAGGAGCAGCAGGACGGAGACCAGCTCGCCGACCCATGCGGAGGTGTAGCGGTCGAAGAGCACGACGACCAGGCCGGCGGGGTCCTCGCTGGCCGCGGTGGCGATGTCGCCGACGCCGTACGCCGACACGATGACGTAGGCGATGGCGGCGTAGAACACGCCGATGACGGCGACGACTGCGTAGGTGGCGCGGCGCATGGTCCGCGCGCCTCCCGCGGTCTCCTCGGAGTAGATGACCGTGGACTCGAAGCCCATGAAGGCGCCGAAGATCAGCCCGTACATCGGGCCGTTGGAGGGGTCCAGGACGGTGCTCGGGGAGAACGGCGTCAGGGAGAGCGGACCGGTGCCGCCGTCGGCGAGGATCGCGACGGCCAGCGCGGCGAGCGCGACCATCTCCAGCGTCAGCACGACGGTGAGGACCTTCGCGCTGGCGGTGATGCCGCGGTAGCCGAGGAGCGCGACGAGGACGAGCGCGACCGCACCGTAGAGCCACCATGGTGCGTCGATCCCGAAGACCTGCTCGACGACGTCGGCGGCGTAGAGGCCCAGGGCGCCGTACGTCGAGACCTGCAGCGCGTTGTAGGCCACGATCGCCAGCAGCGCCGAGGCGGAGCCGGGGACCTTGCCGAGCCCGCGGGCGATGATCGCGTAGAACGCGCCGGTGTTGCGGATGTAGCGCATGATCGTCGTCAGCCCGACGGCGAACAGGCCCATGACGGCGGCGGCGACGAGGTAGCCCCCGGGCACGGCCGGACCGCCGACGAAGAAGTGCAGCGGCATCACGGCGACCACGAGGGTCAGCGGTGCGAGCGCCGCCATCGCGGTGAAGACCAGCTCCGGCAGGTTGAGCGCGTTCCGCGCCAGGCCGGTCGTGGCGGTGTCGGATCCTTCAGACCCGCTGTGCAAGGTGTCGGACACGTTCGGCTCCCTCATCGATGTCAAGCCCCGGACGGGTGGCACAGGCGGGCGACGGCTGGCCGTGCCCGATCAGGAGCCGTGTCCTGTGCTGCCGTGATGGCGATCTCACCCGGCAGGCGACGACCCTAGGTAGGCCCCCGTTCCCTGGCAAGCCGTTCGTGCGTAACCAGCGCGTAACGAATCACGATCGGCGCGTCGAACGCGGTGCAAAGGGTCAGTTCGGGCGGCCCGGGGCACTGCTGGGGTACGTTCGGCGCGGCCGTCGTGGTCAAAGTTGCTGACAGAATTTCGGAGGCGCACCCATGGACGCGGTCGACCAGGTCATCGTCGGGCTGCTGAAGTCCGACGGCCGGCTCCCGCACCGGGAGATCGCCCGGCTCTCGGGGATCTCCCGATCCGTGGTCGCCGCGCGCATGCACCGGCTGCTGACCTCCGGCGAGGTCGTCGTCCGCGGCGTCGTGCACCCGGCCGTCCTGGGCCGCAGCTCCCTCGCCCACGTCGGGGTGGCCGTCTCGGGCCGCGCCGATGTCGTCGCCGAGCGGGTCGCGGAGCGGTCCGACGTGCCCTTCGTGTCGCTGACGGCCGGCCCGTACGCCGTCGTCGCCGAGCTGCGGACCGGGTCGCCACGGGACATCGACGAGGCGCTCGCGGCGATCCGGCTCCTCCCCGGCGTGCGGGCGCTCGACACCCTTCCCTACGCCGAGGTCATCCGGGACGTGGTGGGACCGACCGGTGCGGTGGCCACCACGGTCGACGCGACGGACGTGGCTCTGCTACGGGCCCTGCAGGACGACGGGCGCGCGTCGTACGTCGAGCTCGCGGCGGTGGTGGGGCTCTCCCCGGCGGGTGTGCGGCGGCGTGTGGTGCGGTTGCTGGAGGCCCAGGTCGTCCGGGTCGGTGCGCTGGTGCGGCAGTCGGGGGACGACCCGCAGGTCGCGCTCGGGATCGGCATCCGGCTGGGCGGGGGGCACGTGGAGGTGGTCGCCGCGCTCCTCGGGCTGCCGGCGGTGAGCTTCCTGGCGCGCACGTGGGGGAGGTTCGACGCGGTCGCGACGCTGCGGACGTTCACCCCCGGGGCGTTGCTCGAGGCCCTGGACGCCGTGCGGTCGTTGGACGGCGTCGCCGACGTGGAGAGCTGGAGCCACCTGCGGTTCGTGAAGGAGACCTACGCCGCGCCGGCGCTGCAGCCGTGAGCGGCCCCGGGGCCGCCGTCAGTCGCCGAGGTCGACGACCGACAGCGGCAGGCCGTCGATCGCGCGGGTCGCGCGCACGGGGGAGGCGGGGTCGGTCTCCAGCAGGTCGCCGCAGACGTGGCGCCCGCTGTTGCTCGACAGGATCCGGCCGTCGCCGTTGACCACCGCGAGCCGGGTGCCGGCCGCGCAGAGCGCGGGCAGCAGGTGCTCCTCGACGTGCTTGACGGCGATGTCGGCGCCGGCCACGCCCACGAAGCGGCCGCCGGCGTGGACGGGGGTGCTGAAGGTGAGGGTGTACTCCTCGGTGCACAGGTAGTCGACGTAGGGACCGGTCACGTGCCGGTGGCCGGAGTCGCGGGGCACGACGTACCAGGGGAGCGACTCGTAGTCGTAGAAGCCGATGCCGTCGGGGTCGGAGTGGGTGACCAGCCGCTGCACCCGTCCGTCGGGGTCGCGCGCGAACCACTCCAGCCACCAGGGCGCGTCCTCGAGCAGCCCGACGGCCGCCACGAACCCCGCCCCCTGCTCCGGCTGGTCCAGGTCGGCGAGCACCGGGCCGACGAGCGCCTCGACCCCGGTGAGGTCCGAGCGACGTGGTGCGGGTCGCGCCTCGAGCGCGGGCTGGACCGCGGCCGCGATCCGGTCGGCGAGCTCGAGGGCGTGGCCGACGACCTCGAGGACCGCCAGGGTCACCCGGTCGACGTCGGGGGAGTCGTGCAGGGTCATCGGCGGTCCCGGTTGAGTCGGTAGTCGATCAGGCGGGCGGTGGAGTCCGCGACCCGCTGCTCTGCGGCCTCGCGGGCGGCCCGGGGGTCTCGGTTCGCGATGGAGTCCACCACGGCACGGCAGCTGCGCACCATCTGCTCGTGGCTGGAGTCGTCCCCGAAGGCGATCCACAGGAGGGTGCCGAACTCCGCCTGGAGCCGGACCTCCTCGTGGTAGAGCTGCGGCGACTGGGCCGCCGCGGCCACCTCGACGTGGAAGTGGGCGTCGGCGCGCCGGCGTGCGTCGGGCGCGGTGGCGGTGGCGAGCGTGTCGGCCACCCGCCGCAGCCGGTCGAGGTCCTCGGCGCTGGAGCGGCGCGCGGCCAGGGCGGCGCTGGCGCCGCTGATGGCGGCGTAGACGTCACCGAGGTCGCGCAGCTCACTGAGGCTGAAGCCGTCGAGCCGGCGCCGGGCCAGCTCCACGACGCCACCCTCCGGCGTGCGCACGAAGCTGCCGCCCCCGCGACCCCGCCGGGTCTCGATCAGCCCCTCGGCCCGCAGGACGGACAGGGCCTCGCGGACGGTGACGGTCGAGACGCCGAAGATCCCGGCGAGGTCGGTCTCGCCGGGCAGCTGCTCGGCGTCGGGGAGGAGGCCGAGCGCGATCGCGTCGGTCAGGCGGCGGCTCACCAGCTCGGACCGGCTCTTGGACTCCAGTGGCGAGAACACCGCTGCCGACGCCCGGCCGTAGAACTGCACCGCCACGGGACCTCCTCGCTTGTTACCGCTCGATGACGTTTCCGACCATCCTGCCGGAACCTATTGCACTGTGAACTCTGAAGTCATAGGTTAACGCGCCAACCGGACCTGACGAAAGGCCACGACTGATGCCACACCCGACCAGCGCGACCGCGCCGGCCCCCGCGCCGGGCGCCGCCCCGCAGGTCCCTGCGATTTCCCTGCGCGGACTGCGCAAGCACTTCGGCGACGTCGCCGCGGTCGACGGCGTGGACCTCGACATCGCCGACGGCGAGTTCTTCTCCATGCTCGGTCCGTCGGGGTCGGGCAAGACCACGGTGCTGCGCCTGGTCGCCGGGTTCGAGCAGGCCTCGGAGGGCACCGTGCTGCTCGGCGGCGTCGACGTCACCCGGGCCGCGCCGTTCGAGCGCGACGTGCACACCGTCTTCCAGGACTACGCGCTCTTCCCGCACATGAGCGTCCTCGACAACGTCGCCTACGGGCTCCGCGTGCGGGGCCTGGGCAAGAAGGACCGCCGGCAGCGGGCCCAGCAGGCGCTCGACACCGTGCGGCTGGGCCACCTCGGCGGGCGACGTCCCACCCAGCTCTCCGGCGGCCAGCGCCAGCGGGTCGCCCTCGCGCGGGCGATCGTCCTCGAGCCCCGTGTGCTGCTCCTCGACGAGCCGCTCGGCGCGCTCGACCTCAAGCTCCGCGAGCAGATGCAGGTCGAGCTCAAGCAGCTCCAGCGCGACCTGGGCATCACATTCGTCTTCGTCACCCACGACCAGGAGGAGGCGCTCACCCTCAGCGACCGGATCGCCGTCTTCGACGCGGGTCGCATCCAGCAGCTCGGGACGCCCCGCGACATCTACGAGCACCCGACCTCGGCGTACGTCGCCGGGTTCGTCGGCACCACCAACCTGCTCACCGAGGAGGTGTCGAGGCAGCTGCTGGGCGTGGACGGCGAGCACGCGATCCGGCCGGAGCGGCTGCGGCTCACGCCGGCCGGGTCGGAGCCGCCGGCCTCCGGCGAGGTCGCCCTCGGCGCGGTCGTGGTCGAGACGATCTACCTCGGCAGCGCCAACCGGGTGCACCTGCGCACCCACGACGGCGTCGACCTGGTCGCGCTCGAGCCGAGCGACGGCCGGCTCACCGATCCCGAGCACCGCGGCGACTCCGTGACGGTCCGCTTCGCCCGGGCCGACGTGGTCGCGCTGAGCCCCGCCACCTCCTGAGCGCCGAGCGCCCACCCGAGCCCCACCCGAGCCCCACCCGAGCCCCACCGCACGACCACCACACCATCCCCAGAGAAAGCGGAGATCTGCATGAACCCCACACTCCGGCGTGGCCGCGCCACCCTGGCCTGCCTGACCCTCCTCTCGGTCTCCGTCCTGACCGCGTGCGGCGGGGGAGAGGACGACAAGGAGACCGCCGCCGTCGAGGAGGTCGGCAAGATGGAGGGCCAGGTCTCCATCCTCGCCTGGCCCGGCTACGTCGAGGACGGCACGAACGACCCGAAGGTCGACTGGGTCAGCGCGTTCGAGAAGGACACCGGCTGCGAGGTGACCAGCAAGGTCTACGGCACCTCCGACGAGGCCCTCAACCTCGCCAAGTCCGGTGAGTACGACGTGATCGCCGCCTCCGGTGACCTCTCGCTGCGCCTCATCGCCTCCGACGAGGCGCAGGAGGTCAACACCGACCTGATCCCGAACTACGAGAACGTCTACGACTTCCTCAAGAACACCGAGTGGAACACCGTCGACGACGTCAACTACGGCGTGCCGCACGGGTACGGCGCGAACCTGCTGATGTTCAACAAGAAGAACTTCGACACCCCGCCGACGTCGTGGGGCGCGGTCTTCGAGCCCGACCAGCTCGAGGCGAACACCGGCAAGGTGACGGCGTACGACTCGCCGATCTACATCGCCGACGCCGCGCTGTACCTGATGAAGACCCAGCCCGACCTCGGCATCGAGAACCCCTACGCGCTCGACCAGGAGCAGCTCGACGCCGCGGTGGAGCTGCTCAAGCAGCAGCGCCAGCACGTCGGGGAGTACTGGGCGGACTACCTCAAGGAGGTCCAGGCCTTCGAGACCGGCGACTCGGTGGTCGGCACCACCTGGCAGGTCATCAAGAACAACATCAAGAACAAGGACGTCGACGTCGTCCTGCCCGAGGAGGGCGCGACCGCGTGGAACGACACGTGGATGCTCTCCTCGCAGGCCAAGAACCCCAACTGCGCCTACGCCTGGATGGACTACATCCTGAGCCCGGAGGCCAACGCCCAGGCGACCGAGTACTTCGGCGAGGCGCCCAACAGCCCCGCCGCGTGCGAGGAGACCACCGACCCGAAGCACTGCGAGACCTTCCACGCCGGTGACGAGGAGTACGCCGACCAGCTGTGGTTCTGGCGCACGCCGATCAAGGAGTGCCTGGACGGCCGCACCGACGTCGAGTGCACCGACTACTCGCAGTGGACCCAGGCCTGGACGGAGATCAAGGGCTGACCATGGCCACCTCCACCCCCGTCACCGACGGCCGGACCGGCCGGACCACCGACCCCGCACTGCGGGCGCCGGTGGCCCGGCCGGGCTCCCGGCTGCTGCACCGCAGGGTGTGGCTGCGGCTGAGCCTGCTGCTCTCGGCGCCGCTCGCGTGGATGCTGCTCGTCTACGTCGTGGCGCTCGCCGCGCTCCTGATCACCTCGCTGTGGTCCGTCGACAGCCTCAGCAGCGAGATCGACCGCTCCTGGACGCTGGACAACTTCCGCACCCTGCTCGAGAACGAGGTGTACCGCACCGTCGCGGCCCGCACCGTGGGCGTGGCGCTGGCGGTGACGGTGATCGACGTGCTGATCGCGCTGCCGATCGCGTTCTACATGGCCAAGGTCGCCTCGCCGCGGGCGCGGCGGATGCTCGTCGTCGCCGTGCTCACCCCGCTGTGGGCCAGCTACCTGGTGAAGGTGTTCGCCTGGCGGGTGGTGCTCTCGGAGGGTGGCCTCGCCGAGTGGTCGGGCATCGGCTCGCCGGGCTACGGCCTGACCGCCGTGGTGATCGCCCAGTCCTACATCTGGCTGCCCTACGTCATCCTGCCGATCTTCGCGGCGCTCGAGCGGGTCCCCGACTCCCTCCTGGAGGCCGCGGGCGACCTCGGCGCGTCCGGGGGCATGGTGCTGCGCTCGATCGTCATGCCGCTGCTCGTGCCCGGCATCATCGCCGGCGCGATCTTCAGCTTCTCGCTGACCATGGGTGACTACATCACCGTCAACATCGTGGGCGGTGCGAGCCAGATGCTCGGCAACCTGGTCTTCGTCAACGCCGGCGCCGCCAACAACCTGCCGCTCGCCGCCGCCATCGCCATGATCCCCATCGTGGTCATGCTCGTGCTGCTCACCGCGATCCGTCGTACCGGCGCCCTGGAGAACCTCTGATGAACCTCAGCCGGACCGCGCGCCGGACGCTCGCCGCGCTCACCTTCCTCGTGCTGGCGCTGGTCTACCTGCCGCTGCTGGTGGTCGTGGTGAACTCGGTGAACCCCAGCCAGTCGATGACCTGGCCGCTCGACGGCGTGACCTTCGAGTGGTGGAGGCGGGCCGCCGGGAGCGAGGGCGCCCGCGACGCCCTGGTGACCAGCCTGCAGGTCGCGGTGCTCGCCACGGCCATCGCGCTGGTGCTCGGGACGCTCCTGGCCCTCGCGCTGCAGCGCTACTCCTTCTTCGGCAAGCACTCGGTCAACCTGCTGGTGATCCTGCCGATCGCCCTGCCCGGCGTCGTCACGGGCATCGCGCTGAACAACGGCTTCCGCACCATCCTGGGGGTCGACCTCAGCCTCTGGACGATCGTGGTGGCGCATGCGACGTTCTGCATCGTGACCGTCTTCAACAACGTCCAGGCCCGCCTGCGCCGGATGGGCACCAGCCTCGAGGAGGCCTCCGCGGACCTCGGCGCCGGGGTCCTGACCACCTTCCGGCTCGTGACGCTGCCGCAGCTGCGCTCGGCCCTGATGGCGGGCGGGATGCTCGCGTTCGCCCTCAGCTTCGACGAGATCATCGTGACCACGTTCACCGCCGGCAGCGGCGCCAACACCCTGCCGATCTGGATCCTCAACAACATGTTCCGGCCGAACCAGGCACCCGTGGTCAACGTCGTGGCGGTCGTGCTCATCGTCTTCTCCATCGTCCCCGTCTGGCTCGCGCAACGGCTCTCGTCCGACGTCGAAGCCGTCCGCTGACGCCCGCCCGCCACCCCAAGGAGCCCCCCATGCCCGAGTACGCCGTGCTGAACCCCGCCACCGGCGACCTGGTCGAGACCTTCCCGACCGCCACGGACGCCGAGGTCGACGCCGCCGTCGACGCCGCCGCCGCGGCGTACGCCGGCTGGCGGCGGACCTCGACCGTCGAGGACCGCGCCGCCCTGCTCCACCGCGTCGCCGAGCTGCACCGCGAGCGCCGCGAGGAGCTGTCGACCACGATGGTGGAGGAGATGGGCAAGCCCCTCGCCGACGCCGAGGGCGAGGTCGACTTCTCCGCCGACATCTACGACTACTACGCCGACAACGCCGCCCGCTTCCTGGCCGACGAGCCGATCGACCTGGCCGAGGGGGAGGGCTCCGCGCTGATCCGGCGGGCCCCCGTCGGGGTGCTGCTCGGGATCATGCCGTGGAACTTCCCCGCCTACCAGGTCGCCCGGTTCGCCGCGCCCAACCTGGCCACCGGCAACACCATCGTGCTCAAGCACGCCCCGCAGTGCCCGCGCTCGGCGGCGCTGCTGCACCGGCTCTTCCTCGACGCCGGCCTGCCCGAGGGCGCCTACGTCAACGTGTACGCCACACACGAGCAGGTCGAGCGGATCATCGCCGACCCGCGGGTGCAGGGCGTCTCGCTGACCGGCTCGGAGCGTGCCGGCTCCGCCGTCGCCGCGATCGCGGGGCGGCACCTGAAGAAGGTCGTGCTCGAGCTGGGCGGGTCGGACCCGTTCGTCGTGCTCGGCACCTCCGACATGGCGGCGACGGTCGAGGCCGCGGTGGCCGCCCGCCTGGAGAACACCGGCCAGGCGTGCAACGCCGGCAAGCGGTTCATCGTCGTCGACGAGCTCTACGAGGAGTTCGTCGCGCGGTTCACCGAGGCGCTCCTCGCCGCCTCCCCGGGCTCGCCGCTGGTCTCCGAGGCGGCCGCGACCAACCTCGCCGACCAGGTCGCGTCCGCCGTGGGCGGGGGAGCGGCGCTGAGCAGCGCCGGGGACCGGACCGGTGCGTTCCACCCCAGCGGCGTGCTCACGGGCGTCGAGCCGGGCAACCCGGCGTACCGCCAGGAGCTGTTCGGGCCGGTCGCGATGGCGTTCCGGGCCGCCGACGAGGACGACGCGGTCCGGCTGGCCAACGACACCCCCTACGGCCTCGGGTCCTACGTCTTCACCGACGACCCGGAGCAGGCGCGTCGCGTCGCGGACCAGATCGACGCAGGCATGGTGTTCGTCAACGGCGTCGGCCTCGACGCCGCGGAGCTGCCCTTCGGCGGCGTGAAGCGCTCGGGGTTCGGCCGCGAGCTCGGCCGGTACGGCATGGAGGAGTTCGTCAACAAGAAGCTCATCCGCACCGCCGGCTGACTCCGCGGCGCCGGGCCGTTCACTCGGGCGCTCCGCGGAGACCGAACCGTGCCGGGGCCCGGTCGAGGAGTCGACCGGACCCCGGCTCGGTGGGGCGGCCCCGCTCAGCGCACGCGCACGGTCGTGCGCGCGGCAGGGGTGAGGGCGTCGTGCCCGACGAGCACCGGGAGCGGCCCGCGCGGGGTCACCCAACGGTCACGGGCACTGTCCCAGAACGAGAACGCCTCCCGGGGCACCCGGATCGTCACCCGCCTGGACTGGCCGGGCCGGAGCTCGACGCGGGCGAACCCGGCGAGCTGACGGGCCGGGGTCCGGACCTTGCGGGTCGGCAGCCGGCCGACGTACACCTGCGGGACGTCGGCGCCCGCCCGGCCGCCACGGTTGGTGACCCGGACGCTCACCACGAGCGCCGTCCGGTCGCCCTTCGTGACCCGGGCACGGAGCCGGTCGTACCCGAACCGGGTGTAGGACAGCCCGTGCCCGAAGGGGAAGCTCACCTCGGAGCGGGAGAACCCCCGGTAGCCCACGCGCACCCCCTCGCGGAACACGGCGCGACCGGTTGGCGTGCCGGGGACCTGGCGCTCGCCGCGGACGATCGTCGCCGGCAGGTGGCCGGACGGGTTGACCCGCCCGAAGAGCACGTCGGCGATCGCCCGACCCTGCTCCTGCCCGGGGTACCACGCCTGGACGGCACCCTCGACGCGCCCGATCCACGGCCGCACCCTGCTCGGCGCCCCGGTCTCCACGACGACCACCGTCCGGGGGTTGACCCGCGCCACCTGGCGGATCAGCTGCTCCTGCTCCTTCGGGAGCCGGAGGTCCGGTCGGTCGGCGCCCTCGGTCTCGTAGTCGCGGACGACGACGACGGCGGCGTCCGCGGTCCGGGCGGTGCGGACGGCGCTCCGCATCTTCGGCGTCAGCACCGAGGCCGGGTGCCGCCAGAAGAGCCGCACCTGCCCGCCGGTGTACTGGTTGGCGGCGGGCGCGGCGTACTCCACCCGGACCGTGACCTCCTGGCCCTTGCGCAGCCGGACCCGCTTCCCGACCGACGACAGGTCACCGGTGTGCTCGACGAAGAGCTCGCCGTCGAGGTAGAGGCGGGCGTTCCCACGGGCCGTGAGGCCCAGGGAGTAGCGCGCCGTCGCCGGGGCGGTGAGCACGCCCTCCCACCTCGCGGAGAGGTCGCCGAGCAGGGCGAAGTCGCCCACCGGCGAGGGGATCTTCGGCGAGGTGGCGTTGAACCCGCCGAAGTTCTGGAACCCGAAGGCGACGTTGACGTTGGGGTCCACGACCGTGCGGTGCGGGTCGCCCTCGAAGTCGTCGTTGCTCCAGTACTGCGCGGACAGCCCGTTCTCGCGGCTGCCGGCCGCGGGGGCGAGGATCGAGGCCGGCACCGGGTGCGGCCCCGGCAGCAGGTCGCCCTCGGAGATGCCCTCGATCCCGGGGGCGTACCGAACCCGGGTGCGGTCGCCGACCGCTTGGCGGATCCCCTCCAGCGGGCTGACGGAGCGGGTCGGGACCGACACGACCGAGGAGCCCCCGCCCTGGGCGGAGATGTTGTCGGCGTCCGGCCCGATGACGGCCACCGACCGCAGTCCGGTGCCGAGCGGGAGGGCCCGCCCCTGGTTGCGCAGCAGCACCATGCCGCGCGCGGCGATGCGCCGCGCCTGCGTGCTGTTGCGCGCCTTGTCCCACTCGCGGACGGCAGGGCGGCTGTCGAGCAGTCCCAGGCCGACCATCGGCCGGAGGATCCGGCGGGCCATGTCGTCGAGTCGGGCCTGGCTGACCTCGCCCTCGGCGACCGCCGCCAGCAGGCGCTCCCCGAAGTTGGCGCTGCCGGGTCCCTGGTCCCCGGGTTGCTCCTGGTCGAGCCCGTTGTTGGCGGCCTGCACGGTGCTCGGCGTCGCGTTGTAGTCGCTCATGACGAACCCGCGGAAGCGCAGCTGCTGCTTGAGGATCCGGTTCAGCGCCGGGTGCTCGCAGGCGTGGATGCCGTTGAGCCGGTTGAAGGAGCACATCATCGAGCCGGGGTGCGAGCGACGCTGCGCGATCGCGAACGGGCGCACGTAGATCTCCTGGAGCGCCCGCTCACCGACCTCCGCGCTGACGTCGAACCGGTCGGTCTCCTGGTTGTAGGCGAACGGGTGCTTGAGGGTGGCGATGACCGGGCGGGACTGGATGCCCCGGACGACCTGCGCGCCGAGGTCGCCCGACACGAGGGGATCCTCGCCGAACCCCTCGAACGCCCGTCCCCACAACGGCGTGCGGGTGATGTCGAGGGTGGGGCCGAGCAGGACGTTGTGGCCGGTGTCGAAGGACTCCTGCCCCAGGATGCGCCCGTAGCGGCGGGCGGCGCGCGGGTCGAAGGTGGCGGCGAGCGAGGTGCCGGACGGCAGCTGCGTGGTCTCCCGGTTGACCTCGGGGTTGGCGACCCTGACCCCGATGGGCCCGTCGGCCATCGTCTGGGCAGGGATGCCGAGCCGTTCGACGGGGTCGTTGTAGAAGCCGAAGAAGTTGTTGAGCTCGCCCGTGGCGAGGTCGGCCTTCTCCTCGTCGGTCATCTGCGCGACGATCTCGCGGACGCGACGCTCGACGGCGGCCGAGGTGTCCCACCGGGGCAGCGGCGCGGCGAGCCCCGTGTCGGCGGGACGGACGGCGGGTGGCGGGAAGCCGGGGCCGGTGAAGCGCGGCCGTTGGTCGGCCCCGTCGCCGTCGGCCGAGACCGCTGCGAGCGGGGTGGCGACGACGAGGACGGCGGCGAGGGCGGTGCTGAGCGTTCTCGGTTGTCTCCTCATGGGGAGTCCTTGGGCTGGGGGTGCTCGGGGCGCCACGCCCCATGGCCGACACCTGTCGGAAGCGTCACGTGGCGGACCGAGGCGCCCGCAGTACCCACGTGCCGCGCGGATCATGCGCCGCCTGTCCGGGTGAGTGGAGGGCACCGGGCGGCACGTGGGCCCGGCCGGCGCGGCCGGCGTCAGGAGGCCGGCGCCGCCACGTGGTGCCGACCGATCGGGAGCATGAGCGGTCGCCCGGAGACGGGGTCGGTGATGACCGAGCAGTCCAGGCCGAAGACGGCGCGCACCGTCTCCTCGGTGAGCACGTCCGCGGGGTCGCCGGCGGCGTGGAGCCGGCCGTCGGCGAGGGCGACGAGGTGGTCGGCGTACCGCGCGGCGAGGTTGAGGTCGTGCAGCACCATCACGATGGTGGTGCCGCGGCTGCGGTTGAGGTCGGTGAGCAGGTCGAGGACCTCGACCTGGTGGCTGACGTCGAGGTACGTCGTGGGCTCGTCGAGCAGGAGCACGTCGGTCTGCTGGGCCAGCGCCATGGCGATCCAGACCCGCTGTCGCTGGCCGCCGGAGAGCTCGTCGACCGGCCGGTCGGCGAGGGCGACGGTGTCGGTCGCCTCGAGCGCGGCCGCGACGGCGGCGTCGTCCTCGCTGCTCCACCGGGACAGCAGCCCCTGGTGCGGGTTGCGACCCCGGCCGACGAGGTCGCTGACGGTGATGCCCTCGGGGGCGGTCGGCGCCTGGGGGAGCAGACCCAGCGTGCGGGCCAGCTCCTTCGCGGGCAGCTTGTGCACCTGCTCGCCGTCGAGCAGCACCCGGCCGGCCCGCGGGCGCAGCAGGCGCGACATCGACCGCAGGAGCGTCGACTTCCCGCAGGCGTTCGCCCCGACGATCGCGGTGACCCGGCCCGGCGGCAGCACCAGGTCGAGGGAGTCGATGACGGTGCGCTCGCCGTACCCCAGCTCGAGGTCGTGGACGGTGAGCGTGTGGTCGGCGGTCACAACGAGCCTCCGGCGCGGTTGGTGCGGACGATGAGGTAGACGAGGTACGGCGCGCCGAGCACGCCGGTCACGACGCCCACGGGGTAGCGGTGGTCGAAGGCGAACTGGCCGCACAGGTCGGCCACGAGCACCAGAAGCGCGCCGACCAGCGCGGAGGGCACGAGCAGCGAGGCGCCCGGCCCGACGATCCGCGCCGCGATCGGGCCGGCGAGGAACGCGACGAAGGCGATCGGGCCGGTGGCGGCGGTGGCGAAGGCGATCAGGCCGACGGCGGCGACGATGACGACGATCCGGGTCCGCTCGACCCGGACGCCGAGGGCGGACGCGGCGTCGTCGCCGAGCTGGAGCATGTCGAGGTCGCCCGACTTCACCACCAGCAGCGGTCCCAGGACCAGGAGCGCGAGGACGGTCGGGACGACGTCGTCCCAACCGGCGTTGTTGAGGCTGCCGGTCAGCCAGCGCGCCGCCTCCTGGAAGTCCCAGGCCGCCGCGCGGCTCAGCACGTAGGCGATGACGCTCTCGAGCATGGCGGCGATGCCGATGCCGATGAGGATCAGGCGGGTCCCCGCGACGCCGTCGCGGAAGGAGAGCACGTAGATGAGCAGCGCGACGCCGAGGCCGACGCTGATCGCGAGCAGCGACACCGCCGCCCCCGAGAGCCCGAAGGTGACGATCCCGACCGCCGCGGCCGCGCTCGACCCGGTGCTGATGCCGATGATGTCGGGGCTGGCCAGCGGGTTGCGCAGCATGGTCTGGAAGGTGACGCCCGCGATGCCGAAGCAGAGCCCCACCACCAGGGCGAGGACCGCCCGCGGGAGCCGCAGCCGACCGACGGTGAACGAGGCGCCCGGGACGTCCTGCCCGGCGATGACGGAGAGGACGTCGCCCGGCGGGTAGAAGGTGCGGCCCACCATGAGGCTGGTGGCGAAGGTCGCGAGCACCAGGACCGTGAGCACGACCACGACGCTGCGGCGCCTGGCCGCACGGCGCGCCCGGCCCCGGGCGACGCGCTCGACGGTGGAGGGGGCCGGGTCCGCGGTGAGGTCCGCGGCGGCCGGGGCGGTCGGGGCGGTCACAGCTCACGCACCTTGTGGCGGCGGACGACGTGGATGAAGAACGGTGCGCCGACGAGGGCGGTGATGATGCCGACGTCGACCTCGCTCGGGCGCGCGACGATCCGCCCGAGCACGTCGGCGGTGGTGAGCAGGGCGGCGCCACCGACCGCGGTGAACGGCAGCAGCCAGCGGTGGTCCACGCCGATGAGCATCCGGCACAGGTGCGGGACGACGAGGCCGACGAACCCGATCGGGCCGGCGACCGCCGTCGCCGCCCCGCAGAGCAGCACCGCGCCGGCCGCCGCCGCGCCGCGGGTGAGGGCCACCCGCTCGCCGAGGCCGGCGGCCACGTCGTCGCCGAGGGCCAGGGAGTCGAGCCCGCGGGCCGAGGCGAGGCAGACCAGCAGCCCGACGGCGAGGAACGGCAGCACGAGCGTGATGGCGTCGAACGACGCCCCGCCGACCCCACCGATCTGCCACGACAGCGCGCCCTCGGAGATGTCGTTGCGGGGCAGCACCACCGCGGTGATGAACGAGACCAGCGCGGCGGACGTGGCCGTGCCGGCCAGGGCGAGCTTGAGCGGCGTCGCGCCGCCCCGCCCGAGGGAGCCCACGGCGTACACGAAGACGGCCGCGACGGCGGCGCCGCCGATGGCGACCCAGATGTACGACGACGGCGCGGTGAGCCCGAACCAGGCGATGCCGGTCACGACCGCCAGCGAGGCGCCCATGTTGACCCCGAGGATCCCGGGATCGGCCAACGGGTTGCGGGTCACGCCCTGCATCACCGCGCCGGCGAGGCCGAGGGCGGCACCCACGAGGACGGCGAGCAGGGTGCGCGGGATCCGCTTGGTGACCGCGGCCTCGTCGAGCGTCTCGCTGGAGCCCCCGAGCGCCGCGACGATGTCGTCGAGGCCGACGTCGCGGGAGCCGACCGCGACCGAGAGGGCCGCCAGGGCGACCAGCAGCAGCAGGCTCGCGAGCAGCCAGGCAGCGCGCAGCCGCCTCGGGCGCCGCGTGGCGGCGCCCGAGGGGGTGCCCGAGGTCGGGCCGGCCTGGGTGGTGGTCACCGGAGGATGATGCCGTCGGTCCTAGGACTCGGCGCCGGCGGCCTCGGCCAGCATGGCGACGTAGTCCTCGAGGACGTAGGAGATCGACAGCGGCGTCGGGTTGGCGGCGGTGCCGAGGGGGTTGTTCGGCAGCAGCACGATCGCGTCGTTCGCGACGGCCGGCATCTTGGACAGCAGCGGGTCGCCCTTGAGCGCCTTGACCAGCTCCTCGTCGCCGTAGGTCACGATCACCTCGACGTCGTCGAGCTTGTCGACCTGCTCGGCGCTCAGCGTGCCGGAGAACTGGTCGGTCTCGGACGAGGCGTCCGCGATGCTCGCCGGGGTGGAGAGACCGAGGTCCTCGAAGAACTTCGCCCGGGTGTCGTGGGTCGTGTAGTAGCTGACCTCGCTGAGGTCCGTGGTGTCCACGTGGGTCAGGAACATCGCCGAGGTGCCCTCGAGACCGGGGTGCTCGGCGACGGTGTCGGTGATCTCCGACTCGAGCTCGGCGACCAGCTCCTCGCCCTCGGTGGCCATGCCCATGGCCTCGCTGCTCTGCAGGATCATGTCGCGCCACTCCGTCGACCAGGCGGCCTCGGGGTACGCGACGACCGGCGCGATCTCGCTGAGGGTGTCGTAGTCCTCCTGGGTGAGGCCGGAGTACGACGCCAGGATCAGGTCCGGCTCGGTGTCCGCGACGGCCTCGAAGTCGATGCCGTCGGTCTCGTCGAAGAGGACCGGGGTCTCGGCGTCGAGCTCCTCGAGCTCGTCGCTGACCCAGGGGAGCAGGCCGTCGCCGTCGTCGTCGCCGAAGTTGGCGGCGGCCATGCCGACCGGGACGACGCCGAGGGCCAGCGGCACCTCGTGGTTGGCCCAGTTGACGGTCGCGACGCGCTCGGGCTTCTCCTCGATCGTGGTGGTGCCGAGCGCGTGCTCGATCGTGATCGGGAACTGCGTCGACGAGCCGTCGCTGGACGGGGAGTCGGAGGCGGTGGACTCGTCGTCGGACGAGCCGCAGCCGCTGAGGACGAGGGCGGCTGCTCCGAGGGAGGCGGCCAGGAGGCGCAGGGAACGCACGGGTGGTCCTTTCGGCACGAGGGGCGCCGGCGGCGCCCGCACAGGTCGCTGGACGGGGTGCCCGGCCGGCTGACTGCAGGTGAGGCTAACCTAACTACGACGACGAGGTGGAGGAGGGTCCCGTGCACGGACGGGTGGAGACGGTGACGTGGGTGACGCCCGCGATGGTGCGGGTCGTGCTCGGCGGCGAGGGACTGGCCGGGTTCGCGACGGCGGACTCGACCGACGCCTACGTGAACCTCGCGATCGCACCGGAAGGCGCGCCGTACGACGCGGTCTTCGAGCCGGCCGAGGTGCGGGCGTCGTACGACGCGCAGTGGTGGCCGGCGCGCCGGCGCTACACCGTCCGGGCCTGGGACGGCCAGCGGCTGACCATCGACTTCGTCGTCCACGGCGACACCGGGGCCGCGGGCCGCTGGGCCTCGAGCGCCGCGCCGGGGGACGTGCTCGTGCTCGAGGGCCCGGGCAGCGGCTACCGCCCCGACCCGGACGCGGACTGGCACCTGATGGTGGGCGACGAGTCCGCGCTCCCGGCCATCGCGGCGTCGCTCGAGGCCGTGCCCGCCGGCGTGCCGGTCGTCGTCCGGCTGGTGTGCGACGACGCCGAGCACGAGCTGCCGCTCACCACGCCGGGCGCGCTGGACCTGCGCTGGCTGCACCGGGCCGGCGACGGGGACCCGGCGACCCTCCTGCTGCGCTCGGTCGAGCAGCTGCAGGCGCCGGCGGGCCGGGTGCACGCCTTCGTCCACGGCGAGGCCGAGGAGATCCGCGGCATCCGGCGCCACCTGCTCGCGGAGCGGGGGCTGGCCCGGGGCGACATGTCCTGCTCGCCGTACTGGCGCCGGACGATGACCGACGAGGCGTGGCGCGCGGTGAAGGGCGACTTCGTCGCCGCCATGGAGGCCGACGTCGCCTGAGGCCGGCCGCCGACGGCCGGGTGGTCGACGGCTAGGTGGTCGTCGGCCGCCGGTCCAGCAGGGCCCAGACCCGCAGCGCCGCGGCGAGGACCGCGAGCACGGTCGCCCCGATCGCGACGGAGGCCAGCAGCGGCGCCGCGTCCGGCGCGGCCTGGCCGCCCGTGCGCAGCAGCCGGCTCGTGGCGACGGCGGTGCCCGCGAGCACCGCGACGATCACGAGCGCCATCAGCGCCTGGCGGCCGACGACCGCCCAGCGCTCGCGGCTGCTGCGGCCACGGGCGGTGAGGTAGAGCTCGCGCAGCGGCATGAGCAGCGCGAGCACGACGTAGAGCAGGCCGCCGAGACCGGTGCCGGGGAGTCCCGCGGTCATCTCAGTGTCCCTTCTCGTAGACCAGCAGGGGCTTGCGCAGGACGACCTCGGTCCACAGCGCCTCGAGCATGAAGAAGCCGTTGACGGTGCGCAGCACCAGGAACGCGGGTATCGACGCGAGCGCCTTGCCCACCTCGCCGCGCCGGCGCGCCGCGACGAGCACCGGCACCAGGATCGCCGGCACGTCGACGACGTAGGCGAGCAGCACCCACGGGCTCAGGACGACGGCCAGCACCGGCAGCAGGAACAGGTAGACCAGCGAGGCGACCAGGGCGTCGACCATCGCGACGCCCACGACCGTGCTGAGGAACGGGATCGGCAGGATGCCGCGCCAGTGCAGCGCGACGTTCTGCACGAAGCCGTGCGACCAGCGCTTGAGCTGCTTGCTCATGAAGTCCAGGTCGTGCGGCTCGATCGGGTAGCAGACGGCCTCCGGGACGAACCGGACGCGGTGACCGCGCTGGTAGAAGGTCCAGGTCAGGTCCATGTCCTCGGCGCGGGTGCGCTCCGACCAGCCGCCCGCGTCGCGGAGCACCTCGGTGCGGTACGCCGAGAAGCAGCCCGAGGAGATCAGCGGCTTGCCGTAGTAGTCCTGGGTGGGCTTGTAGAAGGTGAACGACAGCAGGTACTCGACGTACCGGCCCCGCTCCCAGGTCGACCGGACGTGCCGCGGCACGACGAACCCGCAGGCCGCGACCGTCGCCTCGTCCTCCTCCAGGGGTGCCAGGAGCAGCTCGAGCGCGTCGGGGGCCAAGGTGGTGTCGGCGTCGATCGCCATCGTGTACGCCGTCGTCACCAGCTCCAGCGCGAGGTTCTGCGCGCCGGCCTTGGACCCGGTGTTGTCCTCGGGCCGGATCACCTCGGCGCCCGCCGCCCGGGCCAGGTCGCCGGTGCCGTCGTCGGAGCAGTCGTCGATGACGATCACACGCGCCGGCGGGGTGGTCTGCCCCAGCACGCTGCGGACTGTGTCGGCCACCGACGCGGCCTCGTTGTACGCCGGGATGACGACGGTGAGGTCGTCGGCCGGGACCCGGTCGCGACGGTGCCGGCCCGGCCGCTGCTCGGGCCGGTCCCGCCGCTCCGGGCCCGACGGCCCGTGCAGGTCGAGGTCGGGGGCGCTCCCCACGTCGGGGCGGACGGAGGTCGTCACGGCGGCTCCTGAACTGTCGTCGTGGCGCACCGGGGGCGGTGCCGGGCGGCGCAGGTCGTGCCGTCCCGACCTGACCTGTCGCGGGGACGCCCGGGTGTTACACGCCGGCGGCGACCGTCTCGGCGCTCAGGACACGAGGACGGGGTGCGCGGCGGGGCCGAGGAGCCCCTCGCGGCGGGCGACGACGACCGCCGCCGCGATGGTGGCGGCCACGGCGAGGCCGTTGAGCGAGGGAGCCGTGACCGTCTTGACCAGCACGAACGTGTCGAGCGGCTGGGACTCCAGCAGCCAAAGGGTGCCGGCCGCCTTCGCCGCGCCGAGCGCACCCCACAGCAGCGTGAGCCGCCAGAACAGCCGCCGGATCCCGGGCCGGACGGACAGCTCGTCGTCCAGGGGGTAGAAGTCGCCCGCCAGGCGCGCGACGACCGGGCGGGCCGTCGCGAGCGAGAGCAGGAACAGGGCCGCGATCACCCCGTCGGTGACGATGGGCTGCAGGAAGTAGAGGTAGGTGCTGTCGAGGAGGACCGCCACCAGCGTGCGCACGGTCATCACCGCCGCGGTCAGGTAGAGCAGGCCCGAGGGACGACGTCGGGTGCACGCGCGCCAGGCGATGGCGCCGTAGGACCAGCCGAGCGCGACGGCCATGGCGACCCACACGTCGGCCAGCCGGAAGCAGGCGTAGAAGAGCACTGCGGGCACGACGCAGGCGACGAGCAGGCTCACCGAGACCCGCCGGATCACCGCGCCCAGGCGCGGGCGGCAGGTCGCCGCGGTGGCGGGGGCCGTGGGGCCAGGCGGGACGGTCGCGTCGAGGAGCGGCATGGCGGGCCCTTCCGGACCTCGCGGTCCGTGTGGGGGTTCGTCACCGTGGGGGACGACGCCGGGTCGTCGTCGCGGGTCTCCTCGGTGCTCCGAGCCTACGTGGGCCGCGGTCGCCGGCCGCATCGGCGGCCGCCGCCGCACCCGCCGAACCGGGGACTCAGCAGGGCAGCGTGACGGTGAACGTCGTGCCGCGGCCGGGCTCGCTGTCGACGTCGATCGTGCCGCCGTGGGCGGTGACGATCGAGCTGACCACCTCCAGGCCCAGGCCGGTGCCGGGGATGTGCTTGCGCAGGGCCTCGCCGCCGCGGAAGAAGCGGGTGAAGACCTGGGGCACCTCGGCCGCCGCGATGCCGAGCCCGGTGTCGGCCACCACGAGCTCGACCGCTCCGGCGGACAGCCGCGCCGTGACGGTGACCGACCCGCCCGGCTCGGTGTACTTCACGCCGTTAGACACGAGGTTGTCGACGACCTGGCGCAGGCGCGGCCCGTCGGCGCGGACGACGAGCCGGTCGGGTGTCTCGAGCCGGAGGTCGATGCCGGCGCGCTCGGCCGACGGCCGGGCGGTCTCGACCGCGTCGCGGACCAGCGGGACGAGGTCGAGCTCCGAGCGCTGCATCACCAGCCCGACCTCCCCGGCCTGGGCGACGAGCAGCAGGTCGGCCACGAGCGTGCGCAGGCGCTCGGCGTTGCGCTGCACCACCCGCAGACGGTCCAGGACGTCGGGCGGCAGGTCCTCCTCGGCGAGCATCTCCAGGTGGCCCAGCATCGCGGTCAGCGGGGTGCGCAGCTCGTGGGAGGCCGAGGAGACGAACTGGTCCTTGACCTGCAGGGCCCGCAGCAGGTCGGTGATCTCCTGGTAGGCGAGGGCCGCTCCCAGGCGCTCCCCGGACGGCGCGCGCACCTGCCGCGCGGAGGTCGTGAACGCCGCCCGGGTCAGCGGGTCGTCGCCCACCCAGTACCGGTAGTCGGTGAACTCCTCGCCCTGGGTCGCGCGGTACGACGGCATCTCCTCGCGCGTCAGCGGGGTGCGGCCGTCGAGGTGGTAGACGTGGCCGAGCTGCCCGGCCCGGCCGGCGTGCCCGCCGGGGAAGGGCAGGTTCATCGTCTCGCGGTGCCGGCGGTTCATCCGCTGGTACCGACCCTCGGCGTCGATGAGCAGCAGCCCGACCCCGACCGTCTCGAAGACCGTCTCGATGGTCTGCCGCTCGTGCTCGACCTCGGCGATCGCCGCCCGGAGCCGCTGCTCGTACTCGTGCCGCTCGGTGACGTCGACGACCTGGGACACCAGGTGCGCCGGGCGGCCCTCGGCGTCGCGGACCAGGCCCACGGAGAGCTCGGTCCACACGTGGCCGCCGTCGGCGTGCAGGTAGCGCTTGCCCAGCCGGTAGGTGTCCAGCTCCCCGGCCACGCACCGCTCGAACTGCTCGACGTCGGCTGCGAGGTCGTCGGGGTGGGTGAGGTCGGCGAACGACGCGTGCTCGAGCGCCTCGGGCTCCCGGCCCAGCATCTCGGCGAACGCGCGGTTGGCGAGGAGGATCCTGCCCTCGAGGTCGACCACCGCGAGGCCGACGGGGGAGTGCTCCAGCGTCAGGCGCCACAGGGCGGCTGCGCCGGAGCCCGGGCCCTGCTCAGGCGTCCACTGCACTGGCCCTCCCGAGTCCGGTGTCAGATGTGCTGGCTCACGGTAGGCGACGGACGCCCTCGGCGGTGCCGGATCCGCGGACCCCGCCGGTCGGCTCAGGTGGTGCGGTACCGCCGCTCGGGGCGGCCGGTGCCGCCGTACCGCAGGCGCACGGTGGCCCTGCCCTCCTCGACGAAGTGCTCGAGGTAGCGCCGACAGCTCACCCGGGAGATGCCGACGACCTCCGCGGCCTCGCTCGCCGACAGCTCGCCCGCCTCGCCCAGGGCGGCGAGGACCGCCTCGGCGGTCTCGGGGCTCAGCCCCTTCGGCAGCACCGCGCGGGCCCGCCCGAGCGGGGCGAAGACGGCGTCGATGTGCTGCTGGTCGGGCGCGTCGACCCCCTGCAGTGCCTCGTGCGCCGCGCGGAAGGCCTCCAGCCGGGCCAGCAGGTCCTCGTGCTCGAACGGCTTGACCAGGTAGTGCGCGGCGCCGGCGGCGGCCGCCGCGCGGACGGTGTCGACCTCGCGCGCCGCGGTCACGACGATGACCCCCACGTCGTCGCCGCGGCCGCGCAGCCGGCGCAGCACCTCGATCCCGCTGAGGTCGGGCAGGTGGACGTCGAGCAGCACCAGGTCGGGCCGCAGCCGCTCGACCGCCTCGAGAGCCTCGGCACCGGTCGCCGCCCGGCCGGCCACCGCGAAGCCCGGGGCGCGCTCGACGAAGCGGGCGTGGATCGAGGCCACCATGAAGTCGTCGTCCACGACGAGGACCTGCAGGACCCCCGGCGACGTGGCGGTCGGGTCAGGCATCCTCGTCCCCTCCTTCGAGGCGTCCGGGCCGGTGCCCGGGCAACCGGGCGGTGAAGACCGCGCCGGGTCCGTCCTCCCGGTCGTGCACCGACACCGAGCCGCCCCGGCGCTCGCAGACGACCTGGACCAGGGCCAGGCCCAGCCCGCGCCCGCTGGCGTCGCTCGGCTTGGTGGTGAAGCCGCGCCGGAAGACGGCGTCGACCTGGTCGGACGGTACTCCCGGTCCCGTGTCGGCCACCTGCACCACCGCCGTCCCGTCCTCCTCCTGCACCAGCCGTACGTCGACACGCGCGCGTCGTCCGGTCCGGCCGGTCGTCGCCACGGCCTCGACGGCGTTGTCCACCAGGTTGCCCAGCACCGTGCCGAGGTCGGCGGAGAGCTCGTGGTCCAGCCGCGGCAGCCGGGTGTCGTCGGTGAGCCCGAGCCAGGTCTGCCGCTCGGCCGCCGAGCTGGTCTTCGCGATCAGCAGGGCCGCGACCGCCGGGTCCTCGACCCGGGAGGTGACCGCGTCGCTGATGGCGGCCCGGCGACGCGTGAGGGTGCTGATCACCCGACCCGCCTCCTCGTGCTCGCCGAGCTGGAGGAGCCCGGAGATCGTGTGCAGCTGGTTGCTGAACTCGTGGGTCTGGGCGCGCAGCGTCTCGGTGACGCTCTGCCGCGCGCTCAGCTCGCTCTGCAGCGCGAGCAGCTCGGTGCGGTCGCGCACCGTGGTCACCGTGCCGGTGGGCCGGCCGTCGTGCTGGACCGGGTTGCGGTTGGTCACCAGGACGCGGCCGGCGACGACGAGCACGCCGTCGCGGACCACGCCGTGGCCGGTGAGCAGGTCGCGCACCGCCGGCTCGAGCTCGAGCTCGGCCACGCGCCGCCCGGTGGGGTCGTCGGGGAGGCCCAGCAGGTCCCGGGCGCTGTCGCTGACCACCGTCAGGACGCCGGACTCGCTCACCGCGACGACCCCCTCGCGCAGCGAGGTCAGCAGCGCCTCGCGCTGGTCGGCGAGTGCGGCGATCTCTCCCGGTTCCAGGCCCCGCGTGCGCCGCTTGATGAGCCGGGAGAGGAGGAACGACCCGGCGACGCCGAGCGCGAGTCCCAGGGCCAGGAAGGTCACGAGGTCGTCGAGCGTGCCGCGCAGCCGCTCGGGCCAGGGCGGGTACCGCTCGGCGACCACGACCACGCCGACCAGCTCCCCGGCGCGCGGTGCGCCGTCGCCCCCCGGGCTGAGCACCGGGACCTCGGCCGCGATCGCCCGGTGACCGGCGTCCTCGATGTCGCCGGTCCAGCTCCGGCGCTCCAGCACGTCGCCGGGGCCCAGGTCCAGCAGCTCGCCCTCGCGGGTGGGGTCGGTGCCGACCAGGACCCGGCCCCGGGCGTCGGCCAGGTGCACGGCGGTCGCGCCGACGTCACCGGCCCGCTGCTGGGCGTAGAAGGCCAGGGAGTCCCGCCCGGTCCCGGTGGCCAGGGCGTCCTGCACCGCGTCGGTGCTCGCGAGGCCCTCGGCCGCCGACCGGAGCCGCGCCCCGCGGTCGTCGCGGAAGGTCACGTCGGCCTGCCGCACCGAGACGACCCCGGTCACCAGCACCACGACGAGCAGCACGAGCAGCTGCAGCGCGAGGAACTGCCCGGCGAGGCTCAGGTGGCGCGTCCGGGGCGGGCGCCAGCGCGGTGACCACAAGTTCCACAACCTCCGTTGCTTTCCCAAGGGTGACGGCCGCCACAGCGGGCGGGATGCTCGTCTCCGCAGAGCCTCGCAGCAGAACCGGACAGGAGCGACATGGTGGGAGCAGCACGAGCACTCGCGGCGGTGGCCGCCGGGCTGGCGCTGGTGGTCTCGACGACGGCCTGCGGGGTGACCCGCGGCGACGACGACCGGGACCTGGCGATGTGGATCCCGAACAGCCCCGGCGGCGGCTACGACCAGACCGGCCGCGCCGCGGTCGGCGTGCTGGAGTCCGAGGACATCACGGGGGGCTCCTTCGAGGTCACCAACATCCTCGGCGCCGGCGGGTCGGTCGCGCTGACCCGGCTGATGGGGGAGGAGGGCAACGAGCACCTGCTGATGACCGTCGGGCTCGGCGTCGTCGGCTCGGCGTACTCCTTCGGCCTCGAGCACGGCCTCGGCGACGCCACCCCGGTCGCCCAGCTGATCGAGGACTACGAGGGCGTGCTCGTGCCCGCCGACTCCCCGTTCAAGACGATCGACGACATGGTCCGCGCCTGGAAGGCCGACCCCGGGTCGGTCGTCGTCGGCGGCGGGTCGAGCCCGGGCGGCCCCGACCACCTCTTCCCCATGCAGCTGGCCGAGACCGTGGGCATCGACCCGCGCGAGGTCACCTACGTGCCCTACGACGGCGGCGGGCCGCTGACCAGCGCCCTCCTCGGCGACAAGATCCAGGTCGGCTTCTCCGGCCTGGGCGAGTTCGAGGGCCAGATCGCCAGCGGCGAGCTGCGCGTGCTGGCCGTCTCCGGCGACGAGCGGCTCGAGGGCGAGACGGTCAAGGACGTCCCGACCCTGGAGGAGTCCGGCATCGACCTGGTCTTCACCAACTGGCGCGGCGTCTTCGCCCCGCCGGGCATCTCCGACGAGCGGCGCGACGAGCTGGTCGACCTGCTCGGCCGGATGCGGGAGACCCCGGAGTGGCAGGAGCAGCTGGACAAGAACGGCTGGATCGACCGCTTCGTCACCGGCGAGGACTTCGGCGCATTCATCGACGAGCAGGACGCGCGCGTCGCATCGACCCTGGAGGAGGTGGGCCTGCTGTGAGCACCCTGGCCCCGGACACCCACGACACCGCCCCGGGCGGTCCCGCGGCGCCCCGTCGCGACCTGGCGCAGCTCGGCCTCGCCGCCGTGCTGGCGGTCGTCGGCGCGCTGACCGTGTACGACGCCACCACCCTCGGCACCGGCTTCGCCGACCCGGTCGGCCCGCGCGTCTTCCCCTACGTCATCGGCACCGGCATGGTCGTGCTCGCGGTGCTCCTGGCCGTCGCTGCGCTCCGGGGCGACGTGCCGGAGGCCGAGGGCGGCGAGGACGTCGACCTGACCAGCGACACCGACTGGCTCACCGTCGCCAAGCTCGTGGCCGTCCTGCTCTTCACCATCGCCACCGTCGACGTGCTCGGCTGGGCGATCTCCGGGGCCGTGCTCTTCGCCGGCTCCGCCTGGTCGCTCGGCAGCCGCACGCTGCTGCGCGACGTCCTCGTGGGCGCGGTGCTGGCGGTCGCCAGCTGGTACGCCTTCTACGTCGGCCTCGGCATCCCGCTGGCCCCCGGCATCCTGGACGGCATCCTCTGATGGACTCCTTCGACCTGCTCTGGGGCGGCCTGTCCGCGGCCGTCACCCCCGAGAACCTCATGTACGCCGCGATCGGCGTCCTCCTCGGCACCTTCGTCGGCGTGCTCCCGGGCATCGGCCCGGCGATGGCCGTCGCGCTGCTGCTCCCGGTGACCTACGGCCTCGAGGCGACCTCGTCGTTCATCATGTTCGCCGGCATCTACTACGGCGGCATGTACGGCGGCTCGACCACCTCGATCCTGCTCAACACCCCCGGCGAGTCGGCCTCGGTGATGACGGCGCTGGAGGGCAACAAGATGGCCAAGCGGGGGCGGGCGGCCCAAGCCCTCGCCACCGCGGCCATCGGGTCCTTCATCGCCGGCACCATCGGCACGCTCCTGGTCGCGTTCTTCGCCCCGGCGCTGGCCTCGGTCGCCGTCGACATCGGCGCCCCGTCGTACTTCGCGATCATGGTGCTCGCGCTGGTCATGACGGCCACGGTCATCGGTGCCTCGGTGATCCGCGGCCTGGTCGCCCTCTTCGTCGGCCTCACCATCGGCCTGGTCGGCCTCGACCTCAACACCGGCCAGCCCCGGCTGTCCTTCGGGGTCGCCCAGCTCAACGACCGGCTCGACATCGTCGTGGTCGCCGTCGGCATCTTCGCCCTGGGCGAGGCGCTCTGGGTGGCCGCCCACCTGCGGCGCACGCCGCTCCAGGTGGTCCCGGTCGGCCGGCCCTGGATGGGGCGCGCCGACGTCCGGCGCTCGGTCGGGCCGTGGCTGCGCGGCACGGCGTACGGCTTCCCCTTCGGGGCCATCCCCGCCGGCGGTGCCGAGATCCCGACCTTCCTGTCCTACGTGACCGAGAAGCGGCTGGCCCGCGGCAAGGGCGGCGAGGAGTTCGGCGAGGGCGCGATCGAGGGCGTCGCCGGTCCGGAGGCGGCCAACAACGCCTCGGCCGCCGGCATGTTCGTCCCGATGCTCGCGCTCGGCATCCCGGTCACCGCGACCGCCTCGGTGATGCTCGCGGCGCTGCAGGGCTACGGCATCACGCCCGGCCCGCAGCTGATGACCGAGCAGTCCGACCTGGTGTGGACGCTGCTGGCCAGCCTGCTGATCGGCAACTTCCTGCTGCTGGTGCTCAACCTGCCGCTGGCGCCGATGTGGGCCAAGCTGCTGCGCATCCCGCGGCCCCAGCTCTACGCCGGCATCCTGTTCTTCGCCTGCCTGGGTGCCTACGCCACCAACCTGGACCCCTTCGACGTCGGCCTGCTGCTGGTCTTCGGCCTGCTGGGCCTGGCGATGCGACGCTTCGGGCTGCCGGTGCTGCCGCTGATCCTCGGCGTCATCCTCGGCCCGCTGATGGAGACCAAGCTGCGCGAGGCGCTCACGATCTCCGACGGCGACGCCAGCGCGCTGGTGAGCGAGCCGCTCGCGGTCGTCGTGTACGTCGTCATCGCGCTCGCCCTGCTCGCCCGCGTGCTGCGCCGCCGCCCGGCGGCACCGACCCACCCCGAGGAGACCGACCGCCGTGACGAGGAGCTGGTGAACCGATGAGCGCAGGACGGATCGTGGTCGGGTGGACGCCCGACGAGTTCGGAGCGGTGGCCCTGGTCCACGCGCTCGCCGAGGCGCGGCTGCGCGGACTGGGCGTGGTCACGGTCAACGTCAGCCGCGGCGACGCCCTGGTCGACGAGCACTACGCACACCCGGAGGCGCTGGACCGCCTCGAGGCCGAGCTGTCGGCGTCGGGCCTGGAGCACGAGGTGCGCCAGGCGGTCGCCCCGGACGTGGCCGCCGAGATCCTGCGGGTCGCCGAGGAGGTGGGCGCGGCGCTCGTCGTGCTCGGCCTCAAGCGCCGCACGCCGGTAGGCAAGCTACTCATGGGCAGCGTCGCCCAGCGCGTGATCCTCGACGCACGCTGCCCCGTCCTGGCGGTCAAGCCGCACGAGTGAGCGGCCCCGCCGGCCCCGCGGGTTCGTCGGGGCGGGTGGTGGGCGGTCATACTCGGGCACGACCATGACTGCAGCTGACACCCGCCCCGGACCGACGACCCCGCTCTCGGTGGCGCTGCTGACCCTCGGGTGCGCGCGCAACGAGGTCGACTCCGAGGAGCTGGCCGGCCGGCTCGAGGCCGACGGCTTCCGCCTCGTCGAGGACCCCGCCGACGCCGACACGGTCGTCGTCAACACCTGCGGCTTCGTCGAGAGCGCCAAGAAGGACTCCGTCGACACCCTGCTCGAGGCCGCGGACCTGAAGCCCTCGGCCGGCGGCAGCGGCCGCGCCCAGGCCGTCGTGGCCGTCGGCTGCATGGCCGAGCGGTACGGCAAGGAGCTCGCCGAGTCCCTCCCCGAGGCCGACGCGGTCCTCGGCTTCGACGACTACCCCGACATCGCCGCGCGGCTGCGCTCGATCGTGGCGGGGGAGACCCACCACCCGCACACGCCGCAGGACCGGCGCCGGCTGCTGCCGATCTCGCCGGCCGAGCGGTCCTCCTCGACCCTGGCCGTCCCGGGCCACGCCTCGGTCTCCGGTGCCGCCGGGGTGGTCGCGCCCGCCGGGACCTCCGAGATCGGACTCGGCGCACCGGCCACCGGCCCGCGGGCCGTCCGGCGGCGGCTCGACGGCGGCCCGACCGCCCCGCTCAAGCTCGCCTCCGGCTGCGACCGGCGCTGCTCGTTCTGCGCGATCCCGGCCTTCCGCGGCTCCTTCGTCAGCCGCCGGCCCAACGACGTCCTGCAGGAGGCCCAGTGGCTGGCCACCCAGGGCGTGCGCGAGCTGTTCCTCGTGAGCGAGAACTCCACGTCGTACGGCAAGGACCTCGGCGACCTGCGCCTGCTCGAGACGATGCTGCCCGAGCTGGCCGCGATCGACGGCGTCGACCGGGTGCGCGTCTCCTACCTGCAGCCGGCGGAGACCCGCCCCGGGCTGGTCGAGGCGATCGCGACGACGCCGGGCGTCGTGCCGTACTTCGACCTCAGCTTCCAGCACGCGAGCGCGTCGGTGCTGCGCCGGATGCGCCGCTTCGGCGACCCGGAGAGCTTCCTCGGCCTGCTCGAGCAGGTGCGCGGCCACGCCCCGGAGGCGGGCGTGCGCTGCAACGTGATCGTCGGCTTCCCCGGTGAGACCGAGGAGGACCTGCAGACGCTGTGCGACTTCCTCGTCGCGGCCCGCCTCGACGTCACCGGCGTGTTCGGCTACTCCGACGAGGACGGCACCGAGGCGGCGACGTACGACGGCAAGCTGGACGAGGACGAGGTCCGCGCCCGCGCCGAGCACGTGACCGCGCTGGTCGAGGAGCTCACCGCCCAGCGGGCGCTGGAGCGGCTCGGCGAGACCGTCGAGGTCCTCGTCGAGTCCGTCACCCACGAGGACGGCGGGACCGCCGTCGAGGGACGCGCGGCGCACCAGGGCCCGGAGGTCGACGGCTCGACCTTCCTGGTCGGCTGCGAGGCGCGGGTCGGGGAGATCGTGACCGCGGTGGTCGTCGACGCCGAGGGCGCCGACCTGTACGCCGAGCCGATCGTGCAGGAGGCGCGCGCATGACCGAGACCCAGCCCCAGGTGTCGAACCTGAACCTGCCCAACGTGCTGACCACGCTGCGGATCGTGATGGTGCCGTTCTTCGGCTGGGCCATGCTCGTCGACGGCGGCGACTCGATCCTGTGGCGCTGCGTGGCCTACGGGCTGTTCGTCGTCGCGATGATCACCGACAAGATCGACGGTGACATCGCCCGCGCCCGCAACCTCGTCACCGACTTCGGCAAGATCGCCGACCCGATCGCCGACAAGGCGATCACCGGTATGGCGTTCATCGGCCTCTCCATCACCGGTGACATCTGGTGGTGGGTCACGATCGTGGTGCTCGCCCGGGAGTGGAGCGTGACGCTCCTGCGCCTCTCCGTCGCCAAGCGCGTCGTCATCGCCGCAGCCGACCTCGGCAAGCTCAAGACCACCGTGCAGGCCATCGCGCTCGGCGCGCTGGTGCTGCCGCTGCGCGACCCCGACCTCCCCGAGGCGCTCGAGGTCCCCGGCGAGGTCGTGTTCTACCTCGCCCAGGCCCTGCTGGTCGTCGCCGTCGTGCTGACCCTCTGGTCGGGCTACGAGTTCTTCCGCGACGTCTGGAAGCAGCGCCGCACCCTCCGCACCGCCGCGCGCTGATTCGTCACCTGATCGTCACCTTCCGGGTGACGCCAGGACCTGCGGCGCCGTACTAGGGTGACGGCGGCCTCATCGGCCGCCCGCCCCTCGTGCCGGAAGGTTTCCGCTTGCTCGCGCTCGTCTCGGGACGTCGTCTGTCGACGGCGATGACGTGTGCTGGCGCCCGCATCCGGGGCTGTCCTCGGGCCTCGGCCCGTTCCCCCTTCCAGGAGTTCCGCTACATGCCTGCATCCCGCAAGCGGCTGGTCGCACCCCTGGGTCTCGGGCTCGCCGCCTCGACCCTCGTGCTCATCCCCGCCCCCGCCCACGCCGCCGACGTCGACATCACCCTGCTCAACATCAACGACTTCCACGGTCGCATCGACGAGAACACCACCAAGTTCGCGACCACGATCGAGCAGGCCCGGACCGACGCGGGGGACGCGAACACGCTCTTCCTCTCGGCCGGCGACAACATCGGCGCCTCGCTGTTCGCCTCGTCGAACAAGCAGGACCAGCCGACGATCGACGTGCTGAACGCCCTCGACCTCGCCGGGTCCGCCGTGGGCAACCACGAGTTCGACCGCGGCTTCGCCGACCTCGAGGGACGCGTGCAGGACGCCGCCGACTTCGACTACCTCGGTGCGAACGTCTACACCAAGGGCACGACCACCCCGGCGCTCGACGAGTACGCCACCTACGAGGTCGGCGGCGTCACCGTCGGCGTGATCGGCGTGATCACCGAGGAGACCCCGTCCCTGGTGAGCCCGGCCGGGATCTCCCAGCTGACCTTCGGTGACCCGGTCGCCGCGGTGAACCGCGTGGCCACCCAGCTCTCCGACGGCAAGGCCGACAACGGCGAGGCCGACGTCCTGGTGGCGGAGTACCACGAGGGCGCCGGCGCCGGCACCCCGGAGAAGGCGACCCTCGAGCAGGAGATCGCGGGCGGCGGTGTCTTCGCCGACATCGTCACCAAGACCTCGGCCACGGTCGACGTCATCTTCACCGGTCACACCCACAAGCAGTACGCCTGGGACGCCCCCGTCCCCGGCGTGGCGGGCAAGACCCGGCCGGTCCTGCAGACCGGCTCCTACGGCGAGAACATCGGTCGGGTCGACCTGACCGTCGACGACGCCACCGGTGAGGTCTCGGCGTACACCGCGACGAACGTCGCGCGCGTCGCCACCGCGGACACCACCCTCCCGCGGGTCGCGGAGGTCGCCACGATCGTCGACGCCGCGCTCGCGGAGGCCGCCGCGATCGGCAACCAGCCGGTCGGGAAGATCACCGGCGACATCACGACCGCGTTCGCCGACGGCAAGCGCGACGACCGCGCCTCGGAGTCCACCCTCGGTGGACTGGTCGCCAACGCCCTGCGCGACGGCCTCTCCTCCATCGCGGAGCCGGACCTTGGCCTGACCAACCCCGGCGGCCTGCGCGCGGACCTGCTGTTCGCCGGCGACGCCGCGAAGAACCCCGCGAACACCGACGGCGTGGTCACGTTCGCCGAGGCCAACGCGGTGCTGCCGTTCAACAACACCGTCGCGCTGGTCAAGCTGACCGGCGCCTCGCTGACCAAGGTCCTCGAGCAGCAGTGGCAGACCAACGCCGACGGCACCGTGCCCTCGCGGCCTTACCTGCAGCTGGGGCTGTCGGACAACGTCCGCGTCGTCGCCGACCCCTCCAAGCCGGCCGGCCAGCGGATCACCTCGGTCACCGTCGACGGCAAGCCGCTCGACCCGGCGAAGACCTACACGGTCTCGACCCTGTCGTTCCTCGCCACCGGTGGTGACAACTTCCGTGCCTTCGGTGAGGGCACCTACACCGACACCGGCCTCCTCGACGCCGAGCTGTGGCGCAGCTACCTCGCCGCGAACTCGCCGATCGAGCCCGACTTCACCCAGCGCCAGGTCTTCTCGACCATCCCCGCGACCGTGAAGCCCGGCACGACGGTCTCGTTCCGCGTCGAGAAGCTCGGTCTCACCTCGCGCAGCGTCCCGGCGGACACCCAGCTGACCGCCACCCTCGGCGGCAGGACCATCGGCACCTTCCCGGTCACCGACCGGGCCGCCCAGGTCGAGCTCGTCGTCCCCGCGTCGGCCAAGGCCGGTGACGTCATCACGCTCACCAGCGAGCAGGGTGCCGTGCTGACCACCACGGTCGGCAAGAACGCCGCCGAGCTCAAGGCGACCCAGCCGGGCAAGGCCGTCGTCGGCCGGGCCGTGAAGCTCAAGGCCGCCGTCACCGCCGGCGGCCGACCGGCCACCGGGTCGATCAAGGTCTTCCGCTTCGGCAAGGCCACGACCATCAAGCTCGGCAAGAACGGCAAGGTCGCGTTCACGCTGAAGGGCTACGGCAAGCCGGGCCAGAAGAAGGTGCGCATCAAGTACCTCGGCAACGACAGCACGACGTCCGACACCCAGGTCGTGAAGTTCCGGGTCAGCAAGAAGTGATCCACCCGCGGGGCCTGCCGATCGGCAGGCCCCGCGGTCGTTCCGCCTGCAGTCTCCCCCCACCCCCCCTTCTCGGAGGTTCCGTCATGCCCTCATCCGGGCGTTCCCCGCGCAGGCTCCTCGCCTCGCTCTCCGGTCTCGCCGTCGCCGCGACCGGGCTGTCCTTCGCTCCGCTCCCCGCCTTCGCCGCTCCCGACGGCAGCGGCCTCGTCATCAGCGAGGTCTACGGCGGAGGTGGCTTCGCCGTCAGCGGCACCCTGCCGGCGTCGACCTACGCCAACGACTTCATCGAGCTGTACAACCCGACCACCGCGGACGTGCGCCTGGACGGCTGGGCCGTCTTCTACGGCAGCCCGTCGCGGAGCGCCGGCGGCAACCTGCAGAACAAGATCGACCTCTCCGGGACCATCCCGGCCGGCGGGCACTTCCTCGTCGGCGCCGCGGGAGGCGACAGCGGCGCCGCGCTGCCCACGCCTGACGTCAGCGGCGGCGTGAACCTGGGCGCGAACTCGGGCCTCGTGGTCCTGAGCAACCAGGCCAGCACGATCTCCGGTCTTCCCACCGGTGACATCACCGGCGCGTCGTCGGCCGTCGTCGACGCCGTGGGCTACGGCACCGCCAACACGTTCGAGGAGGCCAACCAGGGAACCGCGCTGTCGGGCACCAGCTCGGCCAACCGAGCGGCCACCGGGGCCGACACGGACAACAACTCCGTAGACCTGGTCGTCGCTGCACCGAGCCCCACCGCCTCCGGGAGGGGCACGGCCGAACCTGAGGAGCCGACCCCGCCGGCCACCCCGACCGCGCGCACGATCGCGCAGATCCAGGGCACCGGCACGGCCACGTCGCTCGCGGGCCAGCAGGTCGTGACCCGGGGCGTCGTCACCGCGGTCTACCCGAGCGGCGGCCTCAACGGGTTCTACCTGCAGACCGCCGGCACCGGAGGCACGGCGGTCGACACGACCCCCGGTGCGTCCGACGGCATCTTCGTGTACGCCGGCACGGCCGGATTCGCGACGTACCCGCAGATCGGCGACTCGGTGGAGGTGACGGGTCAGGCGGGCGAGTACACCAGCAGCGGTGCCAGCCTGACGCAGATCGGCGGCGCGACGTACACCGCGCTCACCCAGACGCTTGCGCCGGTGCAGCCGCGGAGCGTCGCCTGGTACACCACCGACGCGGAGCGCGAGGCGCACGAGGGCGAGCTGATCGACCCGACGGACGACTTCACCGTCACCAACAGCTACGCGACCTGGCAGTACGGCGAGGTCGGGCTGGCGACCGGGGACCGCCCGCTCATCCAGCCGACGGAGGTCGAGGACGCCCAGACCGGTGACCCGAGGTCCGTCGAGCAGGACAACGCGCGGCGCCTGGTCACGCTCGACGACGGCAAGTCCCAGAACTTCGGCGGTGCCGCCAGCGGTGAGCCGCTGTCCTGGCTCGATGCGCAGCGCTCGGTCACGGTCGGCGCCGAAGCGGTGCTGAAGGGCGCCTTCGTCGTCGACCACCGCAACGGTCTCTACAAGCTGCAGCCGACGAAGCCGGTCACCGGGCTCGGCACGGACGTCGCCGAGTTCGAGGACCTCCGCGCCGAGAACGCGGCGCCGGCGGACGTCGGCGGCGACAATCGGATCGCGACGTTCAACGTCCTCAACTACTTCCCGACGACGGGCAAGGAGTTCGAGTCCAAGGGGCTCGGCACCTGCACCTACTACGTCGACCGGGCGAAGAACCCCGTCACGGTCAACAGCTGCACGAACAACGGTCCGCGGGGCGCAGCCGAGACGGAGGACTTCGAGCGGCAGGAGGCGAAGATCGTCGCGGCGATCAACCGGCTCGGCGCGAGCGTCGTCTCCCTCGAGGAGATCGAGAACTCGGTGCAGTTCGGCAAGGACCGCGACTTCGCCCTCAGCACCCTCACCGACGCCCTCAACGAGGCGGCCGGCTCGGAGGTCTGGGAGTTCGTGCCGTCCCCGCCGGCCTCGGAGCTGCCGACCCCGGCGCAGGAGGACGTCATCCGGACGGCCTTCATCTACCAGCCGGCCAAGGTGGCGCCCGTCGGGACGTCGTCGGTCCTGATCGACGAGGTGAACTTCGACAACGCACGCGAGCCGCTCGCCCAGGCGTTCAAGGCCGTGGGTGCCCCCGACGCCGAGGCGTTCGGCGTCATCGTGAACCACTTCAAGTCCAAGGGATCGGGCGCCGACGACGGCACCGGCCAGGGCAACGCGAACCCGGACCGCATCGGGCAGGCGCGTGCGCTCGACGCCTTCGCCGACGACTTCGCGGAGAAGCGGTCGATCGACGCGGTGTTCCTGACCGGCGACTTCAACTCCTACAGCGAGGAGGACCCGGTCCAGCTGCTCGAGGAGAACGGCTGGACGGCGCTCGAGTCGACCGACGACCCGGACGAGGAGTCCTACTCGTTCTCCGGGCTGTACGGCTCCCTCGACCACGTCTTCGCGAACGCGGCCGCTCGCGAGCTGGTGACCGGCGTCGACATCTGGACGATCAACTCCAACGAGTCGGTCGGGTACCAGTACGGCCGGTTCAACAACAACGTCGTCGACCTGTACTCCGCCGACCCGTTCGGTGCGTCCGACCACAACCCGGAGATCGTCGGGCTCGACCTCGTCGCAGACAGCGTCCCCGGCCCGGTCGACCCGGGCCCGGTGACTCCCGGGCCGACCGACCCGCCGACCCCCGGCCCGACGGACCCGACGCCCGGGCCGACCGATCCCGAGCCGACGCCGACGGACCCGACCCCGACCGACCCCGAGCCGACCCCGGAGCCGGTGACGCCGAGCATCAAGCCGTCGGTCAACCCGGGCAGGATCGTCGCCGGCAAGACGCGGGCGAAGATCACCGTCCGCGTGGCCGCCGAGGGTGAGGACGCGAACGGCTGGGTCCGCATCGAGACCCCGGGCAAGCCGGCCAAGGTCGTCAGGCTCAAGAACGGCAAGGCCAGCGTCCGGCTGTGGCCGTTCGGCGGCGCCGGTGAGAAGACGCTGACGATCACCTACAACGGCCGCGGCGACGTGGCGGCCAGGACGATCACCCGCACGATCACCGTGGTCGCGGGGAAGTAGCCCGCCAGCACGACCACGACGGGGGTCGGCCCACGCGGGCCGGCCCCCGTCTGCGCGTCCTGCGGGCGCTGCGGCCACCCGGATCGTTCAATTGAACGATCCGGGTGCCCGCAGCAGCCGTGCAAGCGCTTCCACGCCACCGTGATCGTTCAATTGAACGATCACGGTGGTCCAGGAGCGAACCCGGGTCAGCGGCCGGTCAGCCGGCGACGTCGGCGACATCGGCGACGTCGGCGAGGACGAGCGCGGCCTGCACCAGGGTCAGGTGGCTGAACGCCTGGGGGAAGTTGCCCGTCATCCGGCAGGCGACGGGGTCGTACTCCTCGGCGAGCAGGCCGACGTCGTTGGCCAGCGCAGCGAGGCGGTCGAAGAGGGCGCGGGCGTCGTCGGTCCGACCGGCCAGCGCGAGAGCCGAGACCAGCCAGAACGAGCAGGCGAGGAAGGGGTGCTCGTCCCCGGCGAGGCCGTCGACGCCGGTCTCGGTGCGGTAGCGCAGCAGCAGCCCGTCGCGCATCAGCTCCCGCTCGACCGCCGCGATCGTCCCGAGGATGCGGGGGTCGTCGCCGGGCAGGAACCCGACGAGCGGCAGGACGAGGAGGGAGGCGTCGACCGCGTCGGTGTCGTAGTGCTGGGTGAAGGTGCCCTTCGCCTCGTTCCACCCGCGGGTCAGGACCTCCTCGCGCACCTCGTCACGGATGCGCCGCCACTCCTCGACCGGCCCGTCGAGGCCGTGGAGCTCGACCGCCTTGACGGCGCGGTCGAAGGCGACCCACACCATGGCCCGGGAGTGGGTGAAGTGGCGCGGCTCGCCGCGGATCTCCCAGATGCCGTGGTCGGGCTCCCGCCAGTGCTTGCCGAGGTCGTCGACCAGCGCCCGCTGCAGCGCCCAGGCGTCGTCGTCGGCCCTCCCGCGAGCGGTCCGGACCCGCTCCAGCGCGTCCATCACCTCGCCGAGCACGTCGTGCTGCTGCTGGACGGCGGCGCCGTTGCCGATCCGCACCGGCAGCGAGCCGGCGTACCCCGGCAGGTGCGGCAGCTCGTGCTCGGTCAGCCGGCGGGCGCCGTCGACGGCGTACATGATCTGCAGGTCCTCGGGGTCGCCCGCGACCGAGCGCAGCAGCCACGCCCGCCAGAGCATCGCCTCCTCGGTGTAGCCGGCGTCGATGAGGGAGGTGATCGTGAGGGCCGCGTCGCGCAGCCAGCAGAACCGGTAGTCCCAGTTGCGCTCGCCGCCGATCTCCTCGGGCAGCGAGGTCGTGGGCGCGGCGACGATGCCGCCGGTGACCTCGTGGGTCATCAGGCGCAGGGTCAGCAGCGAGCGCTGCACCAGGGCGGCGTGCGGGAGGTCGGACCGGCACGCGCGAGCCCACTCCTCGTCCTCCGCGATGCTGCGCGCGACCCGGTCCTCGACCTCCTCGAGCTCCTCCACGTCGACGTGCGAGGGGAGCCAGGTCATCGAGAACGTCAGCTCCTCGCCCGCCGAGACGTCGAAGGCGTCGTTGTGGCTGTGGTCGCTGGCGCGGGGGAGACGGGGACCCCGCAGGACGAGCTGGTCGGGGCCTGCGATGGCCACGATCGCCTCCGTGCCGTGGATGTGCTGCCGGCGGACCCACGGGTGGACGGCGCCGTAGTCGAGCCGGATCCGCCACTCGTGACGCATCCGGACGGTGCCGCGCACGCCGGTCACGCGTCGTACGACGTCGGCCTGGCCGTCGCCGCGGGGCATCAGGTCGGTCAGCCTCACCACGCCGTCGGCCGTCGTGAACGTCGTCTCCAGCACCGCCGAGGCACCGACGTAGCGGCGCTCGGTGCTGTAGACGCCCTCCGGGACGAGCTGCCAGTGGCCGTGCTCGTGGGTGCCGAGGAGCGCCGCGAGACAGGCGGGGGAGTCGAAGCGGGGCAGGCACAGCCAGTCGACGGAGCCGTCGGTGCCGACGAGCGCGGCGGTGCGGCGGTCCCCGATGAGCGCGTAGTCCTCGATCGGCAGCGGCATGCGGCGAGGCTACGGGTGCCGACCCACCGGGGAGGCCCCGGCGCACGGGACCACCGGTGGCCGCCTACGATCGCTGCGTGATCGACGTCGCCGCCCGCGTCCACCTGCTGCTGCGTGCCAGTGGGCACACGATCTCCTCGGCCGAGTCGCTGACCGGTGGCCGGCTGGCGGTGAAGCTCACCGAGACGCCGGGCGCGTCCGAGACGTTCCTCGGCGGCGTGGTCACCTACGCCACCGAGCTCAAGCACAGCCTGCTCGAGGTGTCCGACGAGGTCATCGAGGAGCACGGCGTCGTCTCGGCCGAGTGCGCCCGCGCGATGGCGGTCGGCGTCCGCAAGCTGACCGGCGCGACGTACGGCGTGTCGACCACCGGCGTCGCCGGACCGGGCGAGCAGGAGGGCAAGCCGGCGGGCACCGTCTTCGTCGGCCTCTCCGGCCCCGGGCTGCTCGAGGCCGTCGAGCTCGAGCTCGGCGGCGACCGCGTCACGATCCAGGACCTGACGGTGCAGCAGGCACTGTCGGCGCTCGAGGACATGCTGGGCACGGAAGAAACCGCGATCGGGTAGCGTTGACCAACCGACCAGGAAGGGGAACCCGCATGGTGCTGTTTCGTCGGCTGCTCGGCGACGTGCTCCGCGAGCACAGGATGCAGCGCGGGATGACCCTGCGGCAGGTGTCGGCCGAGGCCCGGGTGAGCCTCGGGTACATCTCTGAGATCGAGCGCGGCCAGAAGGAAGCCTCCTCCGAGCTGCTCGCCTCGCTCTGCGGGGCGCTCGACGTGCCGCTGAGCGACGTCCTGCGCGACGTCTCGCACGCGGTCGCCGTCGAGGAGGCCGCGCTGGCCCCCATCCCGATCACCGCCAGCAAGGTCGCCGCCCACCGCAGCGCCGGCGAGGTCGTCGCCTCCGCCGCCTGACGGTCCCCGGCTCGACCGCGGCTCAGTCCTGCGACCGCTCCGGCTGGCAGCTCGGGCACCAGTACGCCGCGCGCTCGCGCCCGGCGGGCCCGGTCATCGCCACCGCGATGGGCGTGCGGCACCGCCGGCACGGTGACCTGTCGCGCCGGTAGACCCACATCCGCTCGCGCAGGTCGCCGGTGGTGGACTGGACCGCTCGCTCCTTGTTGAGCTCGAGCATCTGCTTCCCGCGGCGCACCAGTCGCGGGAGGTTGGCCACCGAGCCGACCGGGTCACGCGGGTGCACGCCCGAGACGAAGCACAGCTCGGCCATGTACATGTTGCCGATGCCGGCCAGGTTGCGCTGGTCGAGCAGCGCCTCGCCGAGCGGGCGCTCCGGCTCGGCCCGCAGCCGCCGCAGCGCCTCCTCCTCGTCCCAGTCCGGGCCGAGCAGGTCGGGCCCCACGTGCCCGACCACGGAGTCCTCCTCGGCGGTGGGCACGAGCTCGACGATGCCGAGCGAGAAGCCCACCGCCACCCGGTCGTCGGTCGTCAGCACGACGCGGGCCTGGTGGGCCGGCCGCTTCCACCCCTCGCCCGGCTTGTGGACCCGCCAGGCACCCTCCATCTTCAGGTGGGTGTGCAGCGTCCAGCTGCCCTGGTCGCCGTCGATCCGGGTGAGCAGGTGCTTGCCCCGCGAGACGGTGCGCACGACCGTCGACCCGGCGAGGTCGACCGTCGCGTGCTGCGGCACCCGGAAGTCGGTCCGGAGCAGCCGGTGGCCCGACAGGCTGCGGTCCAGCAGCCGGGCGGCGCGGTAGACGGTGTCGCCCTCAGGCACCGGCGCCCCGTAGCCGTAGCCCCTTGGGCGTCGAGACGAACCCGGCCGCGGTCAGCGCCTCGCGCAGCGGCGTGGAGCCCGAGCCGAGCAGCTGCTCGCCGTCGGCGCGCTCGACGGTCAGCCGGCCGAGCGAGCCCCGCCGCGCGGCCTCGGCAAGCGCCTGCGCGGCCGGCGTGAGCCGGTCCTCCTCGTCGGTCCAGGTCAGCAGCGTGCGGCCGCCCCGCTCGACGTACATCGTCAGCACGCCGTCGACGAGCACCACCATCGCGCCGGCCTTGCGGCCCGGCCGGTGGCCGGCGGCGGTCCTCCCGTCGGCGGCGTCGCTGTCGACCACGCGCTCGGGCCAGGGCAGCGCGGCGCCGTACGGGTTCGCCGGGTCCGTCGCGGCCAGTGCGACCGCCACCGGCTTGGCGTCGGGCGGGAGCTCGGAGAAGGTCCGGAGGCGGTCGATCGCCCCCGAGGTGCCGAACTGTGCGGCGCCCAGGCCGTCGACGAAGTAGCCGCGCCGGCAGCGGCCGGAGTCCTCGAAGACCGACAGCACCTTGTACGCCGCCGCGAAGCCGCCCGGGATCCGCTCGCTCACGACCGCTCCGCGGATGACCACGCCGTGCCGGTCCAGGAGCCGCTCGGCGGTGGCGTGCGCACGCCGGGTGGGGTCGTCGTCGATCTCGGGGAGGACCGCCCAGCGACCGGCGGTCTCCGGGGGGCCGGTCCGGGCCGGCATCCGGCCGCGGGTGGTCTGGGACATCCGCACGCGGGGCGCCGAGCGCTTGGTCCGGTGGCTGGCCGACCCGCCGCGCACCAGCGCGCGCACCGGGGTCAGCGTGTCGTTGCTGATCCGGCCGGCCCAGACCAGGTCCCACAGCGCCGCCGACACCGCCGGGTCCGGGGTGCTGCCGACCGACGCGGTGACGGTGTCGGCGAGCTGGCGGAAGAAGTACGCGCCGCCGGGGGCGAGCGCGTCGAGGAGCGCCTGGTGCAGCTCGGAGTGCTCGAACGGCTCGTGCTCGGGCAGGGTCAGGTGGGCGGAGTCGGCCAGGTGCAGCGAGATCCATCCGTCGGAGCCCGGGAGTGCGCCGTGGCCGGCCCACAGCACCTCCCCGGACGCGGTGAGCTCGTCGAGGTAGGAGGACTCGTAGTCGCGGACCCGGGCAGAGAGCACCAGCGGCTCCAGCGCCGAGGCCGGCACCGGGCAGCCGGCCAGCTGCTCGATGACGGTCAGGACGCCGTCGACGCCGCGCGGGCCCCGGCCGGACCCGGTGTCCACGTGCTGCCACGCGGTGAGGAAGCGGCCGAGGGCGGCCGGCTCGACCGGCTCGACCTCCTTGCGCAGCCGCGCGAGCGAGCGGCGGCGCAGCCGGCGCAGCACCTCGGCGTCGCACCACTCCGACCCGGACCCGGAGGGACGGAACTCACCGTCGAGGACGCGGCCCTGGCCGGCCAGCCGCTGCAGGGTGTGCCGGACGACGGCCTGCCCGAGGCCGAGCCGGTCGGCGCACTGCTCGGTCGTGAACGGGCCGTGCGTGCGGGCGTAGCGGGAGACGAGGTCGGCGAGGGGGTCCTCGACCGGCTCGGTGAACGCCGAGGGGGTCCCGGGCGGCACCGCCACGCCGAGGCCGTCGCGCAGCCGACCGACGTCCTCGATCGAGGACCAGCGCTCCTCACCGGCCATGCGCACCTGGGTGGTCCGCCGGGAGTCCGCGAGCGCACCGAGCCAGGCGGTGACGTCGGCGCCGTCGACGCAGCGCTCGGCGACCTCGGCCGTGCTGAGCGGGCCGAGCCCGCGCAGCAGGTCGGCCACCCCCTCGGCGTCGCGGGCGCGGCGGTCGGGGTGGACGCGCTGGAGCTCGGCCTCCACCTCGGCCAGCACGTCGGGGTCGAGCAGCTCGCGCAGCTCCGCGCGACCGAGCAGCTCCGCGAGCAGCCCCTGGTCCAGGGAGAGGGCGGCCGCCCGCCGCTCGGCGATCGGGGAGTCGCCCTCGTACATGAACTGCGCGACGTACCCGAAGAGCAGGCTTCGCGCGAACGGCGACGGCGCGTGCGTCGAGACGTCGACCACCTGCACCTCGCGCCGGTCGACGCTGCGCATGAGCGCCACCAGGGACGGCAGGTCGTAGACGTCCTGGAGGCACTCGCGCACGGCCTCGAGGACGATCGGGAAGGAGGGGTACTTCGAGGCGACCTCGAGCAGGGCGGCGGACCGCTGCCGCTGCTGCCACAGCGGGGAACGGCGGCCCGGGTCCCGGCGGGGGAGCAGCAGCGCCCGCGCGGCGCACTCGCGGAAGCGCGAGGCGAACAGCGCGGAGCCGCCCACCTCCGTGGTGACCAGGTCCTCGATCTCCTCGGCCTCGAAGACCACGACGTCGCCACCCGGAGGGTCGGCGTCGGTGTCGGGGATCCGGATGACGATGCCGTCGTCGGAGGCGACCGCCTGGCCGTCCACGCCGTACCGCTCGCGCAGCCGCGCGTTGATCGCCAGCGCCCACGGGGCGTGCACCGGGATGCCGAAGGGGGAGTGCAGGACCAGCCGCCAGTCGCCGAGCTCGTCGCGGAAGCGCTCGACCACCATGGTCCGGTCGCTCGGCAGCGTGTTGGTCGCCTCGAGCTGCTCGTGGAGGTAGGTCACCAGGTTGCCGGCGGCGTACTCGTCGAGGCCGCGGTCGCGGGCCACCTGCTCCGCCTTCGCCGGCGGGAGCGAGCCGAGCTCGCGGGTGAAGGCTCCGATCGCGGCGCCGAGCTCGGCGGGACGGCCGGGGGCGTCGCCCTTCCAGAACGGCAGGCGCCCCGGGATGCCCGGCGCCGGGGTCACCAGCACCCGGTCGTGGGTGATGTCCTCGATCCGCCAGCTCGTCGCGCCGAGCGCGAAGATGTCGCCGACGCGCGACTCGTAGACCATCTCCTCGTCGAGCTCGCCGACCCGCTTGCCGGGGCCCTCGCCGCCGACGAGGAAGACCCCGAAGAGACCGCGGTCCGGGATCGTCCCGCCACTGGTCACGGCCAGCCGCTGGGCGCCGGGACGGCCGGTGAGCGTGCCGGTGACGCGGTCCCACACGATGCGCGGGCGCAGCTCGGCGAACTCGTCGGAGGGGTAGCGGCCCGACAGCAGGTCCAGCACCGCCTCGTACGCCGAGCGCGGCAGCTGCGCGAACGGGGCGGTGCGCCGGACCAGCTCGAAGAGCTCGTCGACCTGCCACGGCTCCATCGCGGTCGCCGCGACGACCTGCTGGGCCAGGACGTCGAGGGGGTTCGCCGGCACGCGCAGCGACTCGATCGCGCCGGTGCGCATCCGCTCGACGGCCACCGCGGTCTGGGCCAGGTCGCCCCGGTGCTTGGGGAACAGCACGCCGCGGGAGACCTCGCCGACCTGGTGCCCGGCGCGGCCGACCCGCTGCAGGGCGCTGGCCACGCTGGGCGGCGACTCGATCTGCACGACGAGGTCGACCGCGCCCATGTCGATGCCGAGCTCGAGGCTGCTCGTCGCGACCACGGCGGGGATCCGTCCGCGCTTGAGGTCGTCCTCGATCAGCGCCCGCTGGTCCTTGGAGACCGAGCCGTGGTGGGCCTTGGCCACGACCGTGGCGTACGGGTCGTCGGCCGAGACCGGCCGGGAGGAGCCGGACTGGGCCATCACCTGGGCGGGCGGGCCGGTCGGTCCGCCCCCGGTCTGCCGCTCGAGCGCCTCCGGCGGTGGAGCGGCGCGCTCGGTGGCGATCTCGTTGAGCCGGGCGGTCAACCGCTCGGCGAGGCGGCGGGAGTTGGCGAAGACGATCGTCGAGCGGTGCTGCTCGATCAGGTCGACCACCCGCTCCTCCACGTGCGGCCAGATCGACTGCGCGCGGCCGGGGTCCTCGGAGTCCTCGTCGTACTGCTCGGGAGCGGTCATGTCCTCGACCGGGACCACGACCCGGAGGTCCCACTCCTTGGCCGACGGCGGCGAGACGATCTCGACGGGCGCGGAGCCGCCGAGGAACCGGGCGACCTCCTCGAGCGGTCGGACGGTCGCGGACAGCCCGACGCGCTGCGCCGGCCGGTCGAGGAGCGCGTCGAGCCGCTCGAGGGTGAGCGCGAGGTGCGCGCCGCGCTTGGTGCCCGCGACCGCGTGGACCTCGTCGACGATGACGGTCTCCACCCCGCGCAGCGACTCCCGGGCCTGGGAGGTGAGCATCAGGAACAGCGACTCCGGCGTCGTGATCATGATGTCGGGCGGGTTCGTGACCAGCTTGCGCCGGTCGGCGGCCGGGGTGTCGCCCGAGCGGACGCCCACGGTGACCTCGGGGACCTGCGTCCCGAGCCGGTCGGCGGTCTGGCGGATGCCGATCAGCGGCGTGCGCAGGTTGCGCTCGACGTCGACGGCGAGCGCCTTGAGCGGGGAGACGTAGAGGACGCGGCACCGCTTCTGCTTGTCGTCCGGGCGCGGCCCGCTGAGCAGCCGGTCGAGCGACCAGAGGAACGCCGAGAGCGTCTTGCCGGACCCGGTCGGTGCCACGACCAGCGCGTGGCGGCCCGCGCCGATCGCCTCCCAGGCCCCCGCCTGCGCCGGCGTGGGCGCGGCGAACGCCGCACCGAACCAGGTGCGGGTCGCGTCGCTGAACCGTGCCAGCGGATCGGGTGCCTCGGGCATGCGTCCATCCTCGCTCAGGGCACCGACAGTGGTCCGGCGGCGCTTGCGGGGACCGTTGCCCGGGTACGTTCGGGAGCATGAGCGAGCAGCAGAGCCACCACGACCACGACGCCGCCGACCAGGCGCGCATCGACCGCCGTGCCGAGCTCCTGCCCGAGGAGGAGGCCGCCGGCAGCGCCGACCCGGAGGCGCAGGCCGAGGCGATCCTCGAGGAGTCCGACGAGCGGACCCAGGACCCCGAGGGCACGCAGGAGGAGTCCGAGCAGACCGGGCCGCGCACCTCCGAGCAGGCCAGCCACACCCCGACCGGCGCCTGACCCGCGCCCGGCGCGGCCGCCGGTCGCTCCCTCACTAGGCTCCGCGCCATGAGAGCCGTGGTCTACCGCGAGCACGCCGCGACGCCGGCCGTCGAGGACGTGGCCGAGCCGGCCTGCCCGGCCGACGGCGTGGTCGTCCAGGTCGCGGCGACGGGGGTGTGCCGCTCGGACTGGCACGCCTGGCAGGGCCACGACCCCGTGCCGCTCCCCATGGTCCCCGGCCACGAGCTGGCCGGGACCGTCGTGGAGGTCGGCGCGGGCACCACCCGGTGGTCGGCTGGCGACCGGGTGACCGTGCCGTTCGTCGTCGCGTGCGGACGGTGCTCGTGGTGCGCGGCGGGGGAGCACCAGGTGTGCCCCGACCAGGTGCAGCCGGGCTTCACCTACGCCGGGTCCTGGGCCGAGCGGGTCGCCGTCCCGGCCGCGGACACCAACCTCGTGCGCGTGCCCGACGGGATCGGCCTCGACGCGGCGGCGGCGCTGGGGTGCCGGTTCGCTACGTCGTTCCGCGCCCTGCACGCCCACGGCGAGCTCCGCGCCGGTCAGCAGCTGGCCGTCCACGGATGCGGCGGCGTGGGACTCTCGGCGGTGGTGATCGGCGTCGCGCTCGGCGCCCACGTGGTCGCCACGGACCTGGACCCGGCCGCCCGCGACGCCGCACGCCGGCTCGGCGCCGAGGTGGTCGACCCCGCAGCCGTCGCGTCGGTCGCCGATGCGGTCCGCGACCTCACCGACGGCGGCGCGCACGTCTCGCTCGACGCCGTCGGGTCGCCGGTCACCGCCACGGCGTCGGTCCGCTCCCTGCGCCGACGGGGGCGCCACGTCCAGGTCGGGCTCCTGCTCGGGACGGAGGCCGCCACCGCCCTGCCCATGGATGTCGTCGTCGCCCAGGAGCTGGCGGTCCTCGGGTCGCACGGCATGTCCGCACGCGAGTACCCCGCCATGCTCGACCTGGTCACCGCCGGCACCCTGGACCCCGCAGCCCTCGTCACCCGCAGGATCACGCTCGACGAGGCGCCCGCAGCCCTCGCCGCGCTGGGGACCCCCGGTGCCGCGACGCCCGGCATCACCGTCGTGCTCCCGGGCGGCTGAGCCGCGGCGTCGGGTCCGCGTCAGAGCCGCAGCTGCCACCACTCGGTGTCGATCCAGCGGTCGTGCTTGAAGCCGACCTCGCGCAGGACGCCCGCGGAGGTGAAGCCGCAGCGCCGGTGCAGCGCGACGCTGGCCGGGTTGGGCAGGGCGATGACGGCGAGGGCGGTGTGCACGCCGTCCGCGCGGAGCCGCCCGAGCAGGTCGTCGTACAGCGCGCTGCCGACGCCCCGGCCCCTGGCCGCGTCGGCGAGGTGGACCGACACCTCGCGGGTGCGGTCGTAGGCCGGCCGCGGGCGGTACGGCGCGGACGCGGCGTACCCGAGCACCCCGCCGTCCTCCTCGGCGACCAGGAGGTGGTCGCCGGACCCCAGGGCGGCCAGCCGGTGCTCCCAGTACGCCGTGCCCTGCGGCTCGAGGTCGAAGGTCGCCACGCCGGTCACCACCTGGTGGTCGTAGACCGCGGCGACGGCGGGCAGGTCGGCGGCGGTGGCGGGACGGACCAGCATGGCGCCATCCTGGCGGAGATCGGCAGGAAGTCGGCGGCGCCCCCGGCCCCGGCCCGCGAGGATGGCGCGCATGGACACGCCCCTGACCGCGCCCGGCGCCGCCGCACCCCTCGAGCCCGACACCAAGGACTGGACCTGGGTGCTCGACCGTCCCTGCCCCGAGTGCGGGTACGACGCCGCGTCGGTGGACCGCGGACGGCTCGGCGCGCTGGTGCGCGACAACGCCGCGGCGTGGGCGGTCGTGCTGGCCGACCCGGCGGCGACCGAGCGGCCCGACCCGGGCACCTGGTCGCCGGCCGAGTACGCCTGCCACGTGCGCGACGTCGACCGGCTCTTCGCCGAGCGGCTGGACCTGATGCTGACCCAGGACGACCCGACCTTCCCGAACTGGGACCAGGACGCGACCGCCCTCGAGGAGCGGTACGACCTGCAGGACCCCGCGGTCGTCCGCGAGGAGCTGCTGGCCGCCGCCGAGACCGTCGCCGCGGCATACGACGCGGTGCCGGCCGGTGCCTGGGAGCGGCGCGGCCTGCGCGACAACGGCAGCGAGTTCACCGTCGACACGTTCGGCCGCTACCACCTCCACGACCTGGTCCACCACCTCTGGGACGTGCGGGCGGGCTGACCCGGCGCGTCGCCCGAGTTGGCCCGGCGGCGATGATGGGCCCATGCGACACACCGAGTTCTGGGCGCGGCTGGAGCGCGCGCTGGGTGCGGGCTACTACGAGGTGTGGGCCGACCAGTTCGTGATGGCCGAGCTGGGTGGCCGGACCGCGCGCGAGGCGCTCGACGCCGGCGTGGCGCCCAAGCAGGTCTGGGCCGCGGTGTGGTCCGCGCTCGGCCTGCCGCCCAGCGAGAAGTGACGCCACCCGCGTCGAGCAGCGCCCGACCGGGCACAGTGGCGCCATGAACGCGCGCGCAGAGGTGGCCGTCATCGGCGGCACCGGCTTCTACTCCTTCCTCGACGACCCCGAGGAGCTCACCGTCGACACGCCGTACGGCGCGCCCTCCGCGCCGCTGGCGGTGGGCACCGTCGCGGGCCGACGGGTGGCGTTCCTGCCGCGCCACGGCGGGGACCACGCGCACCCGCCGCACGGCATCAACTACCGCGCCAACGCCTGGGCGCTGCGCTCGCTGGGCGTCCGGCAGGTGCTCGCGCCGTGCGCGGTCGGCGGCCTGCGGGAGACCGTCGCTCCCGGTGACGTCGTCGTGCCCGACCAGCTCGTCGACCGCACGCACCGCCGGGTGGGCAGCTTCGTGGACAGCGGGGCCGTGCACCTGCCCTTCGCCGACCCCTACTGCTCACGGCTCCGCGAGACCGTCGTCGCGGCCGGCGACGGCATCCGCGACGGCGGCACCATGGTGGTCGTCGAGGGCCCGCGGTTCTCCACCCGCGCCGAGTCGCAGCACTACGCGGCGCAGGGCTGGGACCTGATCAACATGACCGGCGCCCCCGAGGCGGCGCTCGCGCGCGAGATGCGGCAGTGCTACACCGCGATCGCGCTGGTGACCGACATGGACGCCGGCGTCGAGTCCGGTTCCGGTGTCGGGCAGGAGGAGGTCTTCGCGCTGTTCAAGGCCAACCTCGAGCGGCTCAAGGGGCTGCTGACCGGCGTCGTGGGCTCCCTGCCCGACCCGGACGGGTGCGAGTGCAGCACCTGGGCCGACGGCATCGACCTGACCTACGAGGTGCCGTGATGCGCGTCCTGCTCACCGGCTCGGCCGGGTTCATCGGCACCGCCATCGGTCGTCGGCTCGAGGAGCGCGGCGACGAGATCGTCCGGGTCGACGTGATGCTCGACAACGCCCACGGCGAGGCGGAGCCGCCCGAGGGCACCCACCGGCTCGACGTCCGCGACGCCGCCGAGTGGACCGACCTGCTGCGCGGCGTCGACGTCGTGTGCCACCAGGCCGCCCTGGTCGGGGCCGGCGTCACCGTCTCCGACCTGCCGCTCTACGCCGGCCACAACGACCTCGGGACGGCCGCGCTGCTCGCCTCCATGCACGAGGCGGGCGTCGACCGGCTGGTGCTGGCCTCCTCGATGGTCGTCTACGGCGAGGGCCGCTACGCCTGCCCCGAGCACGGCGTGCAGACCCCGCCGCCCCGCAGCCGCGAGGCGCTCGACGGCGGCGACTTCGAGAACCACTGCGCCACCTGCGGCCGCCCGCTGACCTGGGAGACCGTCGACGAGGACGCCCGGCTCGAACCACGCAGCACGTACGCCGCCAGCAAGCTCGCCCAGGAGCACTACTCCGCCGCGTGGGTGCGGCAGGCCGACGCCGCCGCGGTGGCGCTGCGCTACCACAACGTCTACGGGCCCGGCATGCCGCGGGACACGCCGTACTCCGGGGTCGCGGCGATGTTCCGCTCGTCGCTCGAGCGCGGCGAGGCTCCGAAGGTCTTCGAGGACGGCGGCCAGATGCGTGACTTCGTCCACGTCGACGACGTCGCCCGCGCCAACGTGGCGGCGGTCGACGCGGTCGCCGGTGCGGGCGGCGGCCACTGGGCGGCGTACAACGTCTGCTCGGGGGAGCCGGTGCCGATCCTCGACGTCGCCCGGCTCGTCGCGCGCGGCACGGCGGCCCGGACGGGCGACGCCATCGAGCCCGAGGTGACCGGCGGCTACCGGCTCGGCGACGTTCGGCACGTCGTCGCCTCGCCCGAGCGGGCGCGCTCCGGGCTCGGCTTCTCCGCCCAGGTCCGCCCCGAGGACGGGTTGGCGGAGTTCGCGACGGCGCCGCTGCGGGCGTGAGGGGGTGTCGGAATCCCCGGGGCCCCGGGGATTCCGGCACTCCTCAGGCGATGCATCCCCTGAGAAGCACCGGATTCCCCCGGGAAGCCCGGCTCACCAGCTCGTGTAGAGCAGGTGCTGCACGAGCAGCGCGAACGCCACCTGCAGCCCCAGGCCCCAGCGCCGCCACCGCTCCGGCAGGAGCGCGGTGGTGAGCACCATCCAGGGGACGAACGGCAACCAGATCCGCTCGACCTCGGCCTTGCTCATCCGGGACAGATCGGCGGCGGCGACGGCGAGCAGCGCGGCGCCGGCGAGCAGGACCACGACCAGGTCGGGCCGCCGGAACGACGCGCGGCGCACCGACGCGAGCCCGGCGCCGAGCAGGGGACCGGTGCAGACGAGGAGGGCGGCGACGTTGCCCCACATCCAGTACGCCGCCGGGCGGTCCGCCGCGATGCCCTCCCAGTACCGGTCGTTGAGGACCGGGTAGGCCTCCCACCACGCGAACCCGCCCGCCGCGAAGCCGAGCACCACCACCAGTGCCGACGCGGCCGCCACCGGCAGCGGGAGCCAGGAGCGGGCGAGCACGAGGACGGCGACCGCGAGGAACGCGAGCAGCCCCAGGCCGTAGGACAGCATCACGCAGCAGCCGAGCAGGAGACCGGCGAGCGCCGACCAGGCGACGGCCGCCCGGCGCCGGTCGGCGGGGCGGGTGGCGCCGAGCGCCAGGCACAGCAGTCCCGCGGCCGCCACCGCCCCGAAGAGCGCGTCTGCCGAGACCGCCATGAAGACCGCGGCCGGGGTGAGCACCAGGAACGGCGCCGCCCGTCGGGCGGCCCCCTCGGCGCCGAGCACGCGGACCGTCGCCAGCACCAGCGGGGCGGTCGCGGCGGCGAGCACCACGACGACCAGTGCCGCGGCCAGGTCCCCGCCGAGCCCGATCCGCACCAGGCCGACGAAGAACAGCAGCGCCAGCGGCGGGTGCCCGGCGACGTGCGTGGGCCAGTTGTCCGGCGCCGCGTCGTACGGGATCCGGTCGACGTAGGTGCGCAGCAGCTCGCCGACGTCGTCGACCTCGCGGGCGGTGGGGAGGTACTCAACGTCGCTGCCCAGCACCCGGGTCAGCCCCGACTCGCCGTCGACGAGCGCGAGGGCGAGCATCCACGCCAGCGCCGCGACGTACGACGCCGCCAGCAGGCGCCGCCAGGGCAGCCGGCCCGCGAGGTCGACGGCGTACCGCCACCCCAGCAGGGCGAGCACGAGCGCCGGCACCGTGCCCGGGCCGAACCACTTCGGCTCCCACAGCCCGTGCAGCGGCGGGATCGCCAGGTCCGACATCGAGCGCGGGGCGCGCGGCCACACCTCCCAGTCGGCCCAGCGAGGTACTGCGAAGGCGACCGCGACGAGCGCGACGGCGAGGACGAGTCCGAGGGCGGCACGGCGTGTCGCGGTCATGGCCAGACCCTACGGACGGGCCCGCACGTTGAGCAGTCCGCCTAGGTTGTCCCCCATGCCCGTGTGCGACCTGGTCCTTCCCTGCCGTGACGAGGCGCCTGCGCTCGCCGACCTCCTGCCCCGCGTCCCCGAGGAGTTCGCCGTCGTCGTCGTGGACAACGGCTCCTCGGACGGGACCGCCGACGTGGCCCGGCGCCTGGGGGCGACGGTCGTGCACGAGCCGGTGCCGGGGTACGGGTCGGCTGTGCACTCCGGCCTGCTCGCGGCGACCCACGACTACGTGGCGTTCATGGACGGCGACGGGTCGTTCGACCCCGCCGAGCTGCTCCCGCTGCTCGAGGACGTCCGTTCGGGCCGCTACGACATGGCGGTGGGACGACGCCGGCCGGTGGGCCGCGGGGTCTGGCCCTGGCACGCCCGGGCCGGGAACGCGGTGATCCTCGCCTGGCTGCGGCGCCGGATCGGCACCGACGTCCACGACATCGCACCCATCCGGGTCTCCGGTCGCTCCGAACTACTCGCGTTGGACGTCCAGGACCGCCGTTTCGGCTACCCCGTCGAGCTGCTGCAGAAGGTGGCGCTCGCAGGGTGGCGCGTGTCCGAGCGCGAGGTCTCCTACCACCCCCGAGCCGAGGGCACCCGGTCGAAGGTGTCCGGCTCCGTGCGCGGCACGCTGCGTGCCGCACGAGACTTCTGGAAGGTGCTCGAGAAGTGACGCGTGTGCTCGTCGTCGCCAAGGCCCCCGTCCCCGGCCTGGTCAAGACCCGGCTCGGCAAGGACATCGGCGCGGACGCAGCGGCCGAGGTGGCCGCCGCCTCCCTGCTCGACACCCTCGCCGCCTGCGCCGACGCCGTCGGTCCGCGGCAGTGCCACCTGTCGCTCTCCGGCGACCTCGACGAGGCGGTGCACGGTGAGCGGATCCAGCGCCGGCTGGCCGACTGGTGGGTGACGCCGCAGGTCGGCGAGGACTTCGCCGCCAGGCTCGCCCACGCCCACGCCGAGGGACCCGGGCCGGTCGTGCAGGTCGGCATGGACACCCCGCAGGTCACCGCCGACCTGCTGCTGGAGGTCGCCGAGGGGCTGGGCGCCCACGACGGCGTGCTCGGCCCGGCGGAGGACGGCGGCTGGTGGGTGCTGGGTCTCCGCGACCCCGCGCACGCCCGCGCGCTCGTCGGTGTCGAGATGTCCACGCCGACGACGTACGACGACACGCGGGCCGCGCTGGTCGCCGCCGGCGTGACGGTGGGGCTCGCGCCGGTGCTGCGCGACGTGGACACCGTCGCGGACGCCGAGGCGGTGGCGGCCGGGGCGCCGTCCTCGCACTTCGCCCACACCTGGCAGGAGGTGGCCCGGTGACCTTGAGCGACGACTCCTTCTCGACCGTCTTCTCCCACGCGCTGCGCGGCGAGCCCTGCGCCGTGGTGGGCCTCGGAGAGGCTCCCGAGCTGCTGCCGGTGGAGTCCTGGACGGCCGAGGCCGACGCCGACGACCTGGCGATCCTGGGCCACTGCGAGGGTCCGACCCTCGACATCGGCTGCGGCCCCGGCCGGATGGCGGCGGCGCTCGCCGGGCTGGGGCACGTCGTCCTCGGCATCGACGTCGTCCACGAGGCCGTGGGGCAGACCCGCGACCGGGGCGTGGCCGCGCTGCGGCGCGACGTCCTGGCGGACCCGCTGCCGGGGGAGGGCCGTTGGCGCAGCGCGCTGCTCGCTGACGGCAACGTCGGCATCGGCGGCGACCCCGAGGCGCTGCTCGCCCGCGCGGCCGACCTGCTCGGGCCCGGTGGCCGCGTGGTCGTCGAGCTGGCCGCGCCGGGGGTGCCGTCCTCGGCGGCGTGGGCGCGCCTGCAGTGCGACGGCACGCTCAGCCGGCCTTTCCGGTGGGCCGTGCTCGGCATGGACGACGTCGACAGGGTCGCCGCGGCCGCCGGGCTGGAGGTGCACGAGACCGCCGAGCACGGCGGCCGGTGGGTCGCGGTGCTGACGCCCTCGGGACCGGCACGAACCGGCTCGTGAAGGCCCCGGCCCCGGAGGACTTCACCTCGCCGCTGCACGGCCCGGCCGTCGCGGCGCGGGTCGGCTCCGCGCTCGGCGTCTGCTTCGGCGTCTGCTTCCTGACCGGCCTGCTCAGCCACTACGCGCAGCAGCCCTCCCAGCCGGTGCCGTTCCCGACCAGCCCGTCGTGGGGCTACCGCGTCACCCAGGGGCTGCACGTGGTCACTGGGACCGTCGCGGTCCCGCTGCTGCTCGTCAAGCTGTGGACGGTCTACCCGCGCTTCTTCCAGCGTCCGCCGCGGGGCCTGCGCCGGCTGGCGGTGACCGCGCTCGAGCGGCTCTCGATCCTCGTGCTGGTGGCCTCCGCGGTCTTCATGCTCGTCACCGGGCTGGCCAACTCCGCGCAGTGGTACCCGTGGTCGTTCTCCTTCCGGACCAGTCACTACGCCGTCGCCTGGGTGGCCGTCGGCGCGCTCGTGCTCCACATCGCCGTCAAGCTGCCGCTCATCCGCACGGAGCTGGGACGCCGGCTCGAGGAGGAGCCGGGTGGTGCGGTGCTGAGCCGCCGCGGGCTGCTGCGCACGACCTGGCTCGCCGTCGGTGTCGCCGCGCTGGCCACGGCGGGCTCGGCGGTGCCGCTGCTGCGTCGCGTCTCCGTGCTGGGGGTGCGCTCGGGGGAGGGGCCGCAGGACCTGCCGGTCAACAAGTCCGCCGTCGCGGCCGGGGTCACCGCGACCGCGACCGCGCCGGGCTGGGCGCTGACCGTCGCCCACGGCGACCGGACGGTCCGGTTGACCCGCGAGGACCTGCTCGGCCTCGAGCAGCGCACCGAGGAGCTCCCGATCGCCTGCGTCGAGGGGTGGAGCGCCTCGGGCACGTGGACCGGCGTGCGGGTGCGCGACCTGCTCGACGCCGTCGGGGCGCCGCAGGGCAGCGACGTCGTCGTCCGGTCGCTGCAGGAGTCCGGCCCCTACCGGACGACCGTGCTGCAGGCCGGCTTCGCCGACGACGACCGGACACTGGTCGCGCTGGCGCTGGACGGGGAGCCCCTGGCCCTCGACCACGGGTTCCCGGCACGGCTGATCGCGCCGAACCGCCCCGGCGTCCTGCAGACCAAGTGGCTCGACCGGCTGGAGGTGTCGGCGTGACCGCCGGCGTCCGGGTCGTGCTGGCCGCGGTGGGCGTGCTGCTGGCGACGTACGGCGCGTGGCTGCTCGTCTCCCGCGAGTCCGACCTGGTCGACGTCGGCACCTGGCTGCTCGGCGGGGCGGTCCTGCACGACGCGCTGCTCGTCCCGCTCGTGCTGGTCCTCGGGCTGGTCGCGAGCCGGTGGCTGCCCCGACCGGCCCGGGCGCCGGCGGCGGTCGGCCTGGTGGTCCTCGGCTCGGTCACGCTGCTCGCCGTGCCGGTGCTCGGCCGGTTCGGCGCGCGGGAGGACAACCCGACGCTGCTGGACCGTGACTACACCGCCGGGTGGCTGGTGCTCGCCGCCCTCGTCGCGCTGGGGGTAGTGGCCGGCACGATCGGACGGATCCTGCGGGACCGGCGTGGCGGGCGTGGATCGAACAGGTGTTCGGGCTAGATTCTCTCCACAGGCATGACGCTGGACGAGGTCGTCCACAGCAGTCGGCACGCTGACCAGGCGTTGTCGGTGGCTCGCTCTAGCGTCGTCGACGTGCCTGCAACCCGACGAGAGACGAGGAAGACCCCCATGGCTGGTGGAGACCGCGACAAGGCGCTGGACACAGCGCTCGCCAACATCGAGCGGCAGTTCGGCAAGGGCTCGGTCATGCGGCTCGGTGACGAGACGCGTGCCCCGCTCGAGGTGATCCCGACCGGGGCGATCGCCCTGGACGTCGCCCTCGGCCTCGGCGGTCTGCCGCGCGGCCGCGTGGTGGAGATCTACGGTCCTGAGTCCTCCGGAAAGACGACGGTCGCCCTGCACGCGGTGGCCAACGCCCAGCGCGCCGGCGGCATCGTGGCGTTCATCGACGCCGAGCACGCGCTCGACCCGGAGTACGCCAAGAACCTCGGCGTCGACACCGACGCCCTCCTCGTCTCCCAGCCCGACTCCGGTGAGCAGGCCCTGGAGATCGCCGACATGCTGATCCGCTCCGGCGCGCTGGACCTGATCGTCATCGACTCGGTCGCCGCGCTCGTGCCGCGTGCCGAGATCGAGGGCGAGATGGGCGACAGCCACGTGGGTCTGCAGGCCCGACTGATGAGCCAGGCGCTGCGAAAGATGACCGGTGCGCTCAACAACTCCAAGACCACCGCGATCTTCATCAACCAGCTGCGCGAGAAGATCGGCGTGATGTTCGGCTCGCCCGAGACCACGACCGGTGGTCGCGCGCTGAAGTTCTACTCCTCGGTCCGCCTCGACGTGCGGCGCATCGAGACCCTCAAGGACGGCACCGACATGGTCGGCAACCGGACCCGGGTCAAGGTCGTGAAGAACAAGGTCGCCCCGCCGTTCAAGCAGGCCGAGTTCGACATCATGTACGGCAAGGGCATCAGCCGCGAGGGCGGCCTCATCGACGTCGGCGTCGAGGCGGGCCTGGTCCGCAAGGCCGGCGCTTGGTACACCTACGAGGGCGACCAGCTCGGCCAGGGCAAGGAGAACGCGCGGAACTTCCTGCGCGACAACCCCGACCTCGCCAACGAGCTGGAGAAGAAGATCCTCGAGAAGCTCGGCGTCGGCCCGACCGTCGATGCCGAGGCCGAGCTCCCGGCGCAGCCGGTGGGCGTCGAGGACTTCTGAGCGGATCGCTGAGGAGGGCTCGTGCCCGACTTCCGTGACGAGCGGCCACCCCCGTCGTGGCTCGGTGACGTCTCCGACGGGGTGGATGCCTGGACCCAGCGCGCATCCACCCCGACGGAGCGGACGGCCGAGGAGACCGAGCAGGGCTCCCGACCGGCCGAGCAGGCCGCGCAGCGCTCGACCCGCGGCCGAGCGAGGTCCGGCAGGACCGGGCAGCGCGGTGGTCGCGGACGCTCGCGGACGGCGCCGCCGCCCGAGGACGAGGTGGCGGCCGGGCCGCCGGCCGACCCGGAGGCGGTGGCCCGCAAGATCCTGCTCGACCAGCTGACCGGCCAGGCCCGCTCGCGCAAGCAGCTGGCCGACAAGCTCGAGGCCAAGGACGTGCCGGTCGAGCTCGCGAACCGCCTGCTCGACCGGTTCGAGGAGGTCGGTCTCGTCGACGACGAGGCGTTCGCGCGCGCCTGGATCGCCAGCCGCCAGCCGGGCAAGGGCCTGGCCCGCCGGGCGCTCGCCCAGGAGCTGCGCCGCAAGGGCGTGGACGACGAGATCGCCCGCGAGGCGCTCGACGAGATCGACCCCGCGGACGAGGAGCAGGCCGCCCGCGCCCTGGTGCGCAAGAAGCTCCGGTCGCTGTCCCGCGTCGACGACGCCACCGCGACCCGACGGCTGGTCGGGATGCTCGCCCGCAAGGGGTACGGCGGCGGGATGGCCTTCAGCGTCGTGCGCGAGGAGCTGGCCCGGGCCGGGCGCGACGAGCCCGACGACGCGGACCTGGACTGACCGGTCGACGGGCGGACCGTGCAGAATGCTCGTCGTGGCAGACGAGCGCGAGCGCGAGGTCCTGACCTACGAGCTGTTCGGCACCGCGGTGCGCGAGCTGGCCCAGCAGGTGGTCGACGACGGGTACGAGCCGGACCTCGTCCTCTCCATCGCACGCGGGGGACTGGGCCTGGGGATGGGGCTGGGGTACGCCCTCGACATCAAGAACCTCTCCGCGATCAACGTCGAGTTCTACACCGGCGTCGACGAGCGCCTCGAGATGCCGGTGATGCTGCCACCGACCCCCGAGGCGGTCGACCTCTCGGGGCTCAAGGTGCTCATCGCCGACGACGTCGCCGACACCGGCAAGACGCTGCGGGTCGTCCAGGAGTTCTGCGCCGACCACGTCGCCGAGGCGCGCTCGATCGTCATCTACGAGAAGCCGTGGACGGTGGTCAACCCCGAGTACGTCTGGCGCCGTACCGATCGCTGGATCGACTTCCCGTGGTCCTCGCTGCCGCCGCTGGTCACCCGCGACCGCGGCCTCGCCCACTGATGGCGGCCGGCCTGCCGGTCGTCGCGGTGACCCGGTACGTCACGCCGCTGCGCGAGGGCGGCAGCCTCCCCGGGATCGTCGAGGCCGAGGACCTCGGCACCTACGTCATCAAGTTCCGCGGCGCCGGCCAGGGCGTCCGGGTGCTCGTGGCCGAGGTGGTCGTGGCGGAGCTGGCTCGCCGCATCGGGCTGCGCACCCCGCGCCTGGTGGTGCTCGACCTGGACGCCGAGATCGCGCGCTACGAGGCCGACGAGGAGGTGCAGGACCTGCTGGTCGCCAGCGTCGGGCTCAACCTCGGTGTGGACTTCCTGCCCGGCTCCTTCGGCTACGACGCCGGCCACGACCAGCCGGCCGCGGGCGGGGCGAGCGCCGCGGACGTGGCCGCGAAGGTGCTGTGGCTCGACGCGTTCTGCGCCAACGTGGACCGCAGCTGGCGCAACCCGAACCTGCTGGTCTGGCACGGCGACCTGTGGGTGATCGACCACGGGGCGTCGCTCTACTTCCACCACGGGTGGCCGGGCGGCGCGCTGGAGAAGGACGGCGCCGCGGAGCGCTTCGCTGCGCAGCCGTGGCGGATGGACGACCACGTGCTCTCCGCCCACGCCGGCGACCTGCCGGCCGCCGACGCGGAGGTCCGCGGCCTGCTCGGCCCCGAGGACCTGCCCGAGGTGCTGGCGCTGGTGCCGGACGCCTGGCTGGAGCCGGTGCCGGGGGCGTCGACGCCGGACGCCGTGCGCGCGGCGTACGTCGAGTTCCTCACCGCCCGCCTGGCCACCCGGGCCTGGCTCCCCGGCAGCGGGGAGGGGGCCCGATGACGCGCCTCGCCTACCAGTACGTCGTGCTCCGCTGCGTCCCGCGCGTGGACCGCGAGGAGTTCCTCAACGTCGGCGTGGTGGTCTACTGCCAGGCTGCGGACTACCTCGACGTGGCGTGGCAGGTCGACGCCGGCCGGCTCCGTGCGCTGGACCCGCGCATCGACGTCTACCAGGTGCGCGACGCCCTGCGGTTCGTGGAGGGCGTCTGCGCCGGGGACGACCGCGGGGGAGCGGCGGGTGCCCACCCGATCGGCCAGCGCTTCGGGTTCCTGAAGGCGCCGAAGAGCACGGTGATCCAGCCCGGACCGGTCCACGGCGGGGTCACCAGCGATCCGGCCGCCCAGCTCGCACACCTGCTGGGCTGCCTGGTCGGCTGAGCCGCCCCGCGGCCGTCATCCCGGGGAGCGGGAGGGACCGACCGGCGCTCCGGTGGCCGGGTGGGCGGCCCGACCTCTGCCCCCCGGAGGGACGGGCCGCCCGTGAGGTCTGCCGCAGCAGCGCGCTCACGCCCGAGGCCCGGCCAGGAACGGGTGTGAACGACACGCACCCGGGCTGGCGAACAACGGACGCCCCACCGTAGGGCCGGGCGACACCGCGCACCATCGACTTCGCCGGGACTTGCGGAAACCCAGCGGATCCGGTCGTGCCGGCGGTCGGGCGGTCTCGACCACCCGACCGCACCTGCTCACACCGGCACGAGCTCCACGGCGCCGACGGCGTACCGGGCGAGGATCGTCCGGGCCACCTCCGGGTGCGCGCCGAGCGGCTCGGAGACGGCGACGGCGCCCGCCTCGAGGGCGAGCTCGGCTGCCCGGTCCGGCAGGAAGCCCGGGGCCAGGAAGAGCGACGCCACCGCGATGTGGCGACGGCCCTCGGCGCGGAACGCGCGGACGGCCTCGCCGGCGGCCGGGGGAGCGGCCGAGGCGAAGGCGGCCGTGACCGGCAGCTTGTGGTGGGCGCCCCACAGCCGCGCCAGACGGGCGACGGACTGGTTGGCCAGGGCGTCGGAGGTGCCGGCCGCGGCCAGCACGAGCGCGTCGAGCTCACGGACCCGGGCCGCGCGCAGCGCCTCGCGCATCCGCACGTCGAGGACCTCGAGGAAGCACGGCTCGAGGCCGAGGACGTCGGTCGCGCGGACCTGGAGGCCGGGGTGCCGCTCGGTCGCCTCGGCGATGGCGCGGGGCACGTCGACGGTGGCGTGGTGGGCCTCGGTCAGCAGCAGCGGCACGACGACGATCTCGTCGTGCCCGGCGCGCACGAGCTTGTCGACGACCTTCGCGAACGTCGGCTTGGACAGCTCGAGGAACGCCTGCTCGACGCGGAGGTCCGGGCGCATGGAGCGGACCTCGGCGACGAGGTCGGTGATCGTGGCGGCGGAGCGCGGGTCACGACTGCCGTGAGCCAGCGCCACCAGGGCAGGAGCGGTCATGACGACGGCCTCCTTCGGGACGGGGCGATGACGGGAGAACGACCGACCACGCTGTCGGGGGTCCGGGTGGGGAGAGTGCGAGGGGCGATCACGTGTGGATCCCGCACTCGGTCTTGTTCGTGCCGGCCCAGCGGCCGCTGCGCGGGTCCTCGCCGGGGGCGACCCTGCGGGTGCACGGCGCGCAGCCGATGGAGGGGTAGCCGTCGTAGACGAGCGGGTTGACCAGCACGCCGTTCTCGGCGATGTAGCGCTCCATCTGCTCGTCGCTCCAGCGCGCGAGCGGCGAGACCTTCACCTTGCTCTTCTTGGCGTCCCAGCCGATCACCGGGGCGATCACCCGGTTGTGGGTCTCGGCGCGTCGCAGGCCGGTGGCCCACGCGTCGTACCCCGACAGCGCGTCGGCGAGCGGCTGGACCTTGCGCAGCTTGCAGCACAGGTCCGGGTCGGTCCGGTAGAGGTCCTTGCCGTGCTCGGCGTCCTGCTCGGCGACGGTCTGGCGCGGCGTGATGGTGAGGAGGGTGACGTCCATCGTCGCCTCGACGGCGTCGCGCGTGCCGATCGTCTCGACGAAGTGGTAGCCGGTGTCGAGGAAGACCACGTCGATGCCGGGGACGACCTTCGAGGCGAGGTGCGCGAGGGCGGCGTCGCCCATCGAGGAGGTCACGCAGAACCGCTCGCCGAACGTCGCGGCGGCCCACTCGATGATCACCTCGGCCGGTGCCAGCTCGAGCTCGGCGCCCCAGTGGGAGACGAGCTCGCGCAGCTCCTCGGGCGTGCGCCCCTCGGTCTCGATGCCGCGGTAGTTGCGCGCCGAGGTCGTGGTCGCGGCGGTCACGAGACCACCCCCGACGACCCGGGACGGACCATGCCGAGCATCTTCAGGGAGAAGGCGCGCAGGCAGCCGCGGCACTCCCAGGTGCCGTGCGGGCTGCTGACCTCGCCGGACTCCGAGACCACCTCGTGCGGGCGCAGGTCCTCCTCGCCGCAGAACGGGCAGTGGTACGGCGTTCCTGCGCGCTCGCTCATGACGCGCTCGCCGCCAGCTGTCGCTCGCCGCGCAGCAGCTCCTCGTCGGCCCGGTGCACCCAGGCGGAGAAGGTCTCCCCGTCGGTGCGGTCGGCGAGGTAGTTGGTGACGACCGCGGTGATGTAGTCGTCGAGCCCGGCGCTGGTCACCTTGTGGGCGCGCAGCTTGCGGCCGAAGTTGGCCTCCAGCCCGGTCGCGCCGCCCAGGTGGACCTGGAAGCCCTCGACCTGCTCGCCGTCGTGCATGACCAGCTGGCCCTTGAGGCCGATGTCGCCGACCTGGGTGCGGGCGCAGGCGTTGGGGCAGCCGTTGACGTTGACCGTGATGGGGGTGTCGAGGTCGGGGAAGCGCTGCTCGAGGGAGTCCACCAGGCGGCGCGCACGCTCCTTGGTGTCGACGATCGCCAGCTTGCAGAACTCGATGCCGGTGCAGGCCATTGTGTTGCGACGCCAGTTCGAGGGGCGCGCCGAGAGGCCGATCTCGTCGAGGCGGGCGACGACCTCCTCCACGGCGGCGGGCTCGACGCCGATGAGCACGATCTTCTGGTACGGCGTCAGGCGGGCGCCCGCGATGGCGTGGGTGTCCATCAGGTCGGCCAGCTGCGCCAGCATCGTGCCGGAGACCCGTCCGGCGGTCGGCGCGACGCCGACGTACTTCTTGCCGTCCTTCTGGTCGTGGACGCCGATGTGGTCGCGGTGCCCGACCGGCGAGGCGGGCGAGGGGTTGGAGACCAGCTCGCGCCGGAGGTACTCGGTCTCGAGGACCTCGCGGAACTTCTCGGTGCCCCAGTCGGCGACGAGGAACTTCAGCCGCGCCCGCGAGCGCAGCCGGCGGTAGCCGTAGTCGCGGAAGATCGAGGCGACGCCCTCCCAGACGTCCGGGACGTCCGCGAGAGGGATCCACACGCCCAGCTTCTGGGCGAGCATGGGGTTGGTGGAGAGGCCGCCGCCGACCCACAGGTCGAACCCGGGCCCGTGCTCGGGGTGCACGGTGCCGACGAAGGAGACGTCGTTGGTCTCCGGCGACACGTCGTGCGAGGGGTGGCCGGTGACGGCGGTCTTGAACTTGCGCGGCAGGTTCGAGAAGTCCGGGTTGCCGATGTAGCGCTCGAAGATCTCCTCGAGCGCCGAGGTCCCGTCGATGATCTCGTCGGTGGCCACGCCGGCGACCGGGGAGCCCAGGAACGGGCGGGGGGAGTCGCCGCAGGCCTCGAGCGAGCTGAGGCCGGCCTCGTCGAGGCGGTCCCAGATCGCCGGGACGTCCTCGATGCGGATCCAGTGGTACTGGATGTTGGCGCGGTCGGTGACGTCGGCGGTGTCCCGGGCGAAGTCCTGGCCGATGGTGCCGAGCGCGCGGACCGCCGCGGGGGAGAGCAGCCGGCCGTCGGAGCGGACCCGCAGCATGAAGTAGCGGTCGTCCAGCTCCTCCTCCGGCACCGTGGCGGTCTTGCCGCCGTCGAAGCCGGGGGCGCGCTGGGTGTAGAGGCCCATCCAGCGGAACCGGCCGCGGAGGTCGGCGGGATCGATGGAGTCGAACCCGCGCTTGGAGTAGATCGAGAGGATCCGCCCCCGCACGTTCAGAGGGTTGTCGTCCTTCTTCGACTGCTCGTTCTTGTTGAGCGGCTCCCGGTAGCCCAGGGCCCACTGGCCCTCACCACGCTTGGGGCGGGGCTTCGGCGCAGGGCGGGCGGGGGTCTCGGTCACAGGTGTGTCCTTCGCGCTGGTGTGCGGCGCGGCCTCGGGGGCGGCGCGGCGGTCGGTCGTGGGTCGGCGTCGTCAGCGCTAGCGACACATCGAGCTGCGGGTACGCCCGAGGTCCACGTGGCGGCGGACCACGAGGAAGGCGTGCGTTGCAGCGGAGACCATGTCAAGGAGTCTCAAGGGCCGGACGTGCTGCTCACAAGGCGACATCTCATGTGGTGGGACGGCTGTCCATGATGCGAGACGGTACTCCCGCGGCGCCGCGTGCCTACGGTCGCGGTGCGTCCCACGTCACACCGCCGGTGCACCCGCGAGGAAGCGGTCGCCGGCCGCAGACCTCACTAGGGTGGGCCGCATGAGCGACGACCTCTCCCGCCTCTCCAGTAGCGCGTACTCGCAGGCCCTCGAGGTCATCGCCTCGGTCGAGCCGCGGATCGCGCAGGCCACCCGTCAGGAGCTCGCCGACCAGCGGGCCTCCCTGAAGCTGATCGCGAGCGAGAACTACGCCTCGCCGGCCGTGCTGATGACCATGGGCACCTGGTTCAGCGACAAGTACGCCGAGGGCACCGTCGGGCACCGCTTCTACGCCGGCTGCCAGAACGTCGACACGGTGGAGTCGCTCGCCGCCGAGCACGCCCGCGAGCTGTTCGGCGCCGAGTACGCCTACGTCCAGCCGCACTCCGGCATCGACGCCAACCTGGTCGCCTTCTGGTCGATCCTGGCCCACCGCGTCGAGTCGCCCGCCCTGGAGCGGCTGGGTGCCAAGAACGTCAGCGAGCTGACCGAGGCCGACTGGGAGTCGCTGCGCAAGGACCTGGGCAACCAGCGGCTGCTCGGCATGTCCCTCGACGCCGGCGGCCACCTGACCCACGGCTTCCGCCCCAACATCAGCGGCAAGATGTTCCACCAGCAGCAGTACGGCACCGACCCCACGACCGGGCTGCTCGACTACGACGCGGTCGCCGCGAAGGCCCGCGAGTTCAAGCCGCTCGTGCTGGTCGCCGGCTACTCGGCGTACCCCCGGCGCGTGGACTTCGCGAAGATGCGCGAGATCGCCGACGAGGTCGGCGCGACGCTCATGGTCGACATGGCGCACTTCGCCGGCCTGGTCGCGGGCAAGGTCTTCACCGGGAACGAGGACCCGGTGCCGCACGCGCACGTCGTCACCACGACCACCCACAAGTCGCTGCGTGGTCCGCGTGGCGGCATGGTGCTGGCGACCGAGGAGTACGCCCCGAGCGTCGACCGCGGCTGCCCGATGGTCCTCGGCGGCCCGCTCTCGCACGTGATGGCCGCCAAGGCCGTCGCGCTGGCCGAGGCGCGCCAGGACTCCTTCCGCACCTACGCCCGGCAGGTCGCCGACAACGCCAAGTCGCTCGCCGAGGGCTTCCTCGCGCGGGGCGCGGACCTGGTCACCGGCGGCACCGACAACCACCTCGTGCTGCTCGACGTGTCCTCCTTCGGCCTCACCGGCCGGCAGGCGGAGTCGGCCCTGCTCGACGCGGGCGTGGTGACCAACCGCAACTCGGTGCCGCAGGACCCGAACGGCGCCTGGTACACCTCCGGCATCCGCCTCGGCACGCCCGCGCTGACGACCCGCGGCTTCGGCCACGACGAGTTCGACCGCGTCGCCGAGCTGATCGTCGACGTGCTGGGGAACACCCAGCCGGGCACCACCAAGGCGGGCGGGCCGTCGAAGGCGTCGTACGTCCTGGGCGACGGGGTGGCCGACCGGGTCAAGGGTGCCTCGGCCGAGATGCTGGACAAGCACCCGCTCTACCCAGGCCTCGAGCTGTCCTGACCCCGGTCCCCGGCCGGCCCGCCCCGCGTCGGGGGCGGGCGCCGGCGCGGTGTCGGGTGGATCACAGGCGGGTACCTGCCCCGGTCACCGTCCGCGAGCCCGGGAGCCGCCATGTCCGCCACCACCGACGCCGCTCCGAGCGACCGACCTGACGGGTCGGGTGGCCAGGCGCCCCCGAAGAGCCGCACGCACTACCTCTACATCGCGGTGATCGCGGCCGTGGTCGCGGGCATCGCCGTCGGGCTCGTGGCGCCGGACTTCGCCACTGAGCTGGCGTTCCTCGGCGAGGCGTTCGTCGCGCTGATCAAGATGATGATCCAGCCGGTCATCTTCGTGACGATCGTGATCGGCGTCGGCTCCGTGGCCAGCGCGGCCCGGGTCGGCAAGGTCGGCGGCCTCGCGCTGGGCTACTTCCTGACGATGTCGACGGTCGCGCTGGCGATCGGCCTGGTCGTCGGCAACCTGCTGAAGCCGGGCGAGGGCTTGGACCTGGACGAGGAGGTGGCGGCCGCCGGCCAGGAGCAGGCGGGGGAGAAGGAGTCGACCACCGACTTCCTCCTCGGGATGATCCCCGACTCGCTGTTCTCGGCGCTGACCTCGGGCGAGGTGCTGCAGACGCTGCTGGTCGCGTTGCTCGTCGGGTTCGCCCTCCAGGCGATGGGTCGTTCCGGCGAGCCGGTGCTCGCGGTCTTCGGCCACCTCCAGAAGCTCGTGTTCCGCGTGCTCGCGATGGTCATGTGGGCCGCGCCGGTCGGGGCGTTCGGCGCGATGGCGGGCGTCGTGGGGGAGACGGGCGTCGACGCGCTGAAGAGCCTGGCGGTGATCATGATCGGCTTCTACGCCACCTGCCTGATCTTCGTGCTGCTCGTGCTCGGCACCCTGCTGCGGGTGTTCGCCGGGGTGAACATCCTCAAGCTCCTGAAGTACCTCGGCCGGGAGTTCCTGCTGATCGTGTCGACGTCGTCCTCGGAGACCGCGCTGCCCCGCCTGATCGCGAAGATGGAGCACGCCGGCATCGACAAGCCCACGGTGGGCGTCGTCGTGCCCACCGGCTACTCCTTCAACCTCGACGGCACCGCGATCTACCTGACCATGGCGTCGCTCTTCATCGCCGAGGCGCTGGGCGACCCGCTCTCGATCGGCGAGCAGATCTCCCTCCTGCTGTTCATGATCATCGCCTCCAAGGGAGCCGCGGGCGTCTCCGGCGCCGGCCTCGCCACCCTCGCCGGTGGGCTCAGCTCCCACCGGCCCGAGCTCCTCGACGGGGTCGGCCTGATCGTCGGCATCGACCGGTTCATGTCGGAGGCGCGCGCGCTCACCAACTTCGCCGGCAACGCCGTCGCCACCGTGCTGGTCGGCCACTGGACCGGCGGCCTCGACCACGAGCGGCTCGACCGCGTCCTGGCCGGCGACGCCCCCTTCGACGAGACCACGATGCTCGACGACGACGAGCCGGTGGAGACCGGCGGCAACGCCCCGACCGACGAGCGGGTGACCACGCCTGCGGGCTGAGCGACCGGGCGCCGACCTGCGGACGTACCGAAGTGCCTCCGGCATCACCGTCGAGCGGCCGTGCAGGCGGCGCAGGCGACTTCGGTACGTCGGGCGGTCACGGCAGTGAGGACGGTCCGCACGTGGGTGGGGTCGTGCATCACGTCCTCCCAGGAGAACCGCAGCACGATCCACCCGTCGGCGACCAGCAGGTTGTAGCGGCGGGCGTCGCGGCGCAGCGCGGCCCGGCTCCCGTGCCACTCGAAGGAGTCGGCCTCCAGCACGATGCGCAGCCGGAGGTCGACGAGGTCGGGGCGCACCCACGGCGTGACCGAGGTGATCAGGCGCTGCGGCTCGACCGTCAGCCCCGGCACGTCCAGCGCGATGGCGCGCAGCACGGACTCGAACGGGTTCGCGGCCTCGGCGCTCGCCGCCGCTGCGACGGCTCGGACCCGGGCGGCTCCGCTCCTCGGGCCGTCCGGGCCGCCCGTCGGAGGGCCGCGACGTCACCGGCCCGGGCTGCCGAGTCGGCCACGGCTAGCGCCTCGTCGAACGGCAGCGAGCGGAGGCACTGGACGAGCGTGACGTCCTTGCTCGTGGCGACGCCCCCGGCGAGGTCGTCGGGCTGGTGGGAAGCGCGGTGCACCTCGGCCTGAGCCCGGTGCCCCGGGGAGAGTCGACGGTTGCGGGCGACGGCCACGTGCGGGCGTTCCGGCAGGGTCTTGACCGCCCACCCGTGGTGGAGCGCAGCGCTCGTCAGGCACAGGACACCGCTCAGCGCATGGGCGGTGGACACCGCCGCGTCGGTCGACGCCAGCACGTAGCGATCGCGCGCCACGCGGACGACCTCGCCCCGGTCCAGCGAACGCGCCAGGTCGGTCCGGGTGGCGAGGGTGAGCAGCTGGGCACGCGTGGCGGTCCCGCCCAACCTGGTCACCAGCTCCCTCAGCACGTCCCCAGGCTGTCGCAGGTCGCTCCTCGCCGCTCCGGTCGTCCACAGGGCCGGCCGCCTCAGACGACCGGGGTGGTCCGCTCGACGATCGCGCGGAGGTCGCCGCCGGCGAGGGCGCCGTACGTGCCGTCGTAGGAGCCGCCCAGGCGCGAGGCGCAGAAGACGTCCGCGACCTCGGGGGAGCCGGAGCGGACGAGCAGCGAGCCCTGGAGCACCGCGGCCATCCGGCCGGCCAGCCGCCGGGCGCCGACCTCGAGCTGGGAGGGGTCGCCCATGAGCGAGCCGAGCATCGCCAGCACGTCGTCGATCGCGCGGTCGAGACGGGCGTCGCCGCCGCGGGCCAGGCCGACCTCGGTGATCCAGGCGTCGAGGACCTCCGGCTCGCGGCCGAGCGCCCGCAGCACGTCGAGGGCGTTGACGTTGCCCGAGCCCTCCCACACGGAGTTGAGCGGGGCCTCGCGGTAGAGCAGCGGCATGACCGACTCCTCGACGTAGCCGTTGCCGCCGAGGCACTCCAGCGCCTCCCCGACCATGGCCGGGGTGCGCTTGCAGACCCAGAACTTCGCGAGCGGCAGGGCGATGCGGCGCAGTGCCGCCTCGTGCGGGTCGTGCAGCCGGTCGACCGCGGTGGCGAGCCGCATTGCCAGGACGGTGGCGGCCTCGGTCTCGACCGCGAGGTCGGCCAGGACGTTCTGCATGAGCGGCTTCTCGGCGAGCACCGAGCCGAACGCCGAGCGGTGCGCGGCGTGCCAGGAGGCCTCGGACACCGCGCGGCGCATCAGGCCCGCCGACCCGAGCACGCAGTCGAGCCGGGTCGCGGCAACCATCTCGATGATCGTCCGGACACCGCGGCCCTCGTCGCCGAGGCGGTGCGCGACGGTCCCGTCGAGCTCGAGCTCGGAGGAGGCGTTCGACCGGTTGCCGAGCTTGTCCTTGAGCCGTACGACGTCGAGCTGGTTGCGCGTGCCGTCGGGCAGGACGCGGGGGACGACGAAGCAGGTGACCCCGCCGTCGGTCTGGGCGAGCACGAGGAAGACGTCGTTCATCGGCGCCGAGGTGAACCACTTGTGCCCGTGCAGCGTGTAGGTGCCGTCGGTGCCGGCCGGGCGGGCCGAGGTGGTGTTCGCCCGCACGTCCGAGCCGCCCTGCTTCTCGGTCATGCCCATGCCGGCGAGCGCGCCGCGCTTCTCCGAGGCGAGGCGGACGCCCGGGTCGTAGGTCGTGCTGGCGAGCAGCGGGGCCCACTCCTTGGCGAGCGCGTCGTCGGCGCGGAGCGCCGGCACCGCGGCGTACGTCATCGAGATCGGGCAGCCGTGGCCGGGCTCGGTGTGCGACCACGCCATGAAGCCGGCCGCGCGCCGCAGGTGGGCGTGCGGCGCGCCGGCCTCCTGCTGCTCCCAGGGGGCCGCGGCGAGCCCATGACCGACGGCCCGCTCCATCAGCCAGTGCCAGGACGGGTGGAAGACGACCTCGTCGATCCGGTTGCCGAAGCGGTCGTACGGCGTGAGCCGCGGGTGGTGCTCGTTGGCGAGCTGCCCGTGCTCGCGGGCCTCGGCCGAGCCGGCCTGCGCACCCAGCTCGACCAGGTCGTCGAGGACCTCCTGCGAACCGTGGCGGAGGACCGCCTCGGACAGTGCCCGGTCGGCCGTGACGACGTTGTGACCCACCAGTGGCGGCGCCTGGTTCGTGGTGACCCGGATCTCGGTGCGCATGCGGATACCGTAGGACCATGGACCCGGCGACCGGGCCCCGGACGGCGGGGCGGCGGGAGGGCCGGGCGGAGCCGGGTGTCCGGGACCGCGTGGTCGGCTGGCTGGCGCGCATGGGGCACACGATCTGGCGCCTCGTGGTCGCGACGGTGGGCTCGTGCATGCGCTACCGGGTCACCGGGCTGGCGGCGGAGGGTGCGTTCTTCGCCGTGCTGTCGGTGCCGCCCCTGATCTTCGCGATGGCGGGAGCGATCGGCTACGTGACCGACCGGTTCAGCCCGGCGCAGGTCGAGGACGTGCGGCAGGCGGTCGTCGACCTGTCCTCCCGCCTGCTCACCGAGCGGGCCGTCGACGGGGTGATCGTGCCGACGATGAACGACGTGCTGCGCGGCGGCCGGTTCGACGTGATCTCGCTCGGCTTCGTGCTGGCGCTGTGGTCGGGGTCCCGCGCCCTCAACGTCTTCGTCGACACCATCACGATCATGCACGGGCTCGGCGGGCACCGCGGGATCATCAAGACCCGCGCCCTGTCGTTCGTGCTCTACGTGCTGGCGCTGGTCACGGGCGTCTTCTCGATCCCGCTCATGGTCGCCGGCCCGTCGCTGGTGCGCGACGCCCTGCCGGAGTCCCTGGACTTCCTGCTGTCGTTCTACTGGCCCGCGGTCTCGATCGTGTGCATCTGCTTCCTCGCCACGCTCTACCACGTGTCGGTGCCGGTGCGGACGAACTGGAGCTTCAACCTGCCCGGCGCGACGTTCTCGCTCGTGGCCTGGATCCTGGGTTCCTACGTGCTGCGGTGGGTGCTCACGGTGACCGCCGCGGACTCCAAGTCGATCTACGGTCCGCTCGCCGCCCCGATCGCGGTGCTGCTGTGGCTCTACATCGTCGCGATCGCCGTCCTGATCGGCGCCGCGGTCAACGCGGCGTTCGACACCGTGTTCCCCCAGAAGTCGACGACCCGTGCGCGGCTGGAGCTGATGACCCGCCTGCGTCACCTGGGTGCGCGGGACCGGTAGGTTCCTCGCGTGCCCAGCGACGTCGACCCGACCTCCGGGCAGCCCCTCGCCCCGGGCGGGCGCGGCCTGGTCTCGCTGCCGGAGCGCGCGCGCTCGCCGTGGTGGGAGCTCGGCCGCCGGTTGCTCGCCGCCCTGGCGATCCTCGTCGGGACGGTGCTGCTGGTCTACCTCGACCGCGAGGGCTACCGCGACGGCAACGACCCGACGAACACGATCAGCCTGATCGACGCGATCTACTACACGACCGTCACGCTGTCGACGACCGGGTACGGCGACATCGCGCCCGTCACCGACGCGGCACGGCTGGTCAACGCCTTCGTCATCACCCCCGCACGCATCGCGTTCCTGGTGCTGCTGATCGGCACCACCCTCGAGGTCCTCGCCTCGCAGGGCCGCGAGATGTTCCGCGTCGCCCGTTGGAGGAAGAACATGGACCACCACGTCGTCGTCGTCGGCTACGGCACCAAGGGCCGCAGCGCGGTCGAGACGCTCGTCAACAACGGGCTCGCGCGCGAGTCGGTCGTCATCGTCGACCCCAGCCCGCTGGCGCTGCAGGAGGCGCACGCCGACGGCCTCGCGGTCGTCACCGGCGACGCGACGAGGCGGGAGGTGCTGCGCCGCGCCGGCGTCATCGAGGCCGACCAGGTCATCATCACCACCGACCGCGACGACTCCAACGTGCTCGCGACCCTCACCGTCCGCCAGCTCAACCCCACCGCATGGATCGTCGCCGCGGCGCGCGAGCAGGAGAACGCGCCGCTGATGAAGCAGTCCGGCGCCAACTCGGTGATCACCTCCTCCGACGCGGTGGGCCGGCTGCTCGGGCTCTCCACGCTGTCGCCGCCGCTCGGCACCGTGATGGAGGACCTGCTGTCCTACGGCGAGGGCCTCGAGGTCGCCGAGCGGGAGCTGCTCGTCACCGAGGTCGGCAAGCAGCCGCAGACGCTGCCGGACCAGGTCATCGCGGTGGTCCGCGACGAGAAGGTCTACCGGTACTTCGACCCGGTCGTCACCCTGCTCGCCCGTGGTGACCGGCTCATCGTCGTGCGCCCCGCCAAGGAGCTGCCGTGGGCGCCGCGGCCGGGCACGCACAACGAGGACGTCGCCGACGCCGACTGAGCGTCGTCGGGCCGACGGCCCGTTCGAACGCGTGTTCGATCCTGGCCTATCATCGGCCCATGTCCACTCCGTCGCGCCACTGCTGGGTGGCCGACGGGTCGGGCGGGGGAGCGCGTCGGCCGGGCCTGCTCGTCGAGTGGCGCCAGACGCCGTCCGGCTGGGAGGGGCGGGTCGTGTACGGCGCGCTGCTGCGGCCAGGCGTGTGGGGCCTGGTCGAGGAGTGGCTGCCGGCGGCGCAGCTGACGCCGCTGTGAGCGCTGCGTCGGGACCGGTGGGGCGTCTGAGGACGCGAGCGGCGCCGAGGAGAAGTGTCGAGCCGCTGGAGTCTCGGGTCACCAGCGGCTCGACACCGACGACGGTAGCGCGCGCCCCGGGTCCGTGTCCCCCCGTTCGCCGGGGCGGACCGGACGACCGGGGTCGGATGGCCCGTCCGGGCCATGCCGGTCCGGCCGGCGGGCCGTGGGCGGCGCCGACCCGGCCGGGCACGATGGACGGTGCTGCCCCGCAGGCATGGGGAGGGCGGGGCTGCGGGTCCCGGGGCGCCGCCGTCACGTGAGCGGCGCCCCGGGAGACCCGTGACTGTCCAGACCACCGGCCCGGTTCGCCGACGTCCCGGCCGGGAGTCGTAGCCCTCGGCGTCGGTCCTCGTTGCACCGGCAGCTGGCCGTGCGTCCTCGGGGACGGGCGGCACGCGGTTCCCCCACGCGGCGCCGTCGCAGCAGGACCCGAGCCCCCTCCGACCACGGAACGGAGGGGACGCGGCTGCTGCTCCCCGGTGCTGCTCCGCGCGCGGGCCTGGTCCTCCGACCACGTCCACGTCATCGTGGGGGTGGGCCGACCCGGGGACGCCGCTGCCCCCGGGTCGGTCCCCACCTCCACCGGGCAGCGGCGCCGGCCGGCCCGGTGTTTCCCAGGTGGGTCGCGCGGGCACCGCTCCGACGTGTTCGGTGTCGGTAGGCTGGAGATCGTCGTGCTGGTCGTGGGGCTGCCCCGTGGTGTGGGCCGGCGTGACGGTGCTGCGCCGGCGCTGAGTGCGCGCCCCCGCCCCTGCAAGGAAGAGGTACGACACGCATGGCCATCTACAACTCCGACCTCCAGGCCGCCGTCGATGCGACGTCGATCGCCAAGGACGCCGGTCAGAGCGACGACCTGGTCGGCTACCTGCGCGAGCAGCTCGCGGAGCGCGAGATCGAGACCGCCGACGAGGACTGGCTGCGCCGCACGGTCGCGGCGATCGAGGCGGACCCCAACTACATGATCGCCGACGAGCCCTCGGACTTCGAGGCCAAGGAGATCCCGCAGGACGAGTGACGCGGACCCCGGAGGCCTCCGACCGGTCTGGACCGCTCGGAGGGCTCGCGACGGGCCGGTGGCCGCCTGCTGAGCGTGGGAGGTCACCGGCCCGTGCCGTGTGCGGCCGCTGGTCCGGACCAGTGCGGAGTGACGGCCGTCGCGCCGGCTCGTGTCCGCGGGTGTCGGCGCCGTCGCCCACCTACCCTGGAGGACATGCCGGGGGGACGAGAGAACATGACCTGTGAGGTGTGCTGGGCGTTGGTGCCCCGCGCCCTGATGCACTTCCACCGCGAGTGGCACGACGCCAGCGAGCGCGTGTCCGTCGTCCCGCTGGTCGAGCCGCCGGCGGTCGTGCGCGGCTGAGCCCCCGGACCGGTGCGGTCCGAGGGCTCCTCGAGGGCGTGCCGCGGCGTCAGCGGAGGACGGGGAACCGCCGGACCAGCGACGTGCGGGCCCAGGCCCTCCCGAAGCCCCAGGTGTCGCCGGCGCCGAGTGCCCCGAGGGCGACCAGGGTGGCGGCGCCGAGCAGGTGGTCGTCGAGGACCGGGTTGTTCTCCGGGGGCAGGACCACGGTCCACATCAGGACGTAGAGCAGGGCGCCGGCGGCGGTCGCGAGGCGCATCCCGATGCCGAGGGTGAGCGCGAGGCCGATGCCGGCGAGGCCGACCATGAACAGGGTGTCGGCCCACCAGGCGCCGGCGATGTCGTGGTAGAGGCCCTGGAAGGGGCCGTCGGCGCCGAAGGTCAGGAATCCCTCGGTGGGGCTGCCGCCATTGACCCAGGCGGCGTCGCCGAGGCGGTCCACGGCCCCGGTCTCGTCGCGGCCGGTGGAGAAGCCGAGCGCCAGGAGCTTGTCGAGGAAGGCCCACAGGAAGGTGAGGCCGAAGCCGATCCGCGTGACGGCCAGGGCGCGTCGGGCGAAGGGCGTGACGACCTGACCCTCCTGCTGCGGCGCGACGTCGGGGCGGTGGGCGTGGGAGCGGGCGATCGTGGTCATGTCGTGACCTCCTTGGGGAGCCGGGGTGGTGGGTCGGTCGGTGGTGCGGCGGTTGGAGCGGGTCAATCCGCGCCGGGGACGACGAGGACGGGGCAGGCGGCGCGCTCGAGGATGGCGGTGCTGACCGAACCGCGCAGGAGGGCGCTGACGGGCCCGTGCTGCTGGCGACCGACGACGACCAGGTCGTGGACGGCGGAGCCGCGGCCGAGCACCTCCTCGGCGAGCCCGCGGGCGAGCTCGACGGTGACCGGGACGTCCGGGAACTCCTCGGCCATCCCGCTGATGCTCTCCCCGACGAGGAGACGGATCTCCTCGACGTCCGCAGCGGTGGGCGCGAGCACCTCCGCGGGACCGGTCGCCGCGACGACGTCCCAGAAGCAGTGCACCACGGTGAGCGGCAGCCGGCGCTCGGACGCCTGGCGGTACGCCGCCTCGAGCGCCGGCAGCGAGCCGGCTGTGCCGTCGACGCCCACCACGACGCCGCGTCGGGCGACGCCCCGCGCGGTCGGGCGGACGACCACGACGGGGCTCGTCGCGTGCCGGGCCACGGCGACGCCGACCGAGCCGAGGAGGAGGCTGCTGACCGGACCGCGGCCGTGTGAGCCGACGACGACCACGGCGGCGGCGGTGGAGGCGTCGAGGAGGGCCTGGCGGGGGTCGACGAGCTGCAGGAGCTCGACCACCTCCAGACCGGGCCGGGCCTCGCGGACGCCCGCGGCCGCCTCGGCCAGCACCTCGCGGCCGGCGCCCTCGATGTCGTGGCGGACCTGGCCCGGGTCGACGGCCATCGAGGCCATCCACAGGCTGGCCGTGGCGCTCACCGCGTCGGCGGCGTGCAGCAGGACGAGCCGCCGTCCCTCGAGGGCGGCCTGCTCGGCGGCCCAGGCGACCGCGTCGGCGGCGTGGGTGGAGCCATCGACGCCGACGACGACGCTGCCGGCGGGGACCTGGCTGTCGGTGGTTGCTGTCATGCCTCCACGCTCCCGCGGCGAGCGCGGCCCTCCCATGGGCGGACGGCCCGAACCGGGCGGGACCAAAGACCCGCGGACGGGTCCACGTGCGCCTGGTGGATGCTGCCTCATCCGGGGCCATGAGGTCGGAGACCGTGCTGGACCTCCGGGACTGCCGCACCCTGCTCGAGCGGACCCTGCCGACCTCCGCGCCGGCCCGGCTGGTGCACGACCAGCCGGGGGTGCCGGTCGCCTTCGAGGTCGACGGGATCGACCACGAGGACCAGCGCGGGTGGAGCGTGCTCGCCCGCGGACCGCTCGACGAGCTGGCCGACCCCGTAGCGGTGGCCGCGATGGAGGCCAGCCGACAGCCGCGGACCTGGGGGCCGGGTGAGCGGACGGTCGTGGTCCGGCCGCTCTGGTGGGAGCTGACCGGGCGCCGCCTCGGGACCGGGTTGGACCCGGTCGCCGAGCAGGGACTACCGCCGGCTCTCCTGACCGGCGGTCCCTCGCGTCCGGGCGCCGAGGTCGACGACGGCGTCGACGAGGTCGAGCCCGCTGCCGTCGTGGGTGATCCACACCAGGCTGCGGTCCCGGGGGCCGGTCAGCAGCTCGGTCGCCAGCTCGGTCGCGGTGGCGTGGTCGAGGTGGGCGGTCGGCTCGTCGAGGACCAGCACGGGGTGCGCGGCCAGGAGGGACCGGGCCACGGCGATCCGCGCCCGCTCGCCGCCGGAGACCTGGGCGTGCCCCTCGCCCAGCCACGTGTCGAGGCCGTCCGGCAGTGCGTCCAGCCAGCTGCCGAGCCGGGCCCGCCGCAGGGCGTCCTCCACCTCCGCGTCGTCGGCACCGGGCCGCGCCAGGCGGACGTTCTCCACCAGCGTGCTGGCGAAGACGTGCGGGTCGTCGTCGACCAGGCCGACCAGGCGTCGTACCTGGTCGGGCGCGACGTCGGTGGTGCGCGCGCCGCCGAGCCGGACCTCGCCCGCGGCCGGGTCGAGGTAGCGCAGCAGCAGCGCGGCCAGGGTGCTCTTGCCCGAGCCCGAGGGGCCGACCACGCCGACCCGGGAGCCCGGGGCCAGGTCGAGGGAGACCCCGCGCAGGCCGGACCGCGCGTCGTCCCAGCCGCCGCCGAGGCCGTCGGCCTCGACGCGGTGCCCGTCGGGCTCGGCGGACGCCGGGGTGGCCCGGACGGCCGGCTCCCGGTGCTCGAGCTCGTGCAGCCGCGCCGCCGCGGCCGCCGTCCGCGACGACAGCGCGCCGGCGTCGGCCAGCGGGAGCAGGACGTCGGCGAGCGCCAGGGGCAGGAGGACGAGCAGGGCCGCCATCGGGCCCGAGAGCCTGCCTGCCCCCACCGCGTCGGCCGCGACGACGGCGGTGAGCGCGAGGGCGCCGCCGGTCGTGGCGAGCACGAGCGCACGGGCGGCGCCGGTCCAGGCGCCCGAGCGGACGGTCGAGCGGCCGAGCCGGTCGCTGAGCGCCGCGACCCGGTCGGCGGCGCGGTCGCCCGCCTGCCACATGACCAGGTCGGGCAGCACCGAGGTGACCTCGACGGCGGCCTCGGACAGGGCGGCGCGGTGGACGACCGCCGCGCGCTCCGCGCCGTCGGCGCCGAGCCGGGCGAGGAGGAAGGCGGCGCTGCCGGCCAGTGCCGCGACGGCCGTGACGACGAGGCCGGCCGCGGGGGCCAGCCAGGTCGCGACCGCACCAGCCAGCAGCACGACGAGGGCGGCCTGCCGCACTGGCATCCGCACGCGCAGCTCGGCGTCGACCACCCCGTCGACGTCGTCGACGACCGAGGCGAGCAGGTCGCCGCGGCGTCGGCCCAGCCGGCCGGGCGTCAGCGGCACGAGGGCGTCGTACACCTCGACCCGGCGGCGGGCCAGCAGCCGCAGCGCGACGTCGTGGGACCGCAACCGCTCGGCGTACCGCAGCACCGGCCGGGCCAGGCCGAAGGCCCGCACCCCGACGACCGCGACCATGAGGGTGAGCACGGCCGGGTGCGTCGAGGCCTGGACGATCAGCCAGCCCGCGGTGGCGGTCAGCGCGACGCCGGAGGCCGAGGCCAGGGCGCCGACGACCGTGGCCGGCCAGAGGCTGCCGACCGGGGCGGGCTCGGCGGGGCTGCCCACCGGCTGGGCGCTCCACGCGTGGGCGCTGTCCCGGCCCGTCCGGTGCGCCACCTCGGCGGGCCGCGCAGGCTCGGCCATCTCCAGCCGGCGGTCGGCGACCGCGAGGAGCGCGGGCCGGTGGGCGACGACGACGACCCCGCTGGTGCGGCCCAGCTCGGCGACGGTGTCGACGATGACCTGCTCGGTGAGGTCGTCGAGGTGGGCGGTGGGCTCGTCGAGCAGCACCCAGGCCCGGTCCGCGACCACGACGCGCGCGAGGGCGAGGCGGGCGCGCTCGCCGGCGGACAGCGTCAGCCCGTCCTCCCCGAGCGGGGTGTCCAGGCCCTCGGGCAGCGCGAGCACGCGCTCGGCGAGCGCGACCCGGCGCAGGGCCGACCACAGCTGGTCGTCGCTGGCCTCCGGCGTGCCGAGACGGAGGTTGTCGGCGAGCGAGCCGGCCACGAACACCGGCCGCTGGGGCAGCCAGGCGACCCGCTCCTGCCAGGCACGGCCGCCGACGGGCCGGCCGCCGGCCGAGACGGCCCCGGAGTCGCGCGCCAGCAGGCCGGCGAGGGTGGCGAGCAGCGTGGACTTGCCGCAGCCCGAGGGGCCGGTGACGACCGTGACGCCGCGGGCGGGGAGCGTCGCGCTGAGCGCGGAGACCGTCGGCGCGCCCCGGCCGGCGTGGGTCACGGTGAGGTCGACCAGCTCCAGGTCCCCGGTGCCCGGTTGCCCGGCCTGCGCGAGCCGGCCGGCCTGCTCGACCGGGGGAGCGGCGGAGACCAGCGCGTCGACCGCCTCGAACGTCGCGACGCCCTCGGCGGCGGCGTGGAACTCCGCACCGACCCGGCGCAGCGGCCAGTACGCCTCGGGGGCGAGGAGCAGGACGAGCAGCGCGGTGGGCAGGTCCAGCCCGCCCTCGGCGAGGCGGACGCCGACGGTGACGGCGACCAGGGCGACCGAGAGGGTGGCGACCAGCTCGAGCACCGCCGAGGACGCGAAGGCGAGGCGGAGGGTGCCGAGGGAGGCCCGGCGGTACCGGTCGGTGACGGCGCCGATGGTGCGCGACTGGGCGCGGGCCCGGCGGTAGGCGACCAGCGTCGGCAGCCCGCGGACCACGTCGAGGAAGTGGCCCGAGAGCGTGGACATGGCTCGCCACTGCTCCTCGGCCTTGTCGCGGGTGGCCAGGCCGACGAGAGCGCCGAAGACCGGCACGAGCGGCAGGGTGGCGCCGACGATGACGGCGGAGAGCAGGTCCTGGGTGGCGATGACGGCCAGGGTGAGCAGGGGCAGGACGCCGGCGAGGACGACGGCCGGCAGGTAGCGGGTGAGGTACGGCTCGGCGGCCGAGACCCCGCGGGTGAGCAGGACGGCGTCGCCGGGCTCGGCGGTGCCGCGCCGCGGGAGGGCGCCGACCACCTGGCGGCGCAGGTGGGTGCCCACGTGCGCCGCGGCGCGGGCAGCGAGCACGTCGCCGGTCCATCCGGTGAGCGCGCGGAGACCGAGGACGGCGGCGACGGCGAGCGCCCAGCCCTGCAGCGGCTCCTGGCGCACGACGGCAACGACGAGGCCGGTCACCGTCCAGGCCTGGGCGACCACCAGCACCGCACCGAGCAGGCCCGCGGCCAGCACGCCGCCCAGCGGCCCCCGGGCGGGGGCCAGCTGGCGGCGCAGGCGCGGGTCGCTGGGCCTCACGAGCCCTGCCCGGCGAGGACCGGCTCGGGGATGTGGTGCTCGGAGATCCGCTTCCGGAAGACCCAGTAGGTCCAGGCCTGGTAGAGCAGGACCAGCGGCGTGAAGATCGCGGCGACCACCGTCATGATCTTGAGCGTGTACGCCGTCGCCGCGGCGTTCGTGGTCGTCAGGCTCGTGCCGTCGGCCAGCGTCGTGGGCATCACGTCGGGGAAGAGCGCCAGGAACAGCCCGGCCACGCCGAGCGCGATGGCGACGAAGGTGCCGACGAAGGCCCAGCCCTCGCGGGCCGCGCCCAGCGCCACCAGGCCGGCGACCAGCGCGACGGCGGCGGCGCCGAAGGCCACGAGCGAGGCGCCGGTGCCCGTCTCGAGCTGGGTCCAGGCCAGGAACGCGACCGTGACCGCGGCGGCCGCGACGCCGGTCCGGGCGGCGAGCGCCCGCGCCTCCAGGCGGATCGGGCCGTCGGTCTTCAGGGAGACGAAGACCGCCCCGTGGGTGAGGAAGAGCAGCAGCGTCATCGCGCCGCCGAGCAGCGCGTAGGGGTTGAGCAGCTCGAAGAACCCGCCGACGTACTCCAGGTCGGCGTCGATCGCCACCCCGCGCAGGATGTTGGCGAAGGCCACGCCCCACAGGAAGGCCGGCATGACCGAGCCGACGATGATCGCGGCGTCCCAGCGGCCCTTCCAGGCGGTGTCGTCGCGCTTGTGGCGGTACTCGAAGGCCAGGCCCCGGACGATCAGGGCGACGAGGATCAGCAGCAGCGGCAGGTAGAAGCCGCTGAACAGGGTGGCGTACCACTCGGGGAAGGCGGCGAAGGTCGCGCCGCCGGCGACGAGCAGCCAGACCTCGTTGCCGTCCCAGACCGGGCCGATGGTGTTGATCAGGACCCGGCGACGACGGTCGTCGCGGCCGAGGACGGGCAGGAGCATGCCGACGCCGAAGTCGAAGCCCTCGAGGGCGAAGTAGCCCATCCACAGGATCGCGATGAGCGCGAACCAGACGGTGGTGAGTTCCATGGTGTGTGCGGTCTCCAGGCTCAGTAGGCGAAGGCGAAGGGCTTGTCGGCGTCGTCGTCGGTGCGGACCGACGGCAGGTCGGCCTCGGTCACCGGGTCGGCGCCCTTGCGGATGTAGGTGAGCAGCAGCCGGATCTCCACGACGGCCAGGACGCCGTACACCGCGGTGAGGGTGACCAGCGAGATGAGCATCTCGGTGGCGCTGACGCCGGGGGAGACGGCCGAGGCGGTCGTCATCAGGCCGAAGACGGCCCAGGGCTGGCGACCGATCTCGGTGAAGATCCAGCCCATCGAGTTGGCGAACAGCGGCATGAAGGGGAGCAGCACGACGGCGACGTACAGCAGCCGGCCGGCCGGGGCCCGTCCCTTGCGGGTCGCCCACAGCAACCAGGTCGCGACGCCCATGGCGAGCAGCCCCAGGCCGATCATGAACCGGAAGGTCCAGTACGTCGTCGGGATGTTGGGGGTGTAGTCGCCCGCGGAGTAGTACGCCGCGCCGGGGTCCTGGCCGTAGGTCTCGCGGTAGGTCTCGCGGAGGTCGCGGATGCCCTGGACCTCCCCGTCCCAGGTGCCGGTGGCCAGGTAGGAGAGCAGGTGGGGGACCGTGATGGAGAACTTCTCGTGCTCGCCGTCGGGCGTGCCGATCGTGAGCGCCGAGAACGACGCGGGCTGCTCGGTCTCGTAGAGCGCCTCGGCGGCCGCCATCTTCATCGGCTGCACCTCGGTCATCACCTTGCCCTGCACGTCACCGACGATGGCCACGGCGAGGCCGGTCACCAGCACCATCCAGGCGCCGGTGCGGGTGGCCTTGCGCCACATCCCCGACTCCTCGCTGGTGGCGTCGACGGCCTGGTGGCGGCGCAGGTGCCAGAAGGCGATGCCGACCACGAACGCGGCGGCGGTCATGTACGCCGCCAGCACCACGTGCGGGAAGGTCACGAGCTGGACCTTGTTGAACATCACCGCGGCGAAGTCGGTCATCTCCGCGCGCCCGGTCTCGGGGTTGTAGTCGTAGCCGACCGGGTGCTGCATCCAGGAGTTCGCGGCCAGGATGAAGTAGGCCGAGAACAGCGTGCCGAGGTGGACCAGCCACATGCACCCGTTGTGCAGCCGGGCCGGCAGCCGGTCCCAGCCGAAGATCCACAGGCCGAGGAAGGTCGACTCGAGGAAGAACGCGAGCAGGCCTTCGATGGCCAGCGGGGCTCCGAAGACGTCGCCCACGAAGCGGCTGTAGTCGCTCCAGTTCATGCCGAACTGGAACTCCTGGACGATGCCGGTGACCACGCCGATGGCGAAGTTGATGAGGAAGAGCTTCCCGAAGAAGCGGGTCAGCCGCAGCCACTGGGTGTTGCCCGTCCGCAACCAGGTGAGCTGGTAGCCGGCCACCATGGCCGAGAGACCGATGCTGATCGGCACGAACATGAAGTGGTAGACGGTCGTGATGGCGAACTGCCACCGGGCGATGTCGAGCGGGTCCACGGTCCCTCTTCCTGGGTGGTTCCGACGCCGGTCCTCCGGCGTGCACCACGCTAGGAACCAGGGCGGGCCGGCCGTCACGGTCGGCGGTCCCGAGCCCGCGGGACCTTGGTCCCGAGGCCCGCGGGCCCTCGGGCCCGCGGCCCCGTCGCCCGGGCCGGATCAGCCGAGCAGGACGTCGTCGAGGTCGCGGCGCGGGGTGCGCGGCAGCGTGCTCCGCGCGATCTCCTGCCACCCGATCCGGACGAGCAGCTGCGGGTGCAGCGTCCCGTCGAGCACCTCGTGGCGCAGCGCGTTGCGGGTCTCCTCGACCTCGACGACCTGGCTCAGCGGCACCACCGAGAGCCGCTCGGTGGTGGCGCGCAGCCACAGGGCGCTGAGCGCCTCGCCGGTGCGCAGGCGCTCCAGCGGACCGTCGTCCACCGTGGCGAGCAGCAGCACGCCGTCGGAGTGCTCGACGTCGTGCTCGGTCCGGTCGGGGACCGGCCCGGCCTCGAACCTGCTCCCGGCCCCAGCCGGAACCAGCCCGGAGGGCACCCCGTCGCGGACACCGTGGTCGACCCAGAGCCGCTGCTCCTCGCGCAGCCGGCTGTCGGCGGCCTGGCGCTCGCGCGCGCGGGAGAGCAGCAGGTCGGCCCGGTGCCGGCGGGCCAGGTCGACGAGGGGCACGACGGCCGCGCCCTCGCGCGCCCCGGTCGCTGCCAGGTGCTCCAGCCGCGACGCGGGGACCGGCCAGGACGTGAACCGCCGCCGGTCGGTGACCCGCGTCGCGATCGCCGCGAGGTCGGCGGCCGCGGTCGGCGGAACCTCGCCCGGCGACAGCGAGACACGCGCCAGCAGCTCGGGGCGGCGTACGTCGGGGAGCCGGTCGACCTCGGCGGTGAGCCCGTGCGCGGCCGCGCCGACCCGGAGGTGGTGCAGCGCGGCGCCGCAGCTGAGGAGGAGCTCGCGGCCGGTCGGGTCCGCCGCGGCGAGCCGGCGCGAGGGGTCGGCGTACAGCTCGACGGTGCAGGGCCCGTCCGTGCCGTCGACCGCCACCCGCCACAGCCACGGCTGGGTGTTGTGGACGCTCGGCGCCCGGCAGGCGACGCCGACCAGGGCGGCGAGCTCGCTGCGGGTGACGGACGGCATGGATGGGCTCCTCGACGACGGGCGGTCCCACCAGCGTGCGCGCTGCGGAGGCGCGGGGGCAGGGACCAAGGTCCCGACGTCCGGGGCCCAAGAGCCCGTGGGCGGCGCCGACCCGGCCTGTTGGCGTTAGGTTCGGTCCATGGCCGAGGAGACCTCCACGAAGATCCGGGTGTACCTGCTCGACGACCACGAGATCGTCCGCCGCGGCATCCGCGAGCTGCTCGAGAGCGAGGGCGACATCGAGGTGGTGGGGGAGTCCGGCCTGGCCGAGGAGGCCACCCGGCGGATCCCGGCGCTGCGCCCGGACGTCGCCATCCTCGACGGCCGGCTCCCGGACGGGTCGGGCATCGACGTGTGCCGGGAGGTCCGCTCGGTCGACCCCTCCATCCGCGCGCTCGTGCTGACCTCGTACGACGACGACGACGCGCTCTTCGCCGCGATCATGGCCGGCGCGGCCGGCTACGTCCTCAAGCAGGTGCGCGGCGCGGACCTGCTCGAGACCGTCCGCCGCGTCGCGGAGGGCAAGTCGATGCTGGACCCGGCGGTGACCGCGCAGGTGCTCGACCGGCTGCGCTCCGGCCCGCCCACCGACGAGGGCCACGACGGGCTGACCGGGCAGGAGCAGAAGATCCTCGCCCTCATCGCCGAGGGGCTGACCAACCGCCAGATCGGCGAGCGGATGTTCCTCGCCGAGAAGACGGTGAAGAACTACGTCTCCTCGCTGCTGGCCAAGCTCGGGCTCGAGAGCCGCACGCAGGCGGCGATCTACGCCACCAAGCAGCGGCGGTAGCAGCGGCGGCAGCAGCGGTACGGTGCGGCCATGACCGTGGACCGCGATCCCTCCGACCTCGGTTCCGCGGCGTTCGACGACCTGCTGCGAGAGGTGCTGGACCGGGTGCGCGGCGCGATCGACGAGCAGGACCGGTTGCGGCTGCTGCTCGACGCGGTCGTCACGATGGCGGCCGACCTCTCCCTCGACGGCGTGCTGTCGCGGATCGTCGAGGTCGCGAGCCGTCTGGTCGGGGCGCAGTACGCCGCGCTGGGCGTCATCGGGGGCGGGCCGAACCGCCCGCTGAGCACCTTCGTGCACCACGGCATGGAGACCGAGGTCGTCCACGTCATCGGCGACCTCCCACGCGGCCACGGCATCCTCGGCCTGATCATCGACCGTCCCGAGCCGCTGCGGCTGCACGACATCGCGGCCCACCCGGCGTCGTACGGCTTCCCGCCCGGGCACCCCCCGATGAGCTCGTTCCTCGGTGTCCCGGTCCGGATCCGGGACCGCGTCTTCGGCAACCTCTACCTGACCGAGAAGGAGGGCGGGGTCGACTTCACCGCCACCGACGAGGAGGTGGTCGTCGCCCTCGCGGCCGCCGCGGGTGTCGCGATCGAGAACGCCCGGCTCTACCACGAGGCCGCGGTGCGGCAGCGCTGGCTGGCCGCCACCGCGGAGGTCACCGGCCTCCTCGCCGGCGCCGACCCGCACGGCGTGCCGGCCGACGAGGTGGAGTCCGACGCCCTGCGTGCGGTGGCCGCGCTGGCCCGCGAGGCCGCCGACGCGGACCTGGTCTGGGTGGTCGCGGGACCGGAGGACGCCCCGGTGGTGGTCGCGGCCTCGGGCCGGGCACCCGACGTCCCGAGCCCCACCGTGCCCGCCCGTGCCGCGGCGCACCCGCCGGCCGACGCGGCGTCGTCGGTGCCGGACGTGGGCGAGGCGGGGTTCACCGGTGCGGGGTGGCTCGAGCTGGGTCCGGCGGTGACGGTGCCGGTCCGTGCGAGTGAGGAGGTCCACGGCGTCCTCGTCCTGGCGTGGTCACCGGAGCGCGCCCACCTGCACCGCGAGCTCGACCTGGCTGCCCCCACGGCCTTCGCCGAGCAGGCGGCCCTCGCCCTCCAGGTCGCCGCCGCCCGCGCGGACCAGCAGCGCCTGGTGGTCTTCGAGGACCGCGACCGGATCGGCCGCGACCTGCACGACCTGGTCATCCAGCGGCTCTTCGCCGTCGGGCTCGGCCTGCAGGGGACGGCGCGCCAGCTGCAGCAGCCCGAGCTGGCGGCCCGGCTCGAGGAGGCGGTCGACGAGCTCGACGCCACCATCAAGGACATCCGCCGCTCGATCTTCGCCCTCGGGTCGACCGATGCCCGCGCCGACCTGCAGACCGAGGTGACGCGCCTGGTCGACCGGGCCGCGCAGACCCTGAAGTTCCGCCCGGCGCTGAGCTTCGAGGGCCCGGTCCGCACGCTCGTGCCGGCCGAGGTCGCCCCGCACCTGCTCGCCGTCCTGGGGGAGGCGCTGTCGAACGCCAGCCGACACGCCGACGCCCGCTCGGTCGAGGTGCACGTCCGGGCCGGGCGGGAGGTCGTGCTGACCGTCGCCGACGACGGCCGTGGCCTGCCCGCCGACACGCGCGAGAGCGGCCTGCGCAACCTGCGCCAGCGGGCCGAGGAGCTCGGCGGCTCCTGCGAGGTCTCCTCCTCGCCCGGGCGTGGCACCACCGTGCGGTGGGCGGTCCCCATGCGACGCACCACCGGCTGACCGGTCGCGTCTGCTCGGCCCCGGCCAGGGGGAGGGCCGGAGAACCAGCGAACCCCCTGGCCGGGGGCCAGGGGGTTCGGGACTGGTGGGCGATACTGGGTTTGAACCAGTGACCTCTTCCGTGTCAAGGAAGCGCGCTACCACTGCGCCAATCGCCCAAGTATGGAGTTGTGGAGGTGGGTACGGGATTTGAACCCGTGTAGACGGATTTGCAGTCCGTTGCCTCGCCTCTCGGCCAACCCACCATGCGGGTCCTTCCATGGAAGGACCCGGTGGAAAGACCTTGCGAGCGGACGACGAGGCTCGAACTCGCGACCTCAACCTTGGCAAGGTTGCGCTCTACCAACTGAGCTACGTCCGCTTGCTTCCGGCCGGGGCCGGCGTGCGAGAAGAACATTAGCCGAATGCCAGGGGGCCGCAAAATCGGGGTCCCCCCGGCGTTTCGCGCAGGCGTTCGGAGGCCCCCACGGGCCCACGAGGCCTCCTTAGAGTGGCTGCATGCACGCCTGGATGGACGGCCACCTGCTCCCCGACGCGACTGCCCCGGCCGTGCCGGTGACCGACCACGGTTTCACCGTGGGCGACGGGGTGTTCGAGGCGGTGAAGGTCGTCGACGGTCGCGCGTTCGCCCTGGACCGACACCTGGAGCGGCTCGAGCGGAGCGCAGCGGGCCTCGGGCTGCCGCCCGTCGACGTCGACGCCGTGCGCCGCGGGGTCGACGCGGTCCTCGCCGCCGAGCACCTCCCGCTCGGCAGGCTCCGCATCACCTTCACCGGCGGACCGGCCCCGCTCGGGTCCGGCCGCGGCGACGCCGACCCCACCTTGGTCGTGGTGGCCGACGCCATGGGACCCGCCGCGCCGACCACCCGGGTCGCCACCGTCCCGTGGCCCCGCAACGAGCGTGGCGCGCTCGCCGGCCTCAAGACGACGTCGTACGCCGAGAACGTGGTGGCGCTGGCCGAGGCGCGACGCCGCGGCGCCACCGAGGCGGTGTTCGCCAACCTCGCCGGGCACCTGTGCGAGGGGACCGGCTCGAACGTCTTCTACGTCGTCGACGGGGAGCTGCGGACGCCCACCCTCGCGAGCGGCTGCCTGGCCGGAGTGACCCGGGCCCTCGTCCTGGAGTGGTGCGGTGGGCGCGAGGTCGACGAGCCGATCGGCGTGGTCGAGCGCGCCACCGAGGTCTTCCTGGTCTCCACGACCCGCGACGTGCAGGCCGTCTCGCACTGGGACGACCGCGAGCTCCCGGCTCCCGGCCCGGTCACCGCCGAGGCGGCGCGCGTGTGGCGCCGGCGCGAACCGGAGCTCCTCGGCCGCTGAGGCGTCCGAACGCCCGTCCGCCGGTGTCGGTGGCCGGTTGGGACCGGCGACCCGGCATGGGCTACAGTTTCGGCCGCACCTCAGGGTGCAGCACGGGCGATTGGCGCAGTGGTAGCGCGCTTCGTTCACACCGAAGAGGTCACTGGTTCGAACCCAGTATCGCCCACCTCCAGACCGGCCCCGGACCGTACAGGTCCGGGGCCGTCGTCTTCACGACGGTCTCCGTCTGCTGCGCCGTGCGTTCGGCTGCGGGCTCACTCCTCGGGATGGGACGCTCGGTCGTCGTACTCGTCTGACTGAAAGGCCCTTCGTGTTCTCTCGCATCAACCGCTCGCGCGCCGCCGGCGTCGCGGTCGCCGCTGTCGCACTCACCGCAGCTGTCGGTGGCGCCTACGCCACCACCGGTCAGAAGGCGTCCGCGAAGACCATCGACGGCTGCTACGCCGTCGCCACCGGCAACCTGCGCATCGAGACCAACGACGCGCCTTGCCGCGTCAACGCCGCTTGGTCCAAGCGCGAGCGCCGCATCTCCTGGAACCAGGAGGGCGAGCCGGGCGAGGACGGCCTGCCCGGCGTCGACGGGGTGGACGGCGAGGACGGCGCTCCGGGAGCTGTCGGCCCGATGGGTCCCGCGGGACCGGCGGGGGTCACCGGCGCGCAGGGCAGGACCGGTGTCGCGGGCCCGGCGGGGGAGAAGGGCGAGACGGGGCCGCAGGGCCCGATCGGGCTCACCGGACCGATCGGACTCACGGGCCTGACCGGCGCAACGGGACCGCAGGGGCTGCCGGGCGTCGACGGCGTCGACGGTGAGGACGGCGCGCAGGGCCCGGCCGGGCCGAAGGGCGAGACCGGCGCGGCCGGCGGGCAGGGGCCGAAGGGCGAGACCGGCCCGCAGGGCCCGAAGGGCGACGCGGGGCCGCAGGGTCCCGCCGGCGTGGGCGGCGGGTTCGCGGTGATCGACGGTCAGGGGCGAACGCTCGGCGAGGTGCTCTCCACCGACCGGAGCTCCTTCACCATCCTGACCTCGACCGGCTACATGCTCACCGCTCGCTGGGACGGGACCATCCCGACCTCGCAGACCTACTACACCGGGGCGGGGTGCACCGGCACGCCGTACCTCAACTCCAGCAGCGGCATCCCGGTCTTCGGCAAGACGCTGGTGTACCTGGGGACGCCGGGAACGCTGGGCATCCCGGACCCCACCGCCGCGGGTGCTGCGCCGGCGGTGTCGTTCGCCTCGGAGTCCATCGACAACCCCGCCTGCGGCTCCAGCGTGGGCACGCGCCTGGGCGTGAAGATGCAATCGACGACGCCCGCCGTCGTCGGGCTCCCGGCCGGCACGACCAACCAGCTCGCGACTCCGCTGTCAATCGGCTGAGCGGAGCACCGCGGAGCCGGCCCGCCTCGGCTCGATGAGACCGGAGCCTCACGGGGCGGACGAGGCGGTCCGGGCGCGCTATTCGTCCGCGGTGACTCCGTACAACCGGGACGGTCCGGCGTACCACTTCTCCACCACCCCGCGGTCGGCGAGGCCGACCCGCGCCATGACCGCCTGGGAGCGGACGTTGTCCAGGTCGGTCACCGCGAGCACCTCGGGCAGCCCGTGGGCGAAGGCGTGGTCGAGCAGGGCCCGCGCTGCCTCGCTGGCGTAGCCGCGGCCCCATGAGTCGGGGTGCAGGTGCCAGCCGATCTCGACCTCGCCGGCCTCGGCGCCCGGCAGCGTCAGCAGCAGCACCGTCCCGGCCACGGTGCCCGTGGACCGGACCTCGACCGCCCACATCCCGAGCGGAGGGGTGGCCGACCGCTCGACGTACCGGTCGATCCGGGCGTGGGCCTCCGCGAGGTCCCGCATCGGCTGCGGCGGCCCGTCGCCGAGCCAGCGGACCACCTCGACCCGGCTCAGGACGTCGAGCAGCCGGGGCGCCTCCTCGTGGCGCCAGGGCCGGACCCGCAGACGGTCGGTCTCGAGCAGGAGCCCGTCGGGCGCGTCGGTCACGGTCCCGATCCTCGCACCGCGGCGCGGGAGGTGCCTGCGGTCGCGCGATATCCGCGCGAGCCGCCGGGGGAGCGCTCGATAGCATCGGGCGGTCCGGCCGCACGGCCGGGACCACCTCAACCCTCCAGGAGAGACTGTGTCCGACATGAGAGTCGTCCTCGTCCACGCCGATGCGCGCCAGGACCGGACGACCACGACGGGCACCAAGGCCTGGGAGCTCTTCGCCGAGGACCCCGCGGTCATCGCGGCCCGGGTCAACGGGGAGCTGCGCGACCTCTCCCACGAGCTCGCCGACGGCGACGAGGTCGAGGGCGTGGCGATCGACAGCCCCGACGGCCTCGACGTGCTGCGCCACTCCACCGCGCACGTGATGGCGCAGGCCGTCCAGGAGCTGTTCCCGGACGCCAAGCTCGGCATCGGCCCGCCGGTCACCGACGGCTTCTACTACGACTTCGACGTCGAGACGCCGTTCGTGCCCGAGGACCTCGAGAAGATCGAGTCGCGGATGCGCAAGATCATCAAGGAGGGCCAGAAGTTCTCCCGCCGCGTCACCACCGACGCCGACGCGATCAACGAGCTGGCCGACGAGCCGTACAAGATCGAGCTGATCGGGCTGAAGGGCTCCGGGAAGTCCGAGGACGCCGCCGAGGGCGCGAGCGTCGAGGTCGGCGCGGGCGAGCTGACGATCTACGACAACATCCGCCGCAACGGCGACGTCGCCTGGAGCGACCTGTGCCGCGGCCCGCACCTGCCGACCACCAAGCGGATCCCGGCGTTCAAGCTGATGCGCACGGCCGCGGCGTACTGGCGCGGCGACGAGAAGAACAAGCAGCTCCAGCGCGTGTACGGCACCGCCTGGCCCTCCAAGGAGGACCTCGAGGCGTACCTCCACCGCCTCGAGGAGGCCGAGCGCCGCGACCACCGCAAGCTCGGGCGCGACCTCGACCTGTTCAGCTTCCCCGACGAGCTCGGCTCCGGCCTGCCGGTCTTCCACCCGCGCGGTGGCGTGATCAAGCGGGAGATGGAGGACTACGTCCGCCGCCGGCACATCGAGGAGGGCTTCGAGTACGTCGGCACGCCGCACATCAGCAAGGACGGGCTGTTCCACACCTCGGGGCACCTGCCGTACTACGCCGACACGATGTTCCCGCCGATGGAGCTCGAAGGCGCGAAGTACCAGCTGAAGGCGATGAACTGCCCGATGCACAACCTCATCTACTCCTCGCGCGGCCGCTCCTACCGCGAGCTGCCGCTGCGGCTCTTCGAGTTCGGCCACGTCTACCGCTACGAGAAGTCCGGCGTCGTGCACGGACTGACCCGGGTCCGCGGGTTCGCGCAGGACGACTCGCACTCCTACGTCACCCCCGAGCAGGCGCCCGGCGAGATCAAGCACCTGCTCGACTTCGTGCTCGGCCTCCTGCGCGACTTCGGCCTCGACGACTTCTACCTGGAGATGTCGACGCGCGACGACTCCAAGCCCGACAAGTTCATCGGCTCCGACGAGCAGTGGGAGGTCGCGACGGCGGTGCTGCGCGACGTCTGCGAGCAGTCCGGGCTCGAGCTCGTCCCCGACCCGGGCGGCGCGGCGTTCTACGGCCCCAAGGTGTCGGTGCAGGCGCGCGACGCGATCGGCCGGACCTGGCAGATGTCGACCATCCAGTACGACTTCAACCAGCCGCACCGCTTCGGGCTGGAGTACCAGGCCGCCGACGGCACCCGCCAGGAGCCGGTGATGATCCACTCGGCCAAGTTCGGGTCGATCGAGCGGTTCCTCGGCGTGCTGGTCGAGCACTACGCCGGCGCCTTCCCCCCGTGGCTCGCCCCGGTCCAGGTGCAGGCGATCCCGATCGCCGAGCGCCACGAGGACTACCTCTGGGACGTCGCCAAGAGGATGCGGACCGAGGGGCTGCGCGTGGAGGTCGACGACTCCACCGACCGGATGCAGAAGAAGATCCGCAACGCCCAGCTGCAGAAGGTGCCGTTCATGATGATCGCCGGCGACGACGACCTCGCCGCGGGTGCGGTCTCCTTCCGCTACCGCGACGGCCGCCAGGACAACGGTGTGCCGGTCGAGGAGGCCATCGCCCGTGTCCGGGAGGCCGTCGCCGGGCGGACCCAGGTCTGACCCGCCCTGCGGCGTACCGCCGCCTGCTCTTCGCCGAGGCCCGCTCCAGCTCCTGGGGCGGGCCTCGGCGCGTCGCGCGCCTTGTAACGCGCTGTTCGGAGCACTACCCGCCCGTTGCACCATGCCGACAGAGCACCGAACGGCGCGTTACAAGCGGGCCCGGCGACCAGCCAGCCGGAGTACCCGCGACACGCGTCGCACACACCTATTTACATCGGACGTCGTGTCGCACTAACCTCGCCGCATGACCGCGACGACGGACCAGCGCCCCAGCTCGTACGACGACACGCTCCGCACGCTGTCGGAGGCGTCGGTGCACCAGCACTTCGACGCGTTCCTCGACATCGCGTGGGACGACCCCGCGTACGCCGTGGACCCGACCGACCGCCGGTGGGTGCTGCCGGCGACCGACGTCCTCGGCCGCCACGAGTGGTACCGCTCGCTGCCGCTCGAGCGACAGGTCGAGATCGGGCTCTACCGCCAGGCCAACATCACCAAGGTCGGCCTGCAGTTCGAGCAGATCCTGATCAGCGGGCTGATGAACTACGCCTTCGGCCTGCGCAACGGCAGCCCCGAGTTCCGGTACTCCACCCACGAGGCGACCGAGGAGTGCCACCACACCCAGATGTTCCAGGAGTTCGTGAACCGCTCCGGGCAGGACGTCGCGGGCGGCACCTGGACCTTCCGCGCGGTCGCGCCGTTCCTGCCGCTGTTCGCCAAGTGGGCGCCGTTCGGGTTCTTCTACGGCGTGCTCGCCGGCGAGGAGCCGATCGACCACGTCCAGAAGTCGGTGCTGCGCGCCGGCGACGACATGCACCCGCTGCTGCGGCGGATCATGCAGATCCACGTGGCCGAGGAGGCCCGCCACATCGGGTTCGCCCACCAGTACCTCGAGCACCGGGCCCCGCGCCTGGGTCGCGTCGAGCGGGTGGTGCTGAGCCTCGTCGTGCCGCTGATCATGCGCTGGCTCTGCGACCAGATCCTCCGTCCGGGCCGCAAGGCGCGCCGCGACATGGGCATCCCGCGCTCGGTCGTCCGCGAGGTCTGGTGGGGGCGCGAGGAGTCGCGGAAGTTCCTGCGCGACCTCTTCGCCGACGTCCGGATGCTCGCCGAGCGCACCGGCATGATGAACCCGGTCTCCCGCGTCCTGTGGCGGCTGATGGGCATCGACGGCCGCAGCTCCCGGTTCCGCAGCCAGCCCGCCTCCGCGGCCTCCTGACCCGTGCCGTACGTCGTCACGCAGTCCTGCTGCGCCGACGCCTCGTGCGTCGTCGCCTGCCCGGTCAACTGCATCCACCCCGCGCCGGGGGAGCCCGGTTTCGCGACCGCCGAGATGCTGTACGTCGACCCGCGCTCGTGCGTGGGCTGCGGTGCGTGCACCACGGCGTGCCCGGTCGGGGCGGTCGTCCCGGACACCGCGCTGACCCCCGAGCAGGAGCCGTTTCGCGAGCTCAACGCGGCCTACTACGACGCGTTCCCGCACGCCGACCGCACCCCGCTGGCGCTGGTCCCCCCGCAGCGCCGGCTCCGGCGGTCCCGGCCGGTCCGCGTCGCCGTGGTCGGTGCCGGGCCGGCCGGGCTCTACACGGCCGACGAGCTGCTCCAGCACCCCGAGGTCACCGTGGACGTGCTCGACCGGCTGCCCACGCCGTACGGCCTGCTCCGCGCCGGCGTCGCCCCGGACCACCAGCACACCAAGGAGGCCGAGCGGCTCTTCCGGGCGATCGAGGAGCAGCCCGGCTTCCGCTACCTTCTTGGCGTCGAGGTCGGCCGGGACGTCACCCGCGCCGAGCTCGACGAGCGCTACGACGCCGTCGTGTGGACCGTCGGCGCGTCGGCCGACCGGCGGCTGGAGGTGCCGGGGGAGGACCTTCCCGGCTCGAGCTCGGCGACGGCCCTGGTCGGTTGGTACAACGGCCACCCCGACCACCGCGACCTCGCCGTCGACCTCTCCCACGAGCGCGTGGTGGTCATCGGCAACGGCAACGTGGCGCTCGACGTCGCCCGCGTCCTGACCGCCGACCCCGACGACCTCGCGCGCACCGACGTCGCTGACCACGCGCTGGCGGCGCTGCGCGCCAGCGCCGTCCGCGAGGTCGTCGTGGTCGGGCGCCGCGGGCCCGGCCAGGCGTCCTTCACGACCCCCGAGCTGGTGGGCCTCGCCGGGCTCGCCCGGTCCGGCGTCGTCGACGTCGTCGTCGACCCGGGCGGGGCCGACGCGGACGGGGCGGAGCCCGAGGGTCCCGCGGGCGACGACCTGCGGTCGCGCGTGCTGCGCGAGCTCACCCACCGCACCCCCGACCCCTCACGGCGGCGGATCGTGCTCCGCTTCCTCGCCTCGCCGACCCGCGTGCTCGGGTCCGACCGCGTCGAGGGCGTCGAGCTGGTCCGCAACGAGCTGGTGCCGGACGCCGCCGGGGTGCCACGGGCGAAGGCGACCGGCGAGACCGAGGTGCTGGAGGCCGGCATGGTGCTGCGCTCGGTCGGCTACCGCGGCCGGCCCGTCGCCGGGCTGCCGCACGAGCCGGTGTCCGGGACGGTGCCGAACGAGCACGGCCGCGTCGAGCCCGGGACGTACGTCGCCGGCTGGGTCAAGCGCGGTCCGACCGGCTTCCTGGGCACCAACAAGGCGTGCGCCCAGGAGGCCGTCGAGGCCCTGCTCGACGACCTCGACGCCGGGCTGCTCGAGGAGCGGGTGACCTCGACCGAGGACGTGCGCCGCCTGCTCGCGGCGCGCGACGTGCACGTCGTCGACCTCGCCGGCTGGCGCGCGATCGACCGCGAGGAGCGGCGCCGCGGCGAGGCCGCGGGCCGTCCCCGCGTGAAGCTGACCGATCCCGTCGAGATGGTCGAGACGGTGATGAGCGCCGGCCGTCGCGGCCGGCGGGGGCTCAGCGCTTCTTCTCGGTGAACTTGTCCATGGAGCTCGCGGTGTCCGAGGCGGCCTTCGCGCGCTTCTCGCCCCGCTTCTCCTTGATCGACTTGCCGGACTTCTTCGACATTCCTTGGCGCGGCGACTTGTCGCTCATGGCGTATCCCTTGGTGGAGGGCCTGGGCGGCCCCGTCCGGTGAGCCTACGCCCCTCTCCCCCCGGATACCCTGGCCTCCGCCGACCAACGGTTCAGGGAGAAACGGGGCTGAGGATGTCGTCCAGCGAGCAGGAGCGTCCCGACGGACGCCAGGCGCGCTGGGACCGGCACAACCAGCAGCGCCGCCAGCAGATCCTGGACGCCGCCATCGCGGTGATCGAGGCGGGCGAGCCGGGCGCGGAGTTCCACGTGCAGCAGATCGCCGAGCGGGCGGGGCTGAACCGGACGGTCGTCTACCGCCACTTCGCCGACCGCAGCGACCTCGACCGTGCGGTCCAGGTCGAGATCCTCGACGGGCTGTGGGCCGAGCTGCTGCCCTCGGTCACCCTCGACGGCACGATCCCGCAGATCGTGGAGCGGATCGTCGCGACGTACGTCGGCTGGGCCGTCGCCCACCCCGCCCTGCACCGGGTCGCCGAGCAGGAGGCCGACGTCACCGGGCCGCTGCAGCAGGGTCTGGAGCGGATCGCGGGCCAGGTCTGCGAGCTGATCACGACCGCCGTCGAGCTGCTGGGCCTGGAGGTCTCCGAGGACGAGCGCGCCGCGATCGACCCGTTGGTCTTCGGGCTCGTCGGTGCGGTCTTCGGAGCCGTGCGCCGCTGGGTCGCCCGCCCCGAACGGGTGCCGGCGGCACCGAAGATGGTCGAGCTGGTGACCCGGTCGGTGTGGTTCACCCTCGAGGGTCACGGCCGGGCGCTGGGCATCGAGCTCGACCCGCGCCAGCCGGTCGAGGAGCTGCTGGCCGCGGCGGTCGCCCGGGGAGAGGTCGTGCCGTGAGCGAGGGGAGCGTCGAGGGCGTGCTGCACCAGGACGGCGTCGGCCGCACCGACGAGCTGGACCGGCTCTGGACGCCGCACCGGATGGCCTACATCCGCGGCGAGAACAAGCCGGCGGACGCCTCGTCCGGCGAGTGCCCCTTCTGCCGCATCCCGTCGCTGGCCGACGACGAGGGCCTGGTCGTGCACCGCGGACGGCTCTCGTTCGTGGTCCTCAACCTCTACCCCTACGCGCCGGGGCACCTGATGGTCTGCCCCTACCGCCACATCGCCGACTACACCGAGACCACCGACGAGGAGGCGGCCGAGATCGCCGACCTCACCCGCGACGCCATGCGCGTGGTCCGCCGGGTCTCGGGCGCAGGAGGGTTCAACATCGGCATGAACCAGGGCCACATCGCCGGTGCCGGCATCGCCGCGCACCTCCACCAGCACGTCGTGCCGCGCTGGCCGGGCGACCAGAACTTCATGCCGATCATCGGCCGCACCAAGACGCTCCCCGAGCTGCTCGGGGACACCCGAGCGATGCTCGCGGAGGCCTGGCCGGGCGGGACGGGCGCGTGAGCGACCCCGCGCCCGACCTCGCCGAGGACGCCCGCCTGGCCGCGGACCTGGTGCGCGCGGCCGGGACCCTCGCCCGGCGGATGCGGTCCGAGGGCCTCGAGACCGACTACAAGACGTCGATCTCCGACGTCGTCACCGCGGCGGACCGGGCCGCGGAGGAGCTGGTCACCGGGCGGCTGCGCGCCGAGCGGCCCGGCGACGCGGTGCTGGGCGAGGAGCACGGGCACGTCGCGGCCGGCACGAACGGCCGCTCCTGGGTCGTCGACCCCGTCGACGGCACCTACAACTTCGTCAACGACCTGCCGTGGTGGTGCTCGGCCGTCGGCCTCCGCGACACCGAGGACCTGCTCGTCGGGGCGGTCCACGACCCCCTGGGCGACGCGACGTACGTCGGCGGGCCGGGGCTGCCGAGCACGTGCGACGGCGGGCCGCTGGCCCCGCTGGCCGACCGGCCGCTCACGGAGATCGGCGTGGCGACGTACCTCCACCCGCCCTTCCTCGAGGGCGAGGTCGGCGCCGCCTGGCGCCGCGCCGCGGGCGGTGCGGCCGCGCTGCGGTGGCTGGGGTCGATGAGCATGGACCAGGTCGGCGTGGCGACCGGGCGCATCGGCCTGGTCTTCCAGCACTCCGTGGCGCCGTGGGACGAGCTGCCCGGCGCCGCGATCATCCGCGGAGTCGGGGGAGTGACCCGGCACGTGGAGGTCGCCGGGAAGGACTGGTACGTCGCCGGGCCGCCCACCGCGGTCGCCGAAGTCTGCTCGCGGCTGCTCGACCGCTAGCCTGCTCCCGCCATGCTGGATCGTTTCCGTGCCTTCTGGACGAAGGTCGTCGCCCCCGTCGCCCACCTGCTCATCAGGCTCGGCGTCAGCGCCGACGTCGTGACCCTCGTCGGGACGATCGGGGTGTGCGCCGGCGCGCTCGTGTTCTACCCGCAGGGCGAGCTCCTCATCGGCACGCTCGTCATCACCGCCTTCGTCTTCAGCGACCTCGTCGACGGCTACATGGCGCGCACGACCGGCCGCTCGAGCAGCTTCGGGGCGTTCCTCGACTCCACGCTCGACCGGATCGGCGACGGCGCCATCTTCGCCGGTCTCGCCCTCTACTTCGCGTGGGAGGGCGACAGCCGGCTCTACCTCGTGCTGTCGCTGGTCTGCCTGGTGATGGGCAGCGTGACCTCCTACGCCCGGGCCCGCGCGGAGGGCCTCGGCTACACCGCCAAGGTGGGCATCGCCGAGCGCGCCGACCGGCTCGTGGCGATCCTGGTGATGACCGGTCTCGGAGCGATCTTCGACCTGCCGGTCCTGATGCACGTCGCGCTGTGGGCCCTCGCCATCGCCTCGACCGTCACGGTCGTGCAGCGGATCTGGGTGGTGCGCCAGCAGGCGCTCGCGGCCGTGACGGACCCGAATCCGTCCGCCGGGTAAATCCGCCTACGCTCGGGCCATGAGCGAGAGCACCAGCACCCCGAGCACCGGCACCACCCGCGTCAAGCGAGGCATGGCCGAGATGCTCAAGGGCGGCGTCATCATGGACGTCGTCACCCCCGACCAGGCGAAGATCGCCGAGGACGCCGGGGCCGTCGCGGTGATGGCGCTCGAACGGGTGCCCGCCGACATCCGTGCCCAGGGCGGCGTGTCGCGGATGAGCGACCCGGACATGATCGACGGGATCGTCGAGGCCGTCTCGATCCCGGTGATGGCCAAGGCGCGGATCGGTCACTTCGCCGAGGCGCAGGTGTTGCAGGCGCTCGGCGTGGACTACGTGGACGAGTCCGAGGTGCTGACCCCGGCCGACTACGCCCACCACATCGACAAGTGGGCCTTCACGGTGCCGTTCGTGTGCGGCGCGACGAACCTGGGCGAGGCGCTGCGGCGGATCACCGAGGGCGCGGCGATGATCCGCTCCAAGGGCGAGGCCGGCACCGGCGACGTGTCCAACGCGGTGACCCACATGCGCACGATCCGCGGGGAGATCCGCCGGCTGGCGGCGCTGGAGGGCGACGAGCTCTACGTTGCGGCCAAGGAGCTGCAGGCGCCGTACGACCTGGTCAAGGAGGTCGCCGAGTCCGGCAAGCTGCCGGTCGTGCTCTTCACCGCCGGCGGCATCGCGACCCCGGCGGACGCGGCGATGATGATGCAGCTGGGCGCCGAGGGCGTGTTCGTGGGGTCGGGGATCTTCAAGTCCGGCAACCCCGCGCAGCGTGCCGAGGCGATCGTCAAGGCCACGACGTTCCACGACGACCCCGACGTGGTCGCGAAGGTCTCGCGCGGGCTTGGCGAGGCCATGGTCGGCATCAACGTCGAGGAGATCCCGCAGCCCCACCGCCTCGCCGAGCGCGGCTGGTGACCAGCTGACCGACGTGCAGGACTCGTGGGTGGGCCAGGTCCTCGGCGTCCTGGCCCTCCTCCTGCTCCTCGCGCTGGTCGGGTGGTGGGCCCGCTGGCTCCACCGCAGGCTCGCGGTCGTCACCGGCGCGCCCCGCTGGGCGCGCCGCACCTCGCTCGCCGTGGTCGTCGGGGGCCTGCTGCTGTACGCCGCGACGAACCTCGCCTACCGCACGCTCGACCCCGCGCCGCTGCGGCCGGTGCTGTGGGTGGGCTTGGCCTGGCTCGGGCTCGCCTGGTACCTCACCCTCGGCTGTGCGCTGCTCGCCGTCGCCGCGCTCGTGCTGCGGCTGCTGCGCCGGCCCGCCGGCCGGGAGCGGCTGCTGCGCGTCGGCACCCCGCTCGTCGTCGTCCTCGCCCTGGTCGTCATGGCCGTGGGCGCCGTCGTGGCGCAGCGGCCGCGGGCCACGTCGTACGACATCGGCTCGGCGGCGGTGCCCGCCGGGTGGGACGGCGCGCGCATCGTGCTGCTCACCGACCTCCACGTCGGCGTCGTCCACGGCGAGGCCTGGACCCGCCGGGTCGTCGACCTGGTCAACGAGCAGCGGCCCGACCTCGTGGTCCTCGGCGGGGACCTCGTCGACGGCCGCGAGCGCTGGACCGGTCCGGACCTCGACCCGCTCGCGGACCTGCAGGCGCCCCTCGGCGTGCTCGCGGTCTCGGGCAACCACGAGATCGAGTCCGGCGACGCGCCGGCGTACCTCGACCGCCTCGACCGGCTCGGCATCGACGTCCTGCGCAACGAGCGCGTGGTGCTGACCCGCGGGGGAGACCCCCTCGTCGTGGCCGGCGTCCACGACGAGATCGGGACCGGCGCCCTCGAGCCGGACCCGGCCACCGCGCTCGGGGGCACCCGCCCCGACGACTACGTCGTGTACGTCGCGCACGAGCCGCGGCAGCTCGTCGCCGGTGCCGGCGTCGACCTGCAGCTCTCGGGGCACACCCACGGCGGGCAGATCTGGCCGTTCGGCTGGCTGGTGCCGCTGCAGCAGCCGACGACCGCCGGCGTCGACCGGGTCGACGGCGTCACGGTCGTCACCTCGCGTGGGGTCGGCACCTCCGGCCCGCCGGTCCGCACCGGCGCCGCGCCCGAGGTCACCGTCGTCACCCTGCACGGTGGTTGAGCCGGGCGCGCGCCTACGCTCTCGACCCGTGCCACCCACCATCGGTGTCCTCGCCCTGCAGGGCGACGTCCGCGAGCACGTCTCCGCTCTCACCGGCCTCGGCGTGGCGGCGACGACCGTGCGCCGCCCCGAGGAGCTGGAGCGGGTCGACGGACTGGTGCTGCCGGGTGGTGAGTCGACCACGATGGCCACGCTGCTGCGGACCTTCGCGCTGCTCGACCCGCTGCGCCGTCGGGTCGCCTCGGGCATGCCGGCCTTCGGCACCTGCGCGGGGATGATCCTGCTCGCCGAGCGGGTCCGCGACGGCGCCGTGGGCCAGGAGACCGTCGGCGGGCTGGACGTCACGGTGCGGCGCAACGCCTTCGGCCGGCAGGTCGACTCCTTCGAGACCGACCTGCCCGTGTCCGGGCTGGCGGACCCGGTGCACGCCGTGTTCATCCGCGCCCCGTGGGTCGAGGAGGTGGGCGCCGGTGTGGAGGTGCTCGCGGAGGCGGCCGGCCACCCCGTCGCCGTACGACAGGGGGCGCTGCTGGCGACCAGCTTCCACCCCGAGGTCGGTGGCGACGGGCGCCTGCACCGGCTGTTCCTCGACCTCGTCGGCTGACCGTGTCGGCCGCCCGCCGCTGCCGGCGCTAGGATCGACGGTCGTTGCAGGGGATGCAGCAGCACACGACCGGCGCGGGAAGAGGGACGTATGTCTGGCCACTCCAAGTGGGCGACCACGAAGCACAAGAAGGCCGCCATCGACGCCAAGCGCGGCAAGATGTTCGCCAAGCTGATCAAGAACGTCGAGGTCGCGGCCCGGATGGGCGGCGGTGACCCGGCCGGCAACCCCACGCTGTACGACGCCATCCAGAAGGCCAAGAAGTCCTCGGTCCCCAACGACAACATCGACCGCGCGGTCAAGCGCGGGTCGGGCGCCGAGACCGGCGGTGCCGACTACACGACCATCACCTACGAGGTCTACGGCGCCCAGGGCGTCGGCATCCTCGTCGAGTGCCTGACCGACAACAAGAACCGGGCAGCGATGGAGGTCCGCACCGCGGTCACCCGCAACGGCGGCACCATGGCCGACCCGGGCTCGGTCTCGCGGCTGTTCAACCGCAAGGGCGTCGTCCTGGTGCCGAAGGCACAGGAGGGCAAGGAGGTCACCGAGGACGACGTCCTCGAGGCGACCCTCGACGCCGGTGCCGAGGAGGTCAACGACCTCGACGACCAGTTCCAGGTCATCTCCGAGGCGACCGACCTCGTGGCGGTCCGCACCGCGCTCCAGGCGGCCGGCCTGGACTACGACTCCGCCGACATCCAGTTCGTCGCGACCATGGACATCCCCGTCGACGCGACCGCCGCCGGCAAGGTCTTCAAGCTCGTCGACGCCCTCGAGGACCTCGACGACGTGCAGGACGTGTTCAGCAACGTCGACGTCCCGGCCGACGTGCTCGCGGCGCTCGAGGACGCCTGACGGGCTCCACGGTCCTGAGCGGCGTGACCGGCGCGCCTCGGGCGTGTCGCCGTGGGTACGGCGGCGCCCGGCGGCTAGCGTTCCTCCCGAACAGACGTTCGACGGAAGGCTGGCCATGCGCGTGCTCGGGATCGACCCCGGCCTGACCCGCTGCGGGATGGGCGTGGTCGAGGGCTCGGTCGGGCGGCCGCTGGACCTGGTCGACGTCAACGTGCTGCGCACCAGCGCCGACCGGCCCGTGGCCGAGCGGCTGGTCACCATCGAGAAGGGCGTCGACGCGTGGCTCGACGAGCACCGACCCGACGCCGTGGCGATCGAGCGGGTCTTCGCCCGGTCCGACGTCAGCACCGTCATGGGCACCGCCCAGGCGAGCGGCATCGCGATGGTCTGCGCCGCGCGCCGCGGACTGCCGGTCGCGCTGCACACCCCCAGCGAGGTCAAGGCGGCCGTCTCGGGCAACGGCCGCGCCGACAAGGCGCAGGTGGGCGCGATGGTGACGCGGATCCTGCGGCTCGACGCGATGCCCAAGCCGGCCGACGCCGCCGACGCGCTGGCGCTGGCCATCACCCACATCTGGCGCGGTGGCGCGCAGGCCCGGATCGAGGCCGCCCTGGCGGCGTCCCGGACGCCGGCCCGCGCGGCCGCCCGCACGCCGGCCCGCCCGCCGGCACCGACGAGAGCAAGGAGTCGAGGTTGATCGCGTTCGTCCGCGGACAGGTCGCGGGGGTCACGCTGACCAGCGCGGTCCTCGAGGTCGGCGGGGTGGGTCTGGAGCTGATGTGCACGCCCGGCACGCTCGCGGGGCTGCGCACCGGCCACAGCGCGACACTGGCGACCAGCATGGTCGTCCGCGAGGACTCGCTGACCCTCTTCGGGTTCGCCGACGAGGACGAGAAGAGCATCTTCGAGCTCGTCCAGACCGCCTCCGGCGTCGGCCCGAAGGTGGCCCAGGCCATGGTCGCGGTGCTCAGCCCCGACGACGTGCGCCGCGCGATCGGCTCCGACGACGTCAAGACGCTCACCCGCGTGCCCGGGATCGGCCAGAAGGGCGCCCAGCGGATCATCCTCGAGCTCAAGGACCGGATCGGTCCTCCGACGGGCGCCGTCTCGGCCCCGGCAGCGGCCGGTGCCGAGCCGTGGCGCGACCAGGTGCACCAGGGCCTGGTCGGCCTCGGCTGGTCGGCGAAGGACGCCGAGAAGGCCGTCGACGCGGTCGCGCCCGACGCTGGAGCCGTGCCCGACGTCGCGACGCTGCTCCGCGCGGCCCTCCGCACGCTCAGCAAGGCCTGAGCGCCGTGCCCTTCCACGAGGACGAGCTCGACGAGGCCGAGGAGTCCCACCTCCGGTCCATCACGGCGGCCGAGGCCGACGGCGACGAGCGGGCGGTCGAGGCGGCGCTGCGACCCCGCACGCTCGACGAGGTGGTCGGGCAGTCGCGGGTGCGCGACCAGCTCGGGCTCGTGCTCGAGGCCGCACGTCGCCGGGGGCGTGCCCCCGACCACGTGCTGCTCAGCGGTCCTCCGGGCCTGGGCAAGACCACCCTGGCGATGATCATCGCCGCCGAGATGGCGGCCCCGCTGCGGCTGACCAGCGGCCCGGCCATCACCCACGCCGGCGACCTCGCCGCGATCCTGTCGGGGATGAACGAGGGCGAGGTGCTCTTCGTCGACGAGATCCACCGCATGTCCCGGCCGGCCGAGGAGATGCTCTACATGGCGATGGAGGACTTCCGAGTCGACGTCGTCATCGGCAAGGGGCCCGGCGCGACCGCGATCCCGATCGAGCTGCCGCCGTTCACCCTGGTCGGGGCGACCACCCGGGCCGGGTTGCTGCCGGGTCCGCTTCGCGACCGGTTCGGCTTCACCGCCCACCTGGAGTTCTACGAGCCGCACGAGCTCGACCTGATCGTCCACCGCTCCGCCGGGCTGCTCGGGGTCGAGCTGACCGACGAGGGCAGCGCCGAGATCGCCTCCCGCTCGCGGGGCACCCCCCGCATCGCCAACCGCCTGCTGCGCCGGGTGCGCGACTACGCGCAGGTCCGCGCCGACGGCGTGGTCACCCGGACGGTCGCCGAGGCGGCGCTGGACCTCTACGAGGTCGACCAGCTGGGCCTGGACCGGCTCGACCGCGCGGTCCTCGACGCCCTGTGCCGCCGGTTCGGCGGAGGACCGGTCGGCATCTCGACCCTGGCGGTCGCCGTGGGCGAGGAGCGGGAGACCGTCGAGGAGGTCGCCGAGCCCTTCCTCGTCCGCAACGGCTTCCTGGCCCGTACGCCGCGCGGCCGGATCGCCACACCCGCCGCCTGGGAGCACCTCGGGCTCGCCGTCCCGCCGTCCACGGGGGAGCCGACGCTCTTCGAGGAGTGAGCCCGGGGGCCGTCCCGCGGCCGCCGCGCCCGGCGTGTCCGCGGCGACCTGCCGGTCCGCGGGATTCGTCCGTGCGGGCGAGGCCGTAGGTATGCTTCCTCGTCGGCCGCCCCGGGACTCGCCCGGGTGCGCGGCCTCCCCATCATCGCTCGAGAGGTCTCGTCGTGCCGGAGCTCGCCTCCTTGTTGCCCCTGGTCGGCATCGCACTCCTCTTCTGGCTCCTGCTCATCAGGCCGGCTTCCCGGCGCCAGAAGGAACTCGTCCGCATGCAGTCGTCGTTGGAGGTGGGTGACGAGGTCGTCCTGACCTCCGGCTTCCTCGGCACGATCCGCGAGCTCTCCGACGACACCGCCCGGATCGAGATCGCCGAGGGGGTCGTCGTGACCGTCGCCCGCGGCGCGATCGGGACCGTCGCACAGCCAGGGCCCGTCGCCGACGAGCCGAAGGAGATCTGACACATGGCACGCAAGCCCCGTCCGGGACGCACCCTCGGGGTGTTCTTCCTCGGCCTGGTGCTCCTCTACGGACTGGTGACCCTCGGCGGCAGCTGGAAGCCCGAGCTCGGCCTGGACCTCCAGGGCGGTACCCGGATCACGCTGGTCGCCGACGACGAGGACCCGCCGGCCGACAGCCTCGAGCAGGCGCGCCAGATCATCGACGACCGCGTGAACGGCAGCGGTGTCACCGAGGCGGACGTCGTCACCGAGGGCGACAACATCATCGTCGTCGAGATCCCGGGCAGCTCGCGGCGCGACCTGCTCGACACCGTCAAGCGCCAGGCGCAGCTGCGGTTCCGGCTCGTGGCCTGCTCCGAGGACGCCCCGGGGCCGTGCGCCACCGGTGGCGGCGCGCCGGCCCTGGACCCGAACAGCCTCCCCGAGGGCACGGTCCAGGTCGACCCGAACGCCGGCGGGAACGGTGGTGCCGGGAACGGTGGTGCCGGCAACGGCGGTGCCGGGAACGGCGACGGCGGCCAGCAGGGCAGCAGCAACCGCCCGCCGGTCGGCTTCGCCGCCAAGCCCTCCCAGGCCGACGGCTCGGAGAGCCCGAGCGCCGAGCCGAGCGACGAGGCGAGCAACGCCCCGACCCCGGCCCCCGAGGGCGGCCCGGACGCCGGTGACCCGCTGGCCTGGACCGACGCGCCGAACGAGGCCGCGATCAAGGCCTACAACGACTTCACCTGCCCGGCCGACGGCTCGGCGCCGAACGTCGTCGACGACCCGGCCAAGCCCCTCGTCACCTGCGACACCGGCGAGCGCGGCCAGGTCATCAAGTACCTGCTGTCTCCCGCCGCCATCGAGGGCACCCAGCTGACCGACGCCGGCGCGGCGATCCCGCAGGGCCAGGTGAACTGGGTCGTCCAGCTCAGCTTCAACGGTGAGGGCACCGAGACCTTCGCGGACATCTCCCGCAAGCTCTTCAACAACGACGGCCAGTTCGCCGTCGTGCTCGACGGCCAGGTGCTCTCCGCGCCCGGCATGGACGCCGTGATCACCAACGGCGAGGCGCAGATCTACGGCGACTTCACCGAGTCGACGGCCAAGAGCCTGGCGACCAGCCTGAAGTTCGGCGCGCTGCCGATCGCCTTCCAGGACGACGTGTCGGCCGAGACGATCGGCCCCTCGCTGGCCGGTGACCAGCTCTCGGCGGGCCTCTGGGCCGGTGGCCTCGGCCTCGGCCTGGTGATGCTCTACTGCCTGGTCTACTACCGCGGGCTCGGCATCGTGGTCCTCGGCTCGCTGGCGGTCGCCGCGCTGATCACCTACGCGTTGGTGCTGCTGCTCAGCGAGACCGCCGGGTTCACGCTGACCCTGCCGGGCATCGCCGGCCTGATCATCGCGGTCGGTGTCACCGCCGACTCCTTCATCCTGTTCTTCGAACGCATCCGGGACGAGATGCGCGAGGGCAAGTCGATGCGCGTCGCGGTCGAGACCGGCTGGAAGCGTGCGAAGGTGACCCGCCTCGCGGCGAACACCGTCTCGCTGCTCTCCGCCGCCGTGCTCTACATCTTCGCGACCGGCGCCGTGAAGGGCTTCGGCTTCGCGCTGGGCCTGTCGACGCTGATCGACCTCGCGGTGCTGTTCTGGTTCACCAAGCCCGCGGTGTCCTACCTCGCGCGGTACAAGTTCTTCAACGGCGGCGGCCAGCTCTCCGGCCTCAGCCCCGAGACGCTCGGCATCGACCGGGTCCCCGCTGGAGGTAAGGCCTGATGGGCAAGTTCTCGCGGCTCGGCAACGAGCTCTACACCGGTCGGAAGTCGATCGACTTCGTCGGTCGCAAGCCGCTCTGGTACGCCGTCTCGCTGCTGCTCGTCGGCCTCGCGATCGCCGTCGTGCTCGTCAAGGGCCTCAACTTCGGCATCGAGTTCACCGGCGGCACCCAGTACCGCGTCGCGGTCGGCGCCTCCGAGGCGACGCAGGAGAACGCCGACGCCCTGCGCGAGGCGGTCGCCGACGCCGGCGTCGAGGGCGCGGACTCCCCGGTGGTCACGACCGCGGGCGAGTCGCTGCTCGTCCAGGTCGAGGACCTCGGCCCGGAGGAGAACGACCAGGTCGTCTCCGTCATCACCGACACGCTCTCGGTCGACGACCCGGCCAACGACATCTCCCAGGACGAGATCGGCGCGAGCTGGGGCCAGCAGGTGGCCGAGCGCGCCGCGATCGGCGTCGCGGTCTTCCTCGCGCTGGTCATGGTCTTCATCTGGATCTACTTCCGCGAGTGGAAGATGTCGATCGCGGCGATGGTGGCCCTGGTCCACGACATCGCGATCACGATCGGCATCTACGCCCTGTCGGGCTTCTCGGTGACGCCGTCGGCGGTCACCGGCCTGCTGGCGATCCTCGGCTTCTCGCTCTACGACACGGTCGTGGTCTTCGACAAGGTCCGCGAGAACACCCACGAGTACCGCCGGCCCGGCCAGTCCTACGCCGACGCGGCCAACCTCGCGGTCAACCAGACCCTGGTCCGCTCGATCAACACCGGCATCGTCGCGCTCATCCCGATCGGCGCCATCCTCTGGGTCAGCGCGGTGCAGCTGGGCGCGAGCTCGCTGCAGGACCTGGCGCTCTCGCAGTTCGTCGGCATGGCCGTCGGCGTCTACTCCTCGGTCTGCCTGGCGCCGCGCGTGCTGGTGCACCTGAAGTCGAACGAGTCGTCGGTCAAGGAGCAGGAGCGGCGCGCCAAGGCGCGGGCCCGGGCGCAGGCCGACCGGTACGCCTCCGTCCCGTCGTTCGCGGACGAGGGCGCCGCCTCCACCGGCGCCACGGCCTGGGACCCCGAGGCCGACCCCGAGCTGGTCGACCCCGACCTCGTCGACGACGAGCCGGTGGGCGAGCGGCCGGCCACCGCGCCCCCGCGGCGTCCCGAGGCGAGCGGGCGGGGTCGCGTCGTACCCCAGGCGAAGGGCGAGGTCCGCAGCAGCGGGGCCGCCGGACGCCAGCAGCCCTCCCGCGTCACCCGCTCCAAGCGCGGCAAGAAGTAGCCGGCCGGTGAGCACCCTGGGCAGCCGGTCGCACGTCGAGGCCGGCCGCGCCGCGCTCGAGCGGCTGGTCGTCGACGTCCCCGACTTCCCCGAGCCGGGGGTGGTCTTCAAGGACATCACCCCGCTGCTGGCCGACCACGACGGCCTCCGGGCCGTCGTGGAGGCGCTGGCCGACGCCGGCCGCGACGCCGAGGGGCGCCCGGTCGTCGACAAGGTCGTCGGGATGGAGGCGCGCGGGTTCATCCTCGGCGCCCCGGTCGCGCTGGCCCTCGGCGCGGGCTTCGTCCCGGTGCGCAAGGTGGGCAAGCTCCCGCGCGACACCCACGCGGTGTCCTACGCGCTGGAGTACGGCGAGGCGACGCTCGAGCTGCACCGCGACGCCGTCGCACCGGGGGACCGGGTGCTGCTGGTCGACGACGTGCTCGCCACCGGCGGCACCGTCCGGGCCACCCGTGAGCTGGTGGAGGCCTGCGGCGCGACGCCGGTCGCCGTCACCGTGCTGATGGAGCTGGGGTTCCTCGCCGGCCGGGACCTGGTCGGCGAGCTGCCGGTGCACAGCATCGCGGTCATCTGACCCCGCGCCGACGGCCTACACTTCAGGGGTGACCGAGGACCGCACCCCCGCGCCGGCGACGACCGGCGCGCGTGCGCCTGCCAAGCCGCGCACCCCGCGGCCGGCCTCCGCCGACTCGAGCGGCTCCTCGCCGTCCAACACCCGCGGCATGCGGGCCCGCCTGGCCCGGATGGGCACGCGCAGCCAGCCGACCAACCCGGTCCTCGAGCCGCTCTTCCGCGCCGTCCGGGCCAACCACCCGAAGGCCGACCTCGCGCTGCTCGAGCGCGCCTACGACGTCGCCGAGAAGATGCACGGCACGCAGATGCGCAAGAGCGGTGACCCCTACATCACCCACCCGCTCGCGGTCACCACCATCCTCGCAGGCATCGGCATGACCGAGCCGACCCTGGTCGCCTCCCTGCTCCACGACACGGTCGAGGACACGCCGTACACGCTCGACCAGCTGCGCAAGGACTTCGGCGACGAGGTCGCCCAGCTCGTCGACGGGGTGACCAAGCTCGACAAGGTCGTCTACGGCGACACCGCCGAGGCCGAGACCATCCGCAAGATGATCGTCGCGATGTCGCGCGACATCCGGGTGCTGGTCATCAAGCTCGCCGACCGCCTGCACAACATGCGGACCCTGCGCTACGTCAAGCAGGAGACCCAGGAGCGCAAGGCCCGCGAGACCCTCGACATCTACGCCCCGCTGGCCCACCGGCTGGGCATGAACACCCTCAAGTGGGAGCTGGAGGACCTCGCCTTCGCGACCCTCCACCCCAAGATCTACGACGAGATCGTGCGGATGGTCGCCGAGCGGGCGCCCTCGCGCGACCAGTTCCTCGCCGAGGTGATCAGCCAGGTCGAGAACGACCTGCGCGAGGCGAAGGTCAAGGCGACCGTCACCGGCCGGCCGAAGCACTACTACTCGATCTACCAGAAGATGATCGTGGGTGGCCGGGAGTTCTCCGACATCTACGACCTGGTCGGCATCCGCATCCTCGTCGAGGAGGACCGCGACTGCTACTCGGTCCTCGGCGTGCTGCACTCGCGCTGGAACCCGGTCCTGGGCCGGTTCAAGGACTACGTCGCGATGCCGAAGTTCAACATGTACCAGTCGCTGCACACGACGGTCATCGGCCCGGCGGGCAAGCCGGTCGAGGTGCAGATCCGGACCTTCGCGATGCACCGCCGCGCGGAGTACGGCGTCGCGGCGCACTGGAAGTACAAGGAGGACGGCCGCGCCGGCCTCGACACCGAGCGCCGAGCCGACCACGACGACATGACCTGGGTCCGGCAGCTGCTGGACTGGCAGAGCGAGGTCGAGGACCCGGGGGAGTTCCTGGAGTCGCTCCGCTTCGAGATCAACCGCGCGGAGACCTACGTCTTCACCCCGCGCGGCGACGTCATCGCGCTGCCGGCGGGGTCCACCCCGGTGGACTTCGCCTACGCCGTGCACACCGAGGTCGGGCACCACACGATCGGCGCCCGCGTCAACGGGCGGCTCGTGCCCCTGGAGTCGACGCTGGAGAACGGCGACGTCGTCGAGGTGTTCACCTCCAAGTCCGAGAACGCCGGGCCGTCGCGCGACTGGCTGACGTTCGTGCGGTCGCCGCGCGCCCGCTCCAAGATCCGGCACTGGTTCTCCAAGGAGCGGCGCGAGGAGGCGATCGAGCAGGGCAAGGAGCAGATCGCCAAGCTGATGCGCAAGGAGGGCCTGCCCCTCAAGCGGCTGATGTCGCACGAGTCGCTGACCCTCGCGGCGCGGCACTTCAACATCGCCGACGTCTCCGCGCTCTACGCCGCGGTCGGCGAGGGGAACCTGTCCGCCCAGGCGGTCGTCAAGCGGGTCATCGAGGAGCACGGCGGCAGCGAGGCGGCCCAGGAGGACCTGGCCGAGGCCGTCACCATCACCGGGCGCCGAGGCCGCTCGAAGGTGGCCCCGAGCGGCGGCGACGCCGGCGTCATCGTCAAGGGCGCGCCCGACGTGTGGGTCAAGCTCGCCAAGTGCTGCACCCCGGTCCCGCCCGACGACATCCTCGGCTTCGTCACCAAGGGCGGCGGCGTGTCGGTGCACCGCCACGACTGCACGAACGCCGCGTCGCTGAAGTCCCAGCCCGAGAAGCTGCTCGACGTCGAGTGGGCCCCCACCGGCTCCTCGACCTTCCTGGTCAACATCCAGGTCGAGGCGCTCGACCGGGCCCGGCTGCTCTCCGACATCACCATGGCGCTCTCCGACGCCCACGTGAACATCCTCAGCGCGAACCTCTCCACCACCCGCGACCGCGTCGCGAAGAGCCGCTTCAGCTTCGAGATGGCCGAGGCCAAGCACCTCGACCAGGTGCTCAAGGCCGTCCGCGGCGTCCCCGGCGTCTTCGACGCCTACCGCGTCACGGCCTGACCCGCCGGTCGAGCAGCGAGCCACCCGCTGGTCGAGCAGCGAGCGCGAGCGAGCCACCGCTGGTCGAGCAGCGAGCGCGAGCGAGCGTCGTCGAGACCCCGTGAGCCGCGCAGGGCAGCGACCAATGGGGTCACCGCAGTGCTGACGTCACCGGGTCTCGACGACGCTCGGGCCTGGCGGCCCTCCCTGCTCGACCAGCGGTACGCCGCTGGTCGAGCAGCGAGCGCGAGCGAGCCACCCGCTGGTCGAGCAGCGAGCGCGAGCGAGCGTCGTCGAGACCCCGTGAGTCGCGCAGGGCCTCGACCACTGAGGTAGCCGCCGTGCTCACGTCGCCGGGTCTCGACGACGCTCGGGCCTGGCGGCCCTCCCTGCTCGACCAGCGGTACGCCGCTGGTCGAGCAGCGAGCGTGAGCGAGCGTCGTCGAGACCCCGTGAGTCGCGCAGGGCCTCGACCACTGAGGTAGCCGCCGTGGGCACGTCACCGGGTCTCGACGACGCTCGGGCCTGGCGGCCCTCCCTGCTCGACCTGCGGTACGCCGCTGGTCGAGCAGCGAGCGCGAGCGAGCGTCATCGAGACCCGATGAGCCGCGCAGGGCGTCGACCACTGGGGTTACTGCCGTAGGCACGTCGCCGGGTCTCGACGACGCTCGGGCCTGGCGGCCCGCCCTGCTCGACCAGCGGCACGCCGCGAGGGAGCGTCGTCGGGCTCGCTCGACCTCAACCGGAGAAGTCCGCGGACGCCTTCCGGGCCATGTCGAGGAACTGCTGGCGCGAGGCGAGGTTCTCCTCGAGCTCGCGCACCTTCTTCTCGTTGCCGGTGGAGCGGGCCTGGTCGAGGTCGGCCTGGACCTTGGCGATCGCCACCTCGAGCTTGAGCACCATGTCCCCGGCGCGCGCGGACTTCTCGGGGTCCGAGCGCTTCCACTGCTCGTCCTCGACGGCGCGGATGGCCTGCTCGACCTTGCGGATGCGGCCCTCGAGCTCCTTCATCCGGTCGCGCGGGACCTTGCCGGCTGCGTCCCAGCGGTCGGCGATGTCGCGGAAGGCGCGCTTGGCGGCCTCGACGTCGGTGACGGGGACCAGCGCCTCGGCCTCGACGAGCAGCTGCTCCTTGACCTCGGCGTTGGCGGCGAACTCCTGGTCCTGCTCGGCGGCCGCGGCGTCACGGGCGCCGAAGAAGGTGTCCTGGGCGGACCGGAACCGCTTCCAGAGGGCGTCGTCGACCTCCTTGGGAGCCGGGCCGGCGGCCTTCCACTCGCGCATCAGGTCGCGGTAGCGGCCGGCGGTGGGACCCCACTCGGTGGAGTCGGCGATCTTCTCGGCCTCGACGACCAGGCGCTCCTTGATGCCGCGCGCCGCGTCCCGCTTCTCGTTCTGCTCCGCGAAGTGCGACTTGCGGCGGCGCGTGTAGGCGGTGCGGGCGGAGGAGAAGCGCCGCCACAGCGCGTCGTCGGACGCGCGGTCGATCCGGGGGAGTGCCTTCCACTCGTCGAGCAGCTCGCGGAGCCGGTTGGCGCCGTGACGCCAGTCCGAGCCCTGCGCCAGCTTCTCGGCCTCGCCGACCAGCTTCTCCTTGGCGGCCTTGGCCTCCGCGGACTTGGCCGCCTTCTCGGCCTTGCGCGCCTCGCGCTGGGTGGCGATCACGGGGCCCAGGGCGTCCAGGCGACCGCCCAGCGCGGCGAGGTCGCCGACGGCGTTCGCGTCGGTCACCTGGGCGCGGACCGTCTTCACCGACTCGGCGGCCTCCTCGGGGGAGAGCACGCCGGAGCGCACCCGCTGCTCCAGCAGCTCGACCTCGAAGGAGAGGGCGGCGTACCGCTCGGTGAAGAAGGTCAGCGCCTCCTCCGGCGTCCCCTCGGGATACTGACCGACGGGGCGCTCCCCGTCAGCGGTCCGGACGTAGACGGTGCCGTCGTCATCGACTCGGCCCCACTCATGGCTCGTCACTGCTGGTCCCTCGCATCGGTGGTCGCGGGCGGCTCGCTCACGCAGGCCCACATGCTAGTGGGGTACGCCGCCGGCCGCGCGCGTCGCGCGGCAGCCGGTCGAATCCCGGTGGAGCCGGACCGGTGTCCCACCGGTAGCCTGACCCGGTGCTGATCGCCGGATTCCCCGCCGGCCCGTGGGGGACGAACTGCTACGTCGCCGCCACCGGGCCGGGCGCCGAGTGCGTCGTCATCGACCCCGGGAAGGACTCCGCGGACGGTGTCGCCGAGGTCGTCCGCGAGCACCGGCTCAAGCCCGTCGCGGTGCTGGTGACCCATGGCCACGTCGACCACATGTGGTGCGTCGCGCCCGTCGCCGGCACCTACGACGCCACCGCCTGGATCCACCCCGAGGACCGGCACCTGCTCACCGACCCGATGGCCGGCATGTCGCGCGAGACGACCAGGATGATGCTGGGCGGCAGCTACGAGTGGGCCGAGCCCGACGACGTGCGCGAGCTGGCCGACGACCAGGAGCTCGAGCTCGCCGGGCTGCGGTTCCTCGTCGACCACACCCCCGGGCACACCCAGGGCTCGGTCACCTTCCGCACGCCCTACGAGCAGCAGGACGTCAGTGAGGTCATGTTCTCCGGTGACCTGCTCTTCGCGGGCTCGATCGGGCGCACCGACCTCCCGGGCGGTGACCACCCCACCATCCTGCGCAGCCTGCGGGACAAGGTGCTCACCCTGCGCGACGACGTCGTCGTCCTCCCCGGCCACGGCGAACAGACCTCGATCGGCCGCGAGCGTGCGACCAACCCCTACCTGCTGGACCTCCAGGACACCGACCCCGACGGTGCGGCGGACCCCACCAGCCCTGTGACGCGAGGTCTCTGACATGGCCAAGCCGACCCCGCTCAGCGGGTTCCCCGAGCTGCTCCCGGAGCAGCGCTTCGTCGAGCAGCAGGTGATCGACACCCTGCGCTCGGTCTTCGAGCTCCACGGCTTCGCCGGCATCGAGACCCGCGCGGTGGAACCGATGGACCAGCTGCTGCGCAAGGGCGACACCTCCAAGGAGGTCTACGTCCTGCGCCGGCTGCAGGAGGCCGACAGCGCCACCGACTCCGGCCTGGGCCTGCACTTCGACCTCACCGTGCCGTTCGCGCGGTTCGTGCTGGAGAACGCCGGCAAGCTGGAGTTCCCCTTCCGTCGCTACCAGGTGCAGAAGGCCTGGCGCGGCGAGCGGCCCCAGGACGGGCGCTACCGCGAGTTCACCCAGGCCGACATCGACATCGTCGGCAAGGACGAGCTGCCGTTCCACCACGACATCGAGGTCACGCGCGTCATGGTCGACGCGCTCTCGCGCCTCGCCGACCCCGAGGTGCTCGGCCTGCCGCCGTTCCGCCTGCAGGTCAACAACCGCAAGCTGATCCAGGGTTTCTACGCCGGCATCGGCGCGCCGGACCCCTCCGAGGTCATGCGGCTGGTCGACAAGCTCGACAAGCTGCCGGCCGAGACCGTGCGGGGGATGCTCGTCGAGGAGGCCGGGCTGTCGCCGGAGCAGGCGGACCGCTGCCTGGAGCTGGCGACGATCCGCAGCACCGACGACTCGTTCGTCGAGCGGGTCCGGGCGCTCGGCGTGGAGGACCCGCTGCTGGAGGAGGGCCTCGGCGAGCTCGCCGCCCTGCTCCGCGGCTGCGCGTCGCTCACGAGCGACAAGGTCACCATCGAGGCCGACCTCTCCATCGCGCGCGGGCTCGACTACTACACCGGCACCGTATTCGAGACCCGCCTCGAGGGCAGCGAGTCCCTCGGCTCGATCTGCTCGGGCGGTCGCTACGACGCGCTCGCGAGCGACGGCCGCACGACGTACCCCGGCGTCGGGATCTCCCTCGGCGTGAGCCGGGTGCTGGTGCCGCTGCTGAACCGCGGCGCCCTCGTCGCGGACCGCAAGGTGCCCTCGGTCGTGCTCGTCGCGCTGACCGGCGAGGACACCCGCGAGGAGTCCGACGCCATCGCGACGGCGCTGCGCGCGAACGGCGTGCCCTGCGAGGTCGCCGCGACCGCGCAGAAGTTCGGCAAGCAGATCCGGTACGCCGAGCGCCGAGGCATCCCGTACGTCTGGTTCACCGGCGACGACGGCCACCAGGTCAAGGACATCCGTACGGGGGAGCAGGTCGCCGCGGACCCGGCCACCTGGACCCCTCGCACCTCCGACCACCGACCGAAGGTCGTGGTCGCGACCGGCTCGACCACCCCACCAGCCAAGGAGCAGAAGCAGTGATCCGCACCCATGACGCCGGCGCCCTCCGCGCCGAGCACGTCGGCCAGACCGTCACCCTCGCCGGGTGGGTGGCCAACCGACGCGATCACGGGGGCGTCGCCTTCATCGACCTCCGCGAGGCCAGTGGTGTCGTCCAGGTGGTCATCCGCGACGAGGAGGTGGCCCACCAGCTGCGCGCCGAGTACTGCCTCAAGGTGACCGGCGAGGTGACCGCGCGCAAGGAGGGCAACGAGAACCCGAACCTGGCCACCGGTGCCGTCGAGGTCGTCGCGACCACCGTCGAGGTGCTCAGCGCCGCCGCGCCGCTGCCGTTCCCGATCAGCGACCACGTCGAGGTGGGCGAGGAGGTCCGGCTCAAGCACCGCTACCTCGACCTGCGCCGCTCCGGCCCGGCCGCCGCGATCCGCCTGCGCAGCAAGGTCAACAAGGCCGCGCGCGACGTGCTGGACCGCCACGACTTCGTCGAGATCGAGACCCCGACGCTCACCCGGAGCACCCCCGAGGGCGCCCGCGACTTCCTCGTGCCTGCCCGCCTGCACCCGGGCAGCTGGTACGCCCTGCCGCAGAGCCCGCAGCTGTTCAAGCAGCTGCTGATGGTCGGCGGCATGGAGCGCTACTACCAGATCGCGCGCTGCTACCGCGACGAGGACTTCCGCGCCGACCGCCAGCCGGAGTTCACCCAGCTCGACATCGAGATGTCCTTCGTCGAGCAGGAGGACGTCATCGCGCTGATGGAGGACGTCCTCGCCGCGATGTGGGCGCTCATCGACGTCAAGATCCCGCGCCCGATCCCGCGGATGACCTACGCCGAGGCGATGGCGAAGTACGGCTCGGACAAGCCGGACCTGCGGATGGGCAACGAGCTCGTCGAGTGCACCGACTACTTCAAGGACACCCCGTTCCGCGTCTTCCAGGCGGAGTACGTCGGCGCGGTCGTCATGCCGGGCGGCGCGAGCCAGCCCCGCAAGCAGCTCGACGCGTGGCAGGAGTGGGCCAAGCAGCGCGGCGCCCGCGGGCTGGCCTACGTGCTCGTCCAGGAGGACGGCACCCTCGGCGGCCCGGTCGCCAAGAACATCACCGAGGAGGAGAAGGCCGGCCTGGCCGCGCACGTGGGCGCCCAGCCGGGCGACTGCATCTTCTTCGCCGCCGGCGCCACCAAGTCCAGCCGCGCCCTGCTGGGTGCCGCGCGCCTCGAGATCGGCCGGCGCTGCGGGCTGATCGACGAGTCGGCGTTCGCCTTCACCTGGGTGGTCGACGCACCTCTCTTCGAGCCGGCCAGCGAAGCGGTCGCCAGCGGCGACGTCGCGGTCGGCGGGGGAGCGTGGACCGCGGTCCACCACGCCTTCACCAGCCCCAAGCCAGAGTTCCTCGACACCCTCGAGGACAACCCCGGCGAGGCGCTCGCCTACGCCTACGACATCGTCTGCAACGGCAGCGAGCTCGGCGGCGGGTCCATCCGGATCCACCGCGAGGACGTCCAGAAGCGCGTCTTCTCCGTCATGGGCATCGGCGAGGAGGAGGCGCAGGAGAAGTTCGGCTTCCTGCTCGACGCCTTCAAGTACGGCGCGCCCCCGCACGGCGGCATCGCCATCGGCATGGACCGCATCTGCGCGATCCTCGCCGGTGCGGACTCCATCCGCGACGTCATCGCCTTCCCGAAGTCGGGTGGCGGGTTCGACCCGCTGACGGCCGCCCCTGCGCCGATCACGCCTGCCCAGCGCAAGGAAGCCGGTGTCGACGCCGCTCCGGCGGAGGAAACCGGTTCCCCGGCCTGATCGGCCGAACGGCCCTGTCCACGGGTCGAGACCAGATCGTTACTCGTCGGTGAACGTCCGGGGCCGGATGCTGACGTAGTCTCCCTGAGGCGCCGGTCCTCCGCGCCCCACACTCACGATCCCCTCCAGGGGCGCGCCGCGCCCCTCGACCATCGAGGTGCCATGACACTGACGGCAGATCTGGCCAACCCGGGCTCTGCGCCCGAGCCGCCGGCCGAGGAGTCGGCGGCCGAGGAGAAGGTCGTCGGCCGGTCGCCCATGCAGCTGGCGATGGCCCGGTTCCGTCGCGACAAGCTGTCGATGGTCTCGGCCGTCATCTCGATCCTGATCGTCCTCTGCGCCATCGCGGCGCCGATCCTGGTCGGCCTCGACGTCCTGAGCCCGAACAAGTTCAACCAGGACCTGCTCGCCTCGGACGGCGTGACGCCCCAGGGCCGCTTCGGCGGGATCAGCTGGGACCACCCGCTCGGTCTCGAGCCGGGCACCGGCAGCGACCTGCTCTCACGTCTGATGCTCGCGATGACCTGGTCCCTCGGCATCGCGCTGACCGGCACCCTGCTGACCGTGCTCATCGGCGTGGTCCTCGGCATCATCTCGGGCTTCTCCGGCGGCTTCATCGACGCCACCGTGGGGCGGTTCATCGACCTGACGCTGTCCTTCCCGCAGACGATGATGCTGCTGGCGCTCTCCAGCCCCGTGGTGCTGCTGATCCAGACCGACGTCGCTGGGATCCCGGGCTTCGGCCTGTTCAAGGACCGCGACCTGGCCAACGGCTTCTACGTCGTGCTGATCCTGGCGGTCTTCGGCTGGCCGCCGGTCGCCCGCGTGGTCCGCGGCCAGGTGCTCTCCCTACGCGAGCGCGAGTACGTCGAGGCCGCCCGGTTGCTGGGTGCGTCGCGCCGCCGGCTGTACTTCAAGGAGGTGCTCCCGAACGTGTGGGCGCCGGTCCTGGTCTACTTCACGCTGCTCGTGCCGGCCTACATCTCGGCCGAGGCGGCGTTCAACTTCCTCGGTGTCGGCATCAAGCCGCCGACGCCGACGCTGGGCAACATCCTGGCCGACTCGGTGAACTACACGAGCGCGGACCCGATGTTCTTCTTCCTCCCCGGCTTCCTGCTCGCCCTGACGGTCGTGGTGTTCAACCTCGTCGGCGACGGAGCACGGGACGCCTTGGACCCCAAGGCCAACCGATAGGACTCAGCTCCCGCGCTCAGTCCGCGCAGGAGGCTGTTGACGCCGGATCACCGGCGCGATCACCCAGATAGGAGACATTGGATGGCGATCACGAAGAAGCCGTTCGCAGTCCTCGCGGCTGCGGCGCTTGCCGTCTCGCTCGCCGCGTGCGGCGGCGACGACGGCGACGGCGGCGGCGCCGGTGGCAGCAGCAACGAAGAGGGCACCGCTGGCGGTACCGCGATCTTCTTCAACGGTGCCCGGAACACCGAGCACTGGGACCCGCAGCGGATGTACATCGGCCGCGACCTGAACAACGCGGGCCGCCTGTTCTACCGCAGCCTCGTCGCGTTCCCGGCGTCGAACGACCCGGAGGAGGGCACCACGCCCGTCCCGGACCTCGCCACCGACACCGGCACCACCGAGGACGGCGGCAAGACCTGGCAGTTCACGATCCGCGACGACGTCAAGTGGGAGGACGGCGAGCCGATCACCTGCGAGGACTTCGCCTACGGCGCCTCGCGGAACTTCGCCACCGACGTCATCATCGGTGGTCCGGCGAACTACCTGTTCACCTACCTCGACATCCCCACGGGCAAGGACGGCCTCCCGGCCTACAAGGGCCCGTACACCGGCGAGGGCCAGGAGCTGTTCGACAAGGCCGTCTCCTGCGACGGCCAGACGATCACCTACAAGATGAAGAAGGCCTGGCCGGACTTCCCGCTCTCGGCCGCGTCGCTGCGCTACCTCGACCCGTACCGCGAGGACCTCGACAAGGGCGACGCGAACAACTTCGCCATCATCTCCAACGGTCCCTACAAGCTCGAGAGCACCTGGAAGGAGGGCACCGGCGCGACCTTCGTCCGCAACGAGAACTGGGACGAGTCCACCGACACCATCCGCAAGGCGCTCCCCGACGAGTGGGAGTTCCGCGAGGGCGACGAGGACGAGGCGATCTACGAGCAGCTCTTCGCCGACTCCGGTGACGCGCAGTACGCCGTGACCGAGCGCCGCGTTCCCCCGACGTTCTTCGGCCGTCTCGAGGAGGCCGGCGACCGCTACACCACCGTCGAGTCGCCCTACGTCGACTACGTCGTGCCGAACTTCAACTCCCCGGTCTTCAAGGACCTCGCCTGCCGCGAGGCGCTGGCGCTGGCCACCGACAAGGCCGGCTGGATCCAGGCCGGTGGTGGCGAGAAGGCCTTCACCCCCGCGTACTCCGTGATCAACCCGACGCTGCCCGGCTACCAGCCGAACCCGGCGTTCGAGAACATCCCGGACGAGGGTGACGCCGAGGCCGCCAAGGCCAAGCTCGAGGAGTGCTCCGCTCCGAAGCCGGTCGAGATCAAGTTCACCTACTCCGGTGGCACGCCGACCTCGGACAAGCAGGCTCGGGCCCTCAAGGAGGCCTGGGACGCCGCTGGCTTCGAGACGCAGCTCGACCCGCTGCAGGACACCTACTACTCCGTGATCCAGAAGCCGGACGCCGACTTCGACGTCACCTGGGGTGGTTGGGGCGCTGACTGGCCGTCCATCGGCACGGTCATCCCGCCGCTGTTCGACAGCCGGATCAACCTGACCGGCTCGTCCAACGGCAACGACTACGGCAACTACAAGGGTGGTCCGGAGGTCGACAAGATGATCGACGCGGCCTACGCCGAGACCGACCTGGACGCCGCTGCCGAGAAGTGGGCGGAGGTCGACGCCAAGCTCGGTGAGGACGTCGCCTACATCCCGCTCGAGATCACGATCTTCAACTTCCTCCACGGATCGAAGGTCACCGGGTACGCCAACAACGTGTCCGTGAACGGTTACGCCGACCTCGCCCTCATCGGCGTCGAGCAGTAACACCCGCGTCACTAGCCAGCCGGCGGTCGGAGTCGCTGTCTCCTCAGCGACACCGGCCGCCGGTGGCACGCGCGGTACCCGTCTTCCTACGCCTCCCAGGGGTTTCCCTTGATCGCCTACGTGGTGCGCCGCCTGCTCATCGGCGGCATCCTCCTGATCGTGATGAGCTTCGTGACCTTCGGGCTCTTTTTCGCCTCGCCGATCAACCCGGCTGACTTCGCCTGCGGAAAGAACTGCTCCGCGGCGCAGAAGGCGGAGACCGCCGCAGCCCTCGGCTACGACGACAACTTCGTCAACCAGTGGGCCGACTTCGCCAAGGGCGTCGTCGCCGGCCGTGACTTCCCCGACGACCCGAAGCTCCGCGAGACCGCGCCCGAGACGATCGTGCACTGCGACGCGCCCTGCCTGGGCTACTCGCGGGAGCGCAGCGCGACGGTGACTGACCTGATCAAGGACACGATGCCGGTCTCGGTGTCCCTCGCGATCGGTGCCTTCGTGCTCTGGATGATCGGCGGGGTGCTCTTCGGCGTCATCGCCGCCCTGCGCAAGGGCACGTTCATCGACCGCGGTGTCGTGGGTCTGTCCCTCATCTTCTACGCCTTCCCGACCTTCTTCGTCGGCCTGCTGCTCTACAAGTTCGTGGCCATCCAGTGGGGCTGGGTCGACATCCCGCGCTACCAGACCATCGAGGACGGCGGCATCGGCGGGTGGCTCTCCGGCCTGATGCTGCCCGCCATCACGTTGGCGCTCTTCTTCATGGCCGCCTACGTCCGGATGACGCGGGCGTTCGTGCTCGAGGCACTGACCGAGGACTACGTGCGTACCGCCAAGGCCAAGGGCCTGCCCGGACGCAAGGTGACGTTCAAGCACGCCCTGCGGGCGGCGCTGACGCCGATCGTCACGATGGCGGGGCTCGACTTCGCCGGCTTGCTGGGCGGTGCCATCATTACCGAGTCGGTGTTCAACTACCCGGGCCTCGGCAAGCTCGCCGTCCAGGCGAACAGCGACTTCGACCTCCCGACCCTCGTCGGCCTGGTCATCCTGCTGGCGGCCTTCGTCATCCTGGCCAACATCATCGTCGACCTGCTCTACGCGGTGATCGACCCGCGCGTGCGGCTGAGCTGAGTAAGGACAATCGTGGCTGACGTTCACAGCGCAGGGGACGCCTTCCTGTCCGTCGAGGACCTGAAGGTGCACTTCCCGACCCCCGACGGTCTCGTCAAGGCGACCGACGGGCTCTCCTTCACCCTCGGCCGCGGCCGGACCCTCGGCATCGTCGGGGAGTCCGGCTCGGGCAAGTCGGTGTCGAGCTCGGCGATCCTCGGGCTGCACCGGGGCAGCCGGGCCCAGGTGAGCGGCCGGATCATGCTGGACGGGGTGGACCTGCTGACGCTGTCCGACGAGGACATGCGCAAGCGCCGCGGCAAGGACGTCGCGATGATCTTCCAGGACCCCCTGAGCGCGATGCACCCGTACTACACGGTCGGCAACCAGATCATGGAGGCCGTCCGGGTCCACTCGGACATGAACAAGAAGCAGGCCCGGGCCCGCGCGATCGACATGCTCGGCCGGGTCGGCATCCCGCAGCCGGACCGACGCGTCGACGACTACCCGCACCAGTTCTCCGGTGGCATGCGCCAGCGCGCCATGATCGCGATGGGACTGATCAACAACCCCGGCCTGCTGATCGCCGACGAGCCCACGACGGCGCTCGACGTCACGGTGCAGGCCCAGATCCTCGACCTGCTGCAGGACCTGCAGCGCGAGTTCGACTCGGCGATCATCCTGATCACCCACGACCTGGGTGTCGTCGCCGAGATGGCCGACGACGTGCTCGTGATGTACGCCGGCAAGGCGGTCGAGCACGGCGAGGCCCGCGAGATCCTCCTGCACCCCGAGATGCCCTACACCTGGGGCCTGCTCTCCAGCGTGCCGGACGTCCACGGCGACCTCTCCGCGCAGCTGGTCCCGATCCCGGGCAGCCCGCCCAGCCTGCTCAGCCCGCCTCCGGGCTGCGCGTTCCACCCCCGCTGCCCGCACCGCGAGAAGGTCCCGGGCGACCTGTGCCGCACGGTCGCGCCCGACCTGGTGCCGGGCACCCGCGGCGGCGGGCACGTCAAGCGCTGCCACCTGGCTGACCCCGACGCCGTCTACCAGGCCGAGATCCGGCCGCGGACCGCGCCCGACCTCGTAGAGGAGATCTGATGTCGACCCACACCGGTGGCGACGACCTGCCGTCGTCCCACGAGCTCGAGCCGCGCTCGGCGAGCGGGCACACCGCCACGCTGCCGCCGGCGACCGCGGAGCCGATCCTCGAGGTCGAGGACCTGCGGATGTACTTCCCGGTGAAGTCCCGTGGCCTGGTCCGCCGGACCATCGGCCAGGTCCAGGCGGTCGACGGCGTCTCCTTCCAGGTCCCCAAGGGCGGCTCGCTCGGCCTGGTCGGCGAGTCCGGCTGCGGCAAGTCCACGACCGGCCGCCTGGTCACCCGGCTCTACGAGCCGACCGACGGCGCGATCCGGTTCGAGGGCGAGGACATCGCCAAGACCTCGGCGCGTGGGCTGAAGCCGCTGCGCCGCGAGATCCAGATGATCTTCCAGGACCCGTACACGTCGCTGAACCCCCGCCACACGGTGGGCTCGATCATCGGCGCGCCGCTGGAGATCCACAAGGTCGTCCCGAAGGACAAGGTCCTGCCGCGCGTGCAGGAGCTGCTCGAGATCGTCGGCCTGAACCCCGAGCACTACAACCGCTACCCGCACGAGTTCTCCGGTGGCCAGCGCCAGCGCATCGGCATCGCCCGCGCGCTCACGCTGCAGCCCAAGCTGCTCGTGGCCGACGAGCCGGTCTCCGCGCTCGACGTGTCGATCCAGGCCCAGGTGGTGAACCTGCTGCAGGACCTGCAGCGCGAGTTCGACATCGCCTTCCTCTTCATCGCCCACGACCTCGCGATCGTCCGGCACTTCTGCCCCGAGATCGCGGTGATGTACCTCGGCAAGATCGTCGAGATCGGCGACCGCACGTCGCTCTACGAGCGTCCGCTGCACCCCTACAGCCAGGCGCTGCTCTCGGCCGTGCCGGACATCAAGCAGGCAGCGATCGGCGGGCGGCGCGAGCGCATCCAGCTCACCGGCGACGTCCCCAGCCCGATCAACCCGCCGTCCGGCTGCCGGTTCCGCACGCGGTGCCCGCTGGCCCAGGACATCTGCGCCAAGGTCGAGCCGCCGCTCATGCAGGTCGGCCCGCGGCACAAGGTGGCCTGCCACTTCGCCGGCGAGCTCGGCAAGCACCCCGCCGAGCCGCTGACCCCGCGCCTGCTGGGCGTGGACAAGTACGGCGACTCCGACCCGGGCGCGAGCCCGGTCGACGGGCTGAACACCGGCCCGGGGTACGGCGACCGCTGGTTCGACGTCCACTCGCGCACCTTCCAGGACGCCCGCTCCGCGTCGTGACCGGCGCCCGGACCCGACCGGCCACGCCCCTAGGCTCCTGACGTGGACGGACTCTTCGAGGTGCCGGGTGGCCGGAGCGGCGGCGGGGGGTCCCTGGCGGCGAACACGCACGCCTCGGCGCCCCTCGCCGTGCGGATGCGCCCGCGCACCCTCGACGAGCTGGTCGGCCAGGAGCAGCTGCGGGCACCCGGTGCACCCCTGCGGCAGCTGATCGAGAACGACCAGTCGATGTCGCTGCTGCTGTGGGGACCTCCGGGCACCGGCAAGACGACGATCGCCTCGATCGTCAGCCAGCAGACCGACCGGCGCTTCGTGGAGGTCTCCGCGGTCTCCGCCGGCGTCAAGGAGGTGCGCGCGGCGATCGACACCGCCCGCGCCGAGCTGGTGGCGACCGGCCGGGAGACGGTGCTGTTCGTCGACGAGGTGCACCGGTTCAGCAAGGCCCAGCAGGACGCGCTGCTGCCCGGCGTCGAGAACCGCTGGGTCACCCTGGTCGCGGCCACGACGGAGAACCCGTTCTTCAGCGTGATCTCCCCGCTGCTCTCGCGCAGCTTGCTGCTCCGGCTGGAGTCACTGACCGACGAGCACGTCCGCGGCGTCCTGGACCAGGCGCTGGTCGACGAGCGCGGGCTGGCCGGCCGGTTCGGCGTCGAGGAGGAGGCGCTCGACCACCTGGTCCGTCTCGCCGGCGGTGACGCGCGGCGCTCGCTGACCTACCTGGAGGCGGCGACCGGCGCGGCGGCGGCCCGCGGCTCGGAGGTGGTGACCCTCGAGATGGCCGAGACCGCCGTCGACCAGGCGGCGGTGCGCTACGACCGGCAGGGCGACCAGCACTACGACGTCACGAGCGCCTTCATCAAGTCGGTGCGCGGGTCGGACGCCGATGCCGCGCTGCACTACCTGGCCCGGATGATGGAGGCGGGGGAGGACCCCCGCTTCATCGCCCGGCGGCTGATGATCCTCGCCAGCGAGGACATCGGCCTCGCGGACCCGACGGCGCTGCCGACCGCGGTCGCCGCCGCGCAGACCGTGCAGCTGATCGGCATGCCCGAGGCGCAGCTGACCCTGGCCCACGCGACCATCGCCCTCGCCGTCGCCCCGAAGTCGAACGCCGTCACGACGGCGATCGGCGCCGCGGTCGCCGACGTCCGCGCCGGCAAGATCGGGCCGGTCCCCGCGCACCTGCGCGACGCCCACTACTCGGGGGCCAAGAAGCTGGGCCACGGCGCGACGTACAAGTACAGCCACGACGAGCCCTACGGCATCGCCGAGCAGCAGTACGCCCCCGACGTCGTGCTGGACGCGGAGTACTACCGACCGACGGCGCTGGGCGCCGAGGCGGCGGTCAAGGAGCGCTGGGAGCGGGTGCGCCGCCTGATCCGCGGCGCCGGTCGGTCCGCGCGATCCGGACGGTAGGGTCGGGCACCATGGTCGAGGAGTGGAGCGTGCCCGCGTGGGCCGTGCTGGCGGTGGCCACCGCGGCACTGCTGGTCGTGCTGCTCGGACTCGTCCTCGCGGTCCGCGGCCGGGCCCGCCACCGGCGCGAGCTCGAGCGGGCGCAGGCGGAGACCAGCGCGCTGCAGGACCGTCTCACGGCGCTCGAGCGCCGGTTGCCCGAGCCCGGTGCGGTCCCGACGTCCTCGGCGCGACCCGTCGAGGAGTTCGTCATCACCCGTGCCGGCGAGCCCGAGCCCGCCGACGACGGGCGGGCGCCCGCCGTGCGGGCCCCGCTCTTCGCCGACCTGGTCCTGCGCGAGTCCGTCGTCCAGGCCGCGTCGCTCACCGCCGGGCTGCGGCGCGCGCTGTCGCCCGCGACGCGCAACCGGATCCGGTTCGAGGTCAAGCAGGAGGTACGCCGCTCGCGCAAGCAGCGCCGGGCCGACCTGCGGGCAGCGCGCCGGGACTGGGAGGCCCGCCAGCGCGGCGGGCTCGACGAGGCCGCCGAGGGCAGCGCGGCATGAGCCGCGGCCTCTGGTTCGTCGCCGGGGCCGGAGCGGGGGTCTACGCCATGGTGCGTGGCCGCCGCGCGGCCGAGGCGCTGACCGCCGACGGGCTCCGCGACCGGTGGAACGGCCTGGCGCTGGGCGCCCGGCTGCTCCGCGAGGAGGTCGCCCAGGGCAAGGCCGAGGCGGAGGTCGACCTCCGCGCCCGGCTGGGGCTCACCCCGGCCGGCACGCCCGAGCTGGCCGCACCGGCGCCCACCGACCACCACCAGCGATCCAGCACCACCCCCGACACCGCACAGCACGAGGAAGGCACCACCTGATGGACACCGCGGAGATCCGCCGACGGTTCGTGGCCCACTTCGAGGCCAACGCGCACACGGTCGTGCCGTCCGCCTCGCTGCTGCTCGACGACCCCAACCTGCTCTTCGTCAACGCGGGCATGGTGCCGTTCAAGCCCTACTTCCTCGGCCAGGAGACCGCGCCGTACGACCGCGCGGTCAGCGTCCAGAAGTGCGTGCGCACCCTCGACATCGAGGAGGTGGGCAAGACCACCCGGCACGGCACGTTCTTCCAGATGTGCGGCAACTTCTCCTTCGGCGACTACTTCAAGGAGGGGGCGATCCGGTTCGCCTGGAGCCTGATCACCGGCTCGGTGGAGGAGGGCGGCCTGGGCTTCGACCCCGAGCTGATCTGGGTGACCGTGCTGCCCTCCGACGACGAGGCGCGTGGGCTGTGGAAGAGCATCGCCGGCCTGCCCGACGAGCGGATCCAGGAGCGCGGGCTCAAGGACAACTACTGGAGCATGGGCGTGCCCGGCCCGGGTGGGCCGTGCTCGGAGATCTACGTCGACCGCGGCCCCGAGCACGGCCCCGACGGCGGCCCGAACGCCGACGAGGACCGGTTCCTGGAGATCTGGAACCTGGTCTTCATGCAGGAGTCGCTCAGCGCCGTGCGCGCCAAGGACGACTTCGACGTCGAGGGCCCCCTGCCGGCGAAGAACATCGACACCGGCATGGGTCTCGAGCGGGTCGCCTACCTGCTGCAGGGCAAGCAGAACATGTACGAGATCGACGAGGTCTTCCCCGTCATCGAGCGGGCCAGCGAGCTCACCGGCAAGGCGTACGGCGCGAACGCCGAGGACGACGTCCGGTTCCGCGTCGTCGCCGACCACGTGCGCAGCGCGCTGATGCTCATCGGCGACGGCGTCACCCCCGGCAACGAGGCCCGCGGCTACGTGCTGCGCCGGCTCCTGCGCCGCGCCGTGCGCTCGATGCGGCTGCTCGGCTACGAGGACCGGTCGCTGCCCGAGCTGCTCCCGGTCAGCATGAGCCGGATGAAGGCGTCCTACCCCGAGCTCGAGTCGGACTTCGAGCGGATCAGCCGGGTGGCGTACGCCGAGGAGGACGCGTTCCGCAAGACGCTCCAGGCCGGCACCCAGATCTTCGACCAGGCCGCCCAGCAGGTGAAGGCGTCGGGGGAGTCGCGGCTCACCGGCGACAAGGCCTTCGCCCTGCACGACACCTACGGCTTCCCGATCGACCTGACCCTGGAGATGGCCTCCGAGGCCGGTCTCAGCGTGGACGAGGAGGGCTTCCGGTCGCTGATGACCGAGCAGCGCGAGCGGGCCAAGGCCGACGCCCGCGCGAAGAAGGGCCAGCACGCCGACACCGGCGTCTACCGCGGGATCCTCGACGCGCACGGTCCCACCGAGTGGCTGGCCTACGAGACCCTCGAGACCGAGTCGCGGCCGCTGGCGCTGCTCTCCGGCGGCGCCCCGGCGCGTTCCCTGGCCGCGGGCGAGGTCGGCGAGCTCGTGCTCGACCGCACCCCCTTCTACGCCGAGTCCGGCGGCCAGGCCGCCGACGCGGGCACCATCGAGTTCGACGGCGGCCGGCTGGAGGTGCTCGACGTGCAGCGGCCGGTCCGCGGCCTCGTCGTGCACCAGGTCCGGGTCGTCGACGGTGAGCTGGACGCCTCCGGCTCCGCGGCCCTGCACGCCCGGGTCGACCCCGAGTGGCGCCTCGGCGCCCGCCAGGCCCACTCCGGCACCCACGTCGTGCACGCGGCGCTGCGGGAGGTCCTCGGCCCCACGGCGCTGCAGTCCGGCTCCTACAACCGGCCCGGCTACCTGCGCCTGGACTTCGGGTGGACCACCGGTCTCACCCCGGGCCAGGTCCACGACATCGAGCAGGTGTCCAACCACGCCCTGCGCGCCGACCTGCCCGTCTCCTGGCAGTACATGACCCTGCCCGAGGCCAAGGACTGGGGCGCGATCGCGCTGTTCGGCGAGACGTACGACGACACCAAGGTGCGCGTGGTCGAGATCGGCGGCCCGTGGTCGCGCGAGCTCTGCGGCGGCACGCACGTGGACCACTCCTCGCAGATCGGCACCCTCGTCGTCACCGGCGAGTCGTCGGTCGGCTCCGGCAACCGCCGCATCGAGGCCCTCACCGGCGTCGAGGGCTTCGCCTACCTCGCCCGGGAGCGTGACGTCGTCCACCAGCTCACCGGCCTGCTCAAGACCCAGCCCGACGACCTCGTCGGCCGCGTCTCCGAGCTCGTCGAGCGCCTCCGGGCGGTCGAGAAGGAGGCCGAGAAGGCACGCGTCGCCCAGCTCCTGGCGGCCGGCGGCCAGCTCGCCGCGGGGGCCCAGGTCGTCGGCGGCGTGCACGTCGTCGCGCACCGCGCCGACGGCGCGTCCGGCGGCGACGTGCGCACGCTGGCGATGGACGTCCGCGGCCGGCTGCCGCAGGGCGAGCCCGGCGTCGTGGTCGTGATCGGCGCCGCGGACGGCAAGGTCTCGGTCGTCGCGGCCGTCACCGACGCGGGTCGTGAGCGCGGGCTGTCGGCCAACGCCCTGGTCCGTGCGGTCGGACCGCTGGTCGGCGGCAAGGGCGGCGGCAAGGACGACGTCGCGCAGGGCGGCGGCACCGACGCCTCGCGGATCGACGAGGCGATCGCCCTGGTGACCGCGGAGGTCGCGCGGACGGTCGGCGCTTGAGGCACGGCGTACGGCTCGGCATCGACCCGGGGGACGCCCGGATCGGCGTCGCCCGCAGCGACCCGACCGGGTTCCTCGCGACCCCGGTCGAGACGGTCCGGCGTGGGAAGGGTGACCTCGCCCGGATCGCGCGGATCCTCCGGGAGGTCGCCGAGGAGTCCGAGGTCGCCGAGGTGGTCGTCGGCCTGCCCCGCAGCCTCTCGGGCGGCGAGGGGCCGGCGGCGGTCAAGACGCGCGAGTTCGCGGGCCGGCTGGCCCGCCGCGTCGCGCCCACGCCGGTGCGCCTGGTCGACGAGCGGCTGACCACCGTGTCGGCGGAGGCTATGCTCCGCGACCGAGGCAGGTCCGGCAGCAAGCGGCGAGCGGTGGTCGACCAGGCCGCGGCGGTCCTGATCCTCCAGCACGCGCTCGACACCGAGCGCACGACGGGGAACGCCCCCGGCGAGATCGTCCGGGCAGCGCCCGAGGAGCCCGAGGAGACCCAGTGAGCGACCCGAGCCACCCGAGCGACCCGCTCCTTCCCGTCGACGGCGGCAGCCCGGCGTACGAGCCCGGTCGGCGGCGCCGCAAGCGCCGCAGCCTGCCCGGCTGCCTGGCCGTGCTCGTCGCGCTGGCGATCGTCGCCGGCGGCCTGTGGTTCGGCGTGACCCGCGGGGTCAGCTGGATCGAGGACCAGTTCGCCGACCCCGAGGACTTCGCCGGCCCCGGCCGCGGCAAGGTCTCCTTCGAGGTCAGCGACGGCGACTCGAGCGCGCAGATCTGCCGCAACCTGAAGGCGTCCGGGGTAGTCGCCTCCGTGCAGGCCTGCATCGACGCGGCCGCCGCGGACCCGGACTCCCCGGGGATCCAGGTCGGCTTCTACCCGCTGAAGAAGGAGATGGCCTCCGAGGAGGCGATCGGCGTCCTCGTCGACCCCGCCAACATCATCACCAACGCCGTCACCATCCCCGAGGGCTACAACGTCGACCAGGTCGTCGAGGTCCTCGCCGATCGGACCGACTTCAACGCCTCGGACTTCGAGCGGGTCCTCGACCAGCCGGACCGGATCGGGCTGCCCGACTACGCCGACGGCAACCCCGAGGGCTACCTGTTCCCCTCCACCTACTCCTTCGGGCCGAACGCCAAGCCGCTCGACATGATCACCGCGATGGTCGACCGGTGGCGCCAGGCCGCGGACGACGCCGGCCTCGAGGAGGCGGCGGAGCGGCTGGGGTACACCCCCCACGAGCTGATGACCGTCGCCAGCCTGGTCGAGGCCGAGGGCCGCGGCGAGGACATGCCCAAGGTCGCGCGGGTGATCTACAACCGGGTCGAGAACCCCGACAACGGGATCACCAACGGTCTGCTGCAGGTCGACGCGGCGGTCAACTACGCGCTCGGCAAGGAGCCGATCGCGCGGCTGACGACCGACGAGATCGACTCGGTCGCGGACTCGCCGTACAACACCTACAAGCAGCCGGGCCTCCCGCCGGGCCCGATCGAGGCTCCCGGCGACGCGGCGATCGAGGCCGCGACGACACCCGCGGACGGGCCGTGGCTGTTCTACGTGACGGTCGACCTCGGCACCGGCGAGACCAAGTTCACCGACTCCTACGACGAGTTCCTCTCCTTCCGGGACGAGCTGGACGAGTACTGCGCGACGCAGTCCGACCGCTGCTGAGCGGCCGACCGCGATGCGCTGTGCCGTCCTGGGCGACCCCGTCGCCCACTCGTTGTCGCCGACCCTGCACCGGGCGGCGTACGCCGAGCTGGGGCTGGACTGGTCCTACGAGGCGGTCCGCGTGCCCGCCGGCGGGCTCGCGGACTTCCTGGGCGGGCTCGACGACACCTGGCGCGGGCTGTCCCTGACCATGCCGCTCAAGCGGGAGGTGGTGGCGCTCGCCGACGACGTCTCGGCGCGGGTCGCCCTGGTGGGCGCGGCGAACACCCTCGTGCTGGGGCCGGACGGTCGGCACGCCGACAACACCGACCTGCCCGGTGCGGTCGCCGCCGTCCGGGAGCGGTACGACGGACCGGTGCGGGCCGGCGCGGTGCTGGGCGGCGGCGCGACCGCCGCGTCGACCGGCCTGGCCCTGTGCGACCTCGGCGCGTCCCGGGTCACGCTGCACGTCCGCTCGGCCGAGCGCGGGGAGGACGCCGCCGCTGCGGTGCGCCGCCACCCGTCGGCGCCCGAGGTGGTGCTGGCCCCGCTCGACGAGCCGCCCACGGCCGACGTGGTCGTGTCCACGGTGCCGGCCGACGCGCAGACCCCGGCGCTGGTGGCCGGCTGCGCGGGCGTGCCCGTGGTCTTCGAGGTCGTCTACGACCCCTGGCCCACCCCGCTCGCGGCCTCCGTGACGACGGCCGGGAGCGCGGACCGCGTGCTGGTGAGCGGCCTGGACCTGCTCGTGCACCAGGCGGCGCTGCAGGTCGAGCTGTTCACCGGCGCCCGGGCGTCGGTCGCCGGGATGCGGGCCGCGGGCGAGGCGGCCCTGCGGCGAGCGGCGCGCCGGTGAGCGACGCGGCGGTGGCCGCGGTGGCCCTCGCCCTCGTCTGTGGGGCTCTCGGGCTGCTGGTCCCCGCGCTGGTGGCGCGCATCCCCGAGCCGGAGCCGGCCGCCGTGGACGAGCCGGTGGCCGAGCGCGACACCGCGCTGGCCAGCGTCGTCGGCGTCCCGGCCGAGGAGGAGCCCAAGGAGCCCTACGCCCACATCGCCCGCCTGCCCGGCCTCGCCGTCGGCTCGGCCGCGGTGTGCGCGGTCGCGGGCGCGCTCGTCGGCTGGTCGGTCGGCGCCGACTGGGACCTGCTGCCGCTCGTGCCGCTCGTCCCGGTCTCGGTGGCGCTCGCGGTCGTGGACTGGCGGACCCGGCTGCTGCCGACCAAGGTCATCGCCCCGACGTACGCCCTGACCATCGCGCTGACCCTGGTCACCTGGCTGCTCACCGGCGACACCGACGACCTGGTCCGGGCGTTCTGGGGGTGGCTGGTCGCGGGCGGCATCTTCTTCGTGCTGTGGTTCGTCCACCCCCGCGGCCTGGGGTACGGCGACGTACGGCTGGCCGGCCTGCTCGGCATCGCGCTGGGCCACCTCGGCTGGGGCGCCCTGCTCGCCGGGGTGTACGGCGGGTTCCTGCTGGGCGGGGTCGGCGGCGGGCTGCTGGCGCTGCTGCGGGTCGTCGAGCGCCGGGCGTTCCCCTTCGGACCGTTCATGCTGGTCGCGGCCCTGGTGGGGGTATGCGTCGGCGACGTGGTGCTCGACGGTCTCGTCACCGGGTGAGCGTCCGGGCGGCCGGAGCCGCCGTGGGAGACTGACGCCCATGCTTCGTTGGCTCACCGCGGGCGAGTCCCACGGCCCCTCCCTGGTCGCGATCCTCGAGGGTCTGCCCGCACACGTGCAGGTCACCTCCTCCGACATCCAGGACTCCCTGGCCCGCCGCCGGCTCGGCTACGGCCGCGGCGCCCGGATGAAGTTCGAGCAGGACCAGGTGACGCTGGTCGGCGGCGTGCGGCACGGCGCCACGCAGGGCGGCCCGGTCGCGATCGAGGTCGGCAACACCGAGTGGCCCAAGTGGGACAAGGTGATGTCCGCCGACCCGGTCGACCCCGACGAGCTGGCCTCGATGGCCCGCAACGCGCCGCTGACCCGGCCCCGCCCCGGCCACGCCGACCTGGCAGGCATGCAGAAGTACGACTTCGAGGACGCCCGGCCGATCCTCGAGCGGGCCTCCGCCCGCGAGACGGCCGCCCGGGTCGCGCTCGGCCGGGTGGCCAGCAACTTCCTGGAGCAGGCCGTGGGCGCCCGGATCGTCTCCCATGTGATCGAGCTCGGCGGCGTCCGCGCCCCCGACGGCCTGTGGCCGGCGGCCGACGACGTGGCGCGTCTCGACGAGGACCCCGTCCGCTGTCTCGACGCCGACACCTCGGGGCTGATGGTCGAGCGCATCGACGCCGCCCACAAGGACGGCGACACCCTCGGCGGCGTCGTCGAGGTGGTCGTGCACGGCCTGCCGCCGGGCCTCGGCTCGCACGTCCACTGGGACCGCCGCCTCGACTCTCGCCTGGCCGGCGCGCTGATGGGGATCCAGGCGATCAAGGGCGTCGAGGTCGGCGACGGCTTCGCGCTGGCGGCGACGCCCGGCTCGCTCGCGCACGACGAGATCGTCCCCACCGACGAGGGCATCCGTCGCGTCTCCGGGCGCTCCGGTGGCACCGAGGGTGGCATGACCACCGGCGAGGTGCTGCGCGTGCGGGCCGCGATGAAGCCGATCGCCACGGTGCCCCGCGCCCTGCGCACCGTCGACGTCGCCACCGGCGAGGAGGCCGTCGCCCACCACCAGCGATCGGACGTCTGCGCCGTGCCCGCGGCCGGCATCGTCGCCGAGGCGATGGTCGCGCTCGTGCTGGCGGACGCGGTCACCGAGAAGTTCGGCGGCGACTCGGTGGGGGAGACCCGGCGCAACGCCGAGTCCTATCTCTCCTCGCTGCGCTACCGATGACCGGACCCCGCGCGGTGCTGGTCGGCCCGATGGGCGCCGGCAAGACCACCGTGGCCGCGGTGCTGGCGGAAGCCTGGGGCGTCGCCGCTCGCGACACCGACCAGGACGTCGAGGCGGTCGAGGGCCGCTCGGTCTCCGACATCTTCGTGGACTCCGGCGAGGCGCACTTCCGCCGCCTCGAGGCGGCCGCCGTGGCGACGGCCCTCGCCGAGCACGACGGCGTGCTCGCCCTCGGCGGGGGAGCGGTGCTCGACCCGGCGACCCGTGAGCGGCTCGCGGGCCACCCGGTGGTGTTCCTCCGGGTCGGTCTCGCCGACGCCGTCAAGCGGGTCGGCCTCGGCACGTCGAGGCCGCTGCTGGTCGGTGGCGTACGGTCCCGGGTCAAGGCGCTGCTCGACGAGCGGACGCCGGTGTACGAGTCGGTGGCCACCCTGGTCGTCGACACCGACGGGCGCACCCCTGCCGAGGTCGCCGACGAGATCCTGGAGGCCCTCCACCGTGACTGACCACGCCGCTGACGCGACCGCCGCGACCGAGACCACGCTGCACGTGGGCGGCGCCTCGCCGTACGACGTCGTCGTCGGCACCGGCCTGGCCGGCCGCCTGCCGGCGATGGTCGGCGACGCCGCGGAACGGATCGCCGTCGTGGTCGACACCCGGCTCGAGCCGTTCGCCGAGGCGCTCACCGACCAGCTCCAGGACCGCGAGGTGCTGGTCTTCGCCGTGCCCGAGGGCGAGGAGTGCAAGACCGCCGAGGTCGCCTCGGAGATCTGGGACGCGCTCGGCGACGAGGGCTTCACCCGCTCCGACGTGGTCGTCACCCTCGGCGGCGGCGCGACCACCGACCTGGGCGGCTTCGTGGCCGCCACCTGGCTGCGCGGCGTGCGGGTCGTGCACGTGCCGACCACGCTGCTGGCGATGGTCGACGCGGCGGTCGGCGGCAAGACCGCCGTCAACACCGCCACCGGCAAGAACCTGGTCGGCGCCTTCCACGAGCCCGCCGGCGTGCTCTGCGACCTCTCCTACCTGCACACCCTCGCCGGGGAGGAGCTGGCCTCGGGCCTGGCCGAGGTCGTCAAGTGCGGCTTCATCGCCGACCCCGAGATCCTGCGCCTGGTGGAGTCCATCGACCCCGGCGCGCTGTCGGTCGGCGACCCCGTGCTGCGCGAGCTGGTCGAGCGGGCGATCCGGGTGAAGATCGACGTCGTCGTCGAGGACCTGCGCGAGACCGGCGGCCGCGACGGCCACCCCGGCCGCGAGGTGCTCAACTACGGCCACACGCTGGGCCACGCGATCGAGCAGCTCAGCGGCTACAGCATCCGCCACGGCGAGGCGGTCGCCCTGGGCGCGGTGTACGTCGCCGAGCTGGCGCGCCTCGAGGGGCGGATCTCCGAGGACCTGGTGCAGCGCCACCGCGAGGCGTTCGGCCGGTTCGGCCTGCCCACCGGCATGTCCGGCCCGACGTTCGAGGACGTGCACGAGCTGATGAAGGTCGACAAGAAGGCGCGCGGCTCGCAGCTGCGGTTCGTCGTGCTCGACGACGTCGCCCGCCCCGCGGTGCTCGCCGGGCCGTCCGAGGAGAACCTGCGCGCGGCGTACGAGCTCCTCCAGATCGACCCCGACGAGGCGGAGGAGGAGTGAGGGTCCTCGTCCTCAACGGCCCCAACCTGGGCCGGCTCGGGCGGCGGCAGCCGGAGATCTACGGCACCACCACCCACGAGGAGCTCGCGGCGCTGTGCGTGTCGTGGGGCGGCGACCTCGGCCTCGAGGTCGAGGTGCGGCAGACCAACCACGAGGGCGTGATGGTCGACTGGCTCAACGAGGCGGCCGACGAGCGCACACCGGTCGTGCTCAACGCGGCCGCGTGGACGCACTACTCCTACGCCGTCCTCGACGCCTGCGCGCAGCTCGAGGCGCCGCTGGTCGAGGTGCACATCTCCGACCCGCGGTCGCGGCCGGAGGAGTTCCGCCACCACTCGGTGGTCACGCCGTACGCCGTCGAGGTCGTCGCGGGCCAGGGCGTCGAGGGGTACCGCACCGCCCTCGGGGTCCTCGCCCGCGCCTGACTCCGCCTGCGCATTCGGGGAGAGCCCCGCAGCGCCGGTAGACTCGTGCGCCGTGCCCGGAGGCGCCCGTGAGGGCGGCCGCGAGCACCTCCTGCCCACCGGACGACGAAGGCTGACACGCGCGCATGGCAACGACGAACGACCTCAAGAACGGCATGGTCCTCAACATCGACGGGCAGCTCTGGTCCGTGGTGGAGTTCCAGCACGTCAAGCCGGGCAAGGGCCCCGCCTTCGTGCGCACCAAGCTCCGCAACGTCGAGTCGGGCAAGAACGTCGACAAGACCTTCAACGCCGGCACCAAGGTCGAGACCGCCACGGTCGACCGCCGCACGATGCAGTACCTCTACAACGACGGCACGTCGTTCGTGTTCATGGACGTCCAGAGCTACGACCAGCTCGAGGTCGCGCCGGAGATCGTCGGCGACGCCCAGAACTTCCTCCTGGAGAACCAGGAGGTCATCGTGGCCACCAACGAGGGCCGCGTCCTCTTCATCGAGATGCCCGCCTCGGTCGAGCTGCTGATCACCTTCACCGAGCCCGGCCTCGCCGGCGACTCCGCGACCGGTCGTACCAAGCCGGCGACGCTCGAGACCGGTCACGAGATCCAGGTCCCGCTCTTCATCAACCAGGGCGAGAAGGTCAAGGTCGACACCCGCGACTCCTCCTACCTGGGACGCGTCAAGTCCTGATGGTGGCTCGTTCGACGGCCCGGTCCAAGGCCCGCAAGCGCGCGCTCGACGTCCTCTACGCCTCCGACATGCGCGCGGAGTCGCCGGTCGAGGCGCTGGAGCGGGCGATCGCCGAGGGCGAGGGCCCGACCAACGCCTACACCGAGACGCTGGTGCGCGGCGTGGTCGAGCACCAGGGACGCATCGACGGGCTGCTGCGGCAGTACTCCGAGGGCTGGACCCTCGAGCGGATGCCGGCGGTCGACCGCAACGTGCTGCGTCTGGGGCTGTGGGAGCTGCTCTACGCCGAGGACGTCCCCGACACCGTGGCGATCAGCGAGGCCATGGCCCTGGTGCGCGACCTGTCGACCGACGACTCCCCGCAGTTCGTGAACGGCATCCTCGGCGCGCTGTCGCGCGACCGGGCGAGCCTGGGCTGAGGCCCCTCCACGGCCCTCCGGGGCCGTCCGGCGCGAGCAGCGCCGGGCGGCCTCCTGCACGGCCCCGTGCGCGGCTCCTTGCGCGACGCGCCATGCTGGCGCGGTGAGCACCGGAGAGCAGCAGGAGCACGAGGTGGACCTCGTCGTCATCGGCCTGGGGCCGGGCGGCGAGGCCCTGGCGACGGGCGCGGCGAAGGCCGGCCTCGAGGTCGTGGCGGTCGACAAGCACCTCGTCGGGGGTGAGTGCCCCTACTACGGGTGCATCCCGTCCAAGATGATGCTGCGCGCCGCCGACAGCCTCGCCGAGGCCAGGCGGGCCGGCACCCTGGCGGGCGACGTGGAGGTGACCGCCTCCTGGGCGCCGGTGGCCCGCCGCATCCGCGAGGAGGCCACCGACGACTGGGACGACACCGTCGCCGTGCGGCGCCTCGAGGACGCGGGTGCCACCGTCCACCACGGCATCGGCCGGCTCGACGGCGCACGTCGCGTGGTGGTCGAGCTGCGGGACGGCTCCACCCGGGTCTACACCGCCAGGCGTGGTGTGGTCCTCAACCCCGGCACCCGGCCGGCGCAGGTCCCCGTCCCGGGCCTCGAGGGCACCCCGTGGTGGTCCAACCGCGACGCCGTCCGTGCCACCGAGGCCCCGGCCTCGCTGGTGGTCGTCGGCGGCGGGCCGATTGGCTGCGAGCTGGCGCAGGTTTTCGCCCGGTTCGGCACGCGCGTAACCCTGCTGCAGCACAACGAGCACCTGCTGCCCCACGACGAGCCGGAGGCCTCCGCCGCCCTGGAGCGCGTGCTCCTCGACGAGGGCGTCCGGATCGTGACCGGCGCCGACGTGCGCGAGGTGGCGTACGCCGACGGCGGCTTCACCGTCACCGTGGGCGAGGACCGGGTGACCGGCGACCGGCTGCTGGTGGCCGCCGGCCGCACCCCGAACCTCGACGGGCTCGGCCTCGAGACGGTCGGGCTGGACCCTGGTGTCCGCACCGTGGAGGTCGACGAGCGGCTGCGCGCCGCCGACGGCCTGTGGGTGCTCGGCGACGTCACCGGCAAGGGCGCCTACACCCACGTGTCGATGTACCAGTCGGCGATCGCGCTGCGCGACCTGCTCGAGCAGGACGGCCCGCCGGCGTCGTACCACGCGGTGCCGCACGTGACGTTCACCGATCCCGAGGTCGCCGGGGTCGGGCTGACCGAGCAGCAGGCGCGGGACGCCGGGCTGCGGGTCGCCACCGGCTCGACGCCGATGGAGCAGTCCTCCCGCGGGTTCGTCCACGGCCCCGGCGCCACCGGGCTGGTCAAGGTGGTCGCCGACGCCGACCGGGGCGTGCTGGTGGGCGCGACCGTGGTCGGGCCGGCCGGGGGAGAGGTGCTCGGCGCGCTCGCCGTGGCGGTCCACGCGGCCGTGCCCGTGGACGTCCTGCGCTCGATGGTCTACGCCTACCCGACGTTCCACCGCGCGATCGAGTCCGCGCTGGCCGACCTGGGTATCTGACCTGCGTGAACGACCTCCAGCAGAACGCCAAGCAGACGGCGCGTCGCGCCGACGACAGCACCTGGTTCGACGGCGCGGTGCGGGCGGGGCTGGTCGCCTACGGGCTGGTCTACGTCGTCATCGCCTGGCTCGCCGTGCAGCTCGCCCTCGGGGACCGCGAGGGTGAGGCGTCGACGAGCGGTGCGGTGCGCGAGCTGGCGCAGCAGCCCTTCGGCAAGGTGCTCGTCTGGCTGGTCGCCATCGGGATGTTCGTGCTCGTGCTGTGGCGGGCGCTCGAGGCGGCGGCCGGCCACCGCGACGAGGAGGGCGCCACCCGGCTCCGCAAGCGGCTCACCTCGGCGGGCAAGGGCGTGCTGTACGCCGCCATCGGCATCAGCGCGCTGCGCGTGGCGACCGGCTCCGGCGGGGGCGGCGGGAAGCGGTCCTCCGAGGACACGCTCACCGCGAAGCTGCTGGACCTGCCGTTCGGGCAGGTGCTCGTCTTCCTCGTCGGCCTCGCGATCATCGGGTACGGCGTCGGGCTGGGCGTCCGCGCCTGGACCGAGAAGTTCCGTGAGCAGCTCAGCGCCGAGGGCCGCAGCGGCGACACCGGTACGGCGTACCTCTGGCTCGGCAAGATCGGCCACGCCGCCAAGGGGGTCGCGCTCGTGATCGTCGGCGCGCTGTTCTGCTACGCCGCGGTCACCCACGACGCGAAGAAGTCCGGCGGCCTCGACCAGGCGCTGAAGGAGGTCCTCGACCAGCCCTTCGGGCCGGTGCTGCTGACCGTCGTCGGCCTGGGGATCGGCTGCTACGGCCTGTTCACCTTCGCCCGGGCCCGGCACCTGTCGCGATGAGCGCCGCGGAGCAGGCGGTCGACGTCGTGGTCCTGGGCCTCGGCGCCGGCGGCGAGCACGCCGCGATCAAGCTGGCCCGCGCCGGCCTCGACGTCGTCGGCGTCGAGCGCGACCTCGTCGGCGGGGAGTGCCCGTTCTGGGGCTGCACCCCCTCGAAGCTCATCATCCGTGGCGCGCACGTGCTGGCCGAGGCCCGGCACGTCGACGAGCTGGCCGGCAGGGTGACGCTCGAGCCGGACCTCGGGCCGACCGCGCGACGGGTCCGCGAGGCCAACCACGACTGGACCGACGACGGGCACAGCGCACCGCTGCGCGAGGCCGGCGTCCGCCTGGTCCGCGGCCGCGGCCGGCTCGACGGTCCCGGCCGCGTCGTCGTCGAGACGTCCAGCGGCACCGAGACGTACGTCGCCACCCGCGGCGTCGTGCTCGCGACCGGCACCGAGGCGGCCGTGCCGCCGATCGACGGCCTGGCCGGTACGCCGTACTGGACCAACAAGGAGGTCGTCCACGCCACCACGGCGCCCGCCCGGCTCGGGGTGCTGGGCGGCGGCCCGATCGGCGCCGAGCTGGCGCAGGCCTTCGCCCGGTTCGGCTCGGCGGTCACCCTGCTCGAGGCCGGCCCCCGGCTGCTCGGGCCGGAGGAGCCGGAGGCGAGCGCGGCGGTGACCGCGGCCTTCGTCCGCGAGGGTCTCGACGTGCGCACCGGCGCGGAGGTGCGGGCCGTCTCGCACGTCGACGGGGTGTTCCGGCTGCGGGTGGGCCAGGAGGAGGTCGTCGTCGACCAGCTGCTGGTCGCTACCGGCCGCCGGGCCAACCTGCGCGGCACCGGCCTGGAGACGGTCGGCCTCGACCCCGAGGCCGACGCGGTCGCGGTCGACGACCGGCTGCGGGCCGGCGAGCGGCTCTGGGCCGTCGGCGACATCACGGGGGAGGGCCCCTACACCCACGTCGCGAAGTACCAGGCCGTCGGCGTCGTCGGCGACGTCCTCGGCCACCCCGCGCGCCCCGCGGACTACCGCGGGCTGACCCGCGTGACGTTCACCGACCCCGAGGTCGGCGCGGTGGGGATGACGGAGGAGCAGGCGCGCGCGGCCGGCGTCGACGTGCGCGTCGGGCTCGCCGACGTCCCGCGCTCCAGCCGGGGCTGGATGCACGGGCCCGGCAACGAGGGCGTCGTCAAGGTCGTGGCCGACGCCGCCCGCGGGGTGCTGGTCGGCGGCACGGTCGTGTCGCCGTACGGCGGGGAGGTGATGGGACTGCTGTCCACCGCCGTCCACGCCGAGGTGCCGGTCGACGTCCTGCGCGGCATGCACTTCCCCTTTCCGACCTTCCAGCGGGCCGTCGAGACCGCGCTGCGCGACCTCGACCTCTGACCCCGCCCCGCCCGTGGATCGGACCCGCCGCGCACGTGTGACCTGCGGGGATCGGGGGAAGGAACCCCGCAGCCGCGACCGGCGCACCGGTCCCGGCACGAACGAGCACCGCTGATCGCGACGACGGAGGACTTCCCGGATGACCCAGCCGCAGGACCCCCACGAGCGGGCCGATGCGCACGACCTCTCCGACACCAGCGACCGGCTCTACACCCCCGAGGAGCTCGGGGCGTACGCCGCCGGGCAGCGCGCCGGCGCGGACCCGCTGAGCGACCCGCTCGGCGACCCCCTGGCCGATCCGCTGGCCGACCCGCTCTCCGACGAGCGGCACCACACGCGCGAGGTGCCGCAGGTGCATCCGCAGGCCCCGACGTCGGCCCCGCCGAGCAGCCCGCCGCCGAGCGCGCCGCCGCAGTCCAACCCGTGGCCCACCACGCCGCCGCCGGCCGCACCTCCGGCTGCTCCGCCCCAGGCCGCACCTCCGGTGCCGCCGCCGGCCGTACCGCCGGCTGCCCCGTCGACGCCGCCGGTCACCTCGACCGCCGGCACCAACGCCGTGCCGCCGTCGGGGGAGCCGGGTGAGCCGCGCCGGTTCATGACGGCCACCGACTTCCTCGACCGGCGCGCCGACGAGGTCGACCACGGGCCCGCCAGCTGGGGCTGGCGCGGCAAGGTCCGGCGGTGGAGCGGCGGGCTCGTCTCCCCGCGGATGGGTGCGGCGGAGACCTCCTACGAGAACGACCGCCGCACGATCCAGCGCGACTTCGACGGTCCTCGCACGATCGCCTTCATCAACCCCAAGGGCGGTGCGGCCAAGACGACCGGCGTGCTGGCCGCCGGCTACACCTTCGGCACGGTCCGCGGCGGCGGGGTCGTGGCCTGGGACAACAACGAGACGCGGGGCACGCTCGGCATCCGGGGCACGCGCAGCACGCACCGCAACACCACCCGGGAGCTGCTGGAGGACCTCAACCGGTTCAGCGACGTCTACCAGTCGCGGATCGGCGACCTCGGGGCCTTCGTCCGGTCCCAGGGCGACGCGCACTTCGACGTGCTCGCCTCCGACGAGCGCCCCGACGTGACCGGCATGATCCGCGCGCAGGACTTCCAGGCCGTCCACCAGCTGCTCGAGCGGTTCTACCGGGTGATCCTCGTCGACACCGGCAACAACATGCGCGCCGAGAACTGGCTGGCCGCCGCCGACGCCGCGGACCTGCTCGTCGTGACCAGCACGGTCCGCGAGGACACCGGCTACTCCGGGCTCTGGATGCTCGACGCCCTGCAGGACGCCGGCTACCAGAACCTCAAGCACAAGACGGTCACGGTGCTCTCCGACCCCTCCGCCCAGGTCGACAGCAAGCTGGCCCACGACCTGGTCCAGGTCTACGAGCAGCGGACGCGCGCGGTCTACCGGGTGCCGTACGACCCGGCGCTCGTGTCCGGGTCGGTCGTGCCGTACGCCTCGCTGTCCCACGCCACCCGGATGCAGTGGCTCAAGGCCTGTGCGGGGATGGCCGCTGCGCTCTGAGCGGACCAGCGACGGCCGGGCCCGGCCACGGGCCGGACCCGGCCGCGGGCCGGACCCGGCCGCGGGGTCAGTCCTTCGCCGCGCCCCAGCCGTGCCAGCGGTCGACGGTCATCCAGGCGCTGACGCGGGGGGACTCGCGGTCGGGGTAGGGCTCGCCGCCGTAGTGGGTGCTGCACCGGTCGATGTCGACCAGTCCCTCGTCGTCGCGCATCTCGGTGACCCGGCCGATCAGCGAGACGTGGGTGTACCAGCTGCCCTCGTCGAGCACGGTCAGCGAGACGCGGGGGTCGTTGCGCAGGTGCTTGAGCCGGACCCGGGTGGCGTCCATGTTCAGCAGGACGCGGTCGTCGTCCTCGAGCAGGTACCAGGTGGCGACCGACACCGGGGTTCCGTCGGAGCGCAGCGTGGTGACGACGGCCGGGTTCGGCTTGCGCAGCAGCTCGCGGACGTCGTCGGGGAAGGGCAGCTCGGGCATTGATCCTCCTGGTGGCGGGTTACCGGTGAGGAGTTCCCGATACCCAGCCCGGAAGGGGCAACGCATGCGTGCAGTCGTCTACCGCGAGACCGGTCCGTCCAGCGTGCTGGAGGTGGTCGAGCGCGACGTGCCGGAACCGGGCATCGGCGAGGTGCGCGTCCGGCTGGTCCGCGCCGGGGTGAATCCGACGGACTGGAAGTTCCGCGCCGGGATGATGAGCGGGTACGACGAGGTGACGCCCGGGCAGGACGGCGCGGGCGTCGTCGACGCGGTCGGCCCGGACGTCCTCGGGTTCGCCGTCGAGGACCGGGTCTGGGTGTTCCTCGCCCAGCACGGCCAGGCCCACGGCACGGCGGCCGAGCACGTCGTGCTGCCGGCGACGCAGGTGGTGCACCTGCCGGTCGGGGTGTCCTACGACGCGGGCGCCGCGCTCGGCGTGCCCGCCATCACCGCGCACCGCGCGCTGACCAGCGGCGAGGACGTCGACCGGCTGGCGCCCGGGGCGCTCGAGGGGCGCACGGTGCTCGTGGCCGGCGGGGCCGGTGCGGTCGGCAACGCCGCGATCCAGCTCGCGCGGTGGGCCGGCGCGACCGTGGTCGCGACGGTCAGCAGCGACGAGAAGGGTGCGCTGGCGGTCGCCGCCGGGGCCGACCACACCGTCAACTACACGGTCGGCGACACCGCCGCGGCCGTCCGGGAGATCGCACCCGACGGCGTCGACCTGGTCGTCGAGGTGGCCCCGGCGCAGAACAACGACCTGGACCGCGAGGTCACCCGGGTCCGCGGCACGATCGCGATCTACGCCAACAACGGCGGCGACGAGGTCGTGCTGCCGGTGCGCGAGACGTTCTCCAAGAACCTGCGCTACCAGTTCGTGCTGCTCTACACCCTCGGCGAGGACCTGCTGCGCGCCGCCGCGGAGGACATCACCGCCGCGCTGGAGGACGGCGCGTTCGCGGTCGGCGAGGACGCCGGCGTGCCGCTGCACCACTTCGGCCTCGAGGAGACCGCCGCCGCCCACGACGCCGTCGAGCAGGGCGCCGTCGGCAAGGTGCTGCTCGCGATCTCGGAGGAGTGACCCGCGGCCCCCGGGACCGGCGCTCCCGCCCGCCGCAATCGTTCAATTGCGCGGGTTGCGACGGATGGAAGCGCTCCCACCGTGTCGCAACCCAGCAATTGAACGATTCGGGCGGCAGGGACGGCCCCGGGACCGGCGCTGGTAGGGTCGGCGCCGTTCGACATCCTTTAACGAGCCGTCCCGTGAGGCGGAGAAGGAGGTCACGGCACCCGTGCCCGCCCAGCCTGCAGCACCCCCCGGCCCCGGCCGCGTCGTCCTCGACGCCCGCGACATCGCCCGGGCGCTGACCCGCATCTCCCACGAGATCCTCGAGCGCAACAAGGGCGCCGGCGACCTCGTCCTGCTCGGCATCCCCAGCCGCGGCGTGCCGCTGGCCGAACGGATCGCCGAGCGCATCGCGTCGGTCGAGGGGTACGACGTGCCGACCGGCTCGCTCGACGTCACGATGTACCGCGACGACCTGCGCCTCAAGCCGGCCCGTGCGCTGCTGCACACCGAGATCCCCGAGACCGGCATCGACGGGAGGACCGTCGTCCTGGTCGACGACGTGCTCTTCTCCGGCCGCACCATCCGCGCCGCGCTCGACGCCCTCAACGACCTCGGCCGCCCGCGCGCCGTGCGCCTCGCGGTCCTCGTCGACCGCGGCCACCGCGAGCTGCCGATCCGCGCCGACTTCGTCGGCAAGAACCTCCCCACCTCGCTGGTCGAGCGGGTCAAGGTCACCCTCGCCGGGATCGACGACGTCGACGCGGTCACCATCCACGGCGAGGTGGGTGCGGAGTGAAGCGCCACCTGCTCAGCGCCGCCGACCTCAGCCGTGACGACGCGGAGCTGGTGCTGAGCACCGCCGCGGAGCTGCGGTCGCTGGCCGACCGGCCGATCAAGAAGCTCCCCGCGCTGCGCGGTCGCACGGTGGTCAACCTCTTCTTCGAGGACTCCACCCGCACCCGGATCTCCTTCGAGGCCGCGGCCAAGCGGCTCAGCGCGGACGTCATCAACTTCTCCGCCAAGGGCTCGAGCCTGTCCAAGGGCGAGAGCCTCAAGGACACCGCGCTGACCCTCGAGGCGATGGGCGCCGACGCCGTCGTGGTCCGCCACGGCGCCAGCGGCGCCCCGCACCGGCTCGCGCACTCGGGCTGGGTCCGCTCCAGCGTCGTCAACGCCGGCGACGGCACCCACGAGCACCCCACGCAGGCGCTGCTCGACGCCTTCACCATGAGCCGCCACCTCGGCCGGGGCGAGCGCGGCAGCCTCGACGGGCGCCGGGTCGCGATCGTCGGCGACGTCCTGCACAGCCGGGTCGCCCGGTCCAACGCGCTGCTGCTCGCGACGCTCGGCGCCGAGGTCACGCTCGTCGCGCCGCCGACGCTGCTGCCGGTGGGCGTCGACACCTGGCCGGTCGAGACGTCGTACGACCTCGACGCGGTCCTGCCGAAGGCGGACGTGGTCATGATGCTGCGCGTCCAGCGGGAGCGGATGAACGGCGGGTTCTTCCCCACGCCGCGGGAGTACTCCCGCCGCTACGGCCTCGACGGCCGCCGGATGGCCACCCTCCAGGACCACACGATCGTGATGCACCCCGGCCCGATGGTCCGGGGCATGGAGATCAGCGCCGACGTCGCGGACTCCGACCGCTCGGTCATCGTCGAGCAGGTCACCAACGGCGTCGCCGTGCGGATGGCCGTCCTGTACCTCCTCCTCGGGGGAGCCCAGCCCGTCGGAGGAGACGAGTGAGCACCACCTACCTGATCCAGAACGCCTCCCTCCTCGGCGGCGACCCGACCGACCTGGTGCTGCGCGACGGTGTCGTCGCGGAGGTCGGGACCGGCCTCCAGGCCGACGGCGCCGAGGTCCTGGACGCCACCGGGCTCGTCGCGCTGCCCGGCCTCGTCGACCTGCACACCCACCTGCGCGAGCCGGGCCGCGAGGACGCCGAGACGGTCGAGTCCGGCACGCGTGCCGCGGCCCTGGGCGGCTTCACCGCGGTGCACGCCATGGCCAACACCGAGCCGGTCGCCGACACCGCCGGCGTGGTCGAGCAGGTCTGGCGGCTGGGCCGCGAGGCGGGCTTCTGCGACGTCTACCCGGTGGGTGCGGTCACCGTGGGCCTCCAGGGCGAGCGGCTCGCCGAGCTCGGTGCGATGGCTGACTCCGCCGCCCGCGTGCGGGTCTTCTCCGACGACGGCAAGTGCGTCTCCGACGCGGTGCTGATGCGCCGGGCGCTGGAGTACGTCAAGGCCTTCGACGGCGTGGTGGCCCAGCACGCCCAGGAGCCGCGGCTCACCGAGGGCGCCCAGATGAACGAGGGCGAGCTGTCGGGCAGGCTCGGGCTCACCGGCTGGCCCGCGGTCGCCGAGGAGGCCGTCATCGCCCGCGACTGCCTGCTCGCCGCGCACGTCGGCTCGCGGCTGCACGTGTGCCACGTGTCCACGGCCGGGTCGGTGCAGATCGTCCGCGAGGCCAAGGCACGCGGGGTCGACGTGACCGCCGAGGCCTGCCCGCACCACCTGATCCTCACCGACGAGCTCGCGGCGACGTACGACCCGATCTACAAGGTCAACCCGCCGCTGCGCACGCGCGCCGACGTCGAGGCGCTGCGCGGGGGCCTGGCCGACGGCACCATCGACATCGTCGCCACCGACCACGCGCCGCACCCCCACGAGGACAAGGACTGCGAGTGGGCGGCGGCGGCGTTCGGCATGCTCGGCCTGGAGACCGCCCTGTCGATCGTGCAGGAGACGATGGTCGACCCCGGCCTGCTCGACTGGGCCGGCGTCGCCGAGCGGATGTCCCACGCCCCGGCCCGCATCGGCCGCGTGGCCGACCACGGCCAGCCGCTCGCCGTCGGTGCGCCGGCGAACGTCGTGCTCTACGACCCGGCGGTGCGTCGCACGGTCGACCCGGCGCGCTCGGCCAGCCTCAGCCGCAACACGCCGTACCGCGGGATGGAGCTGCCCGGCCGCGTGGTCGCCACCTTCCTGCGCGGGAGGCCGACGGTCCTCGACGGTGCACTGGTCTGAGGTCGACCTCCCCGTCCGCGCCGGCCTGCCGGCGCTGACCGAGGCCCTGCGCGAGCGGTCGGCGGCCGTGCTCTGGGCGCCACCGGGCAGCGGCAAGACGACGCTGGTCCCGCCGGCCGTCGCCGAGCTGGGCGGCGGCCGGGTCGTCGTCACCCAGCCCCGGCGGATCGCCGCCCGCGCCGCCGCGCGCCGGCTCGCCGGGATCCTGGGCGAGCCCGTCGGCCAGACGGTGGGGTACGCCGTGCGCGGCGACCGCCGCTCGTCGGCCCGCACGCGGGTCGAGATGGTGACCACCGGCGTGCTGCTGCGGCGGCTGCAGCGCGACCCCGACCTCCCGGGCGTCGCCGCGGTGGTGGTCGACGAGGTGCACGAGCGCGCCCTCGACGCCGACCTGCTGCTCGCCCTGCTCGTCGACGTGCGGGCGCACCTGCGCGAGGACCTGCGGCTGGTGGCGATGTCGGCGACCGTCGAGGCCGAGCGCACCGCGGCGCTGCTCGGCCGGCCGCCCGTGCCGGTGGTCGAGGTCCCCGGTGCCCTGCACCCGGTCGGGACGGTGCACTCCGCGCTGCCGCCGGGCGTCCTGCGCACCGACGACCGCGGGGTCACGCCGGCCTTCCTGGACCACGTCGCCGCGACCGCCCGCCGCGCGCTGGCCGAGCGGCCGGGCGACGTGCTGGTGTTCCTGCCCGGCGTGGCCGAGGTCGACGGCGTGGTCCGCAGGCTCGCCGGGGTGGAGGCCGACCTGCGCCCCCTGCACGGCCGGCTGCCCGCCTCCGAGCAGGACGCCGCGCTCAGCCCCGGGCCGCGGCGGCGGGTGGTGGTCTCGACGTCGGTGGCGGAGTCGTCGCTGACGGTCCCCGGCGTGCGCACCGTGGTCGACGCCGGCCTGGTGCGCCAGCCGCGCACCGACCACCGCCGCGGGCTGGCCGGGCTGGTGACGGTCCGGGTGAGCCGGGCCGCGGCCGACCAGCGGGCCGGACGCGCCGGCCGCGAGGGCCCGGGCACGGCGTACCGCTGCTGGTCGGAGGCCGAGCACGCCCACCTCCCCGCGCACCCCGAGCCGGAGGTCGCGGTCGCGGACCTGACCGGCTTCGCCCTCGAGCTGGCGGTGTGGGGGACCCCCGACGGCGCCGGCCTGGCGCTGCTCGACCCGCCTCCGGCGCCGGCGCTGGCGACCGCCCGGGCCACCCTGGCCGACCTCGGCGCCGTCGACGAGGACGGCGCCGTGACCGAGCGCGGCCGGGCGATCGCCCGGGTGCCGGCCGACCCCCGCCTGGGGCGCGCGCTGCTCGACGGGGCGCCCCTCGTCGGCGCCCGCCGCGCCGCCGAGGTGGTGGCCCTCCTCGCCGACGACGTCCGGGCCCCGGGCGGGGACCTGGTCGCGGCGCTGCGCCAGGCCCGCCGCGAGAGTCCCGCGGCCCGGCGCAGGCTCGTGGAGGACCTGCGGGCCCACGTGGCCGACGCGGACGGCCCGGGACGGCTGACCGACGACCTCGCCGTCGGTGCCGTGGTGGCCCTCGCGCACCCCGACCGGGTCGCGCGCCGCCGGCCGGGCTCGGCGGCGTACCTGATGGTCGGCGGGACCGGGGCGGTGCTGCCGCGCGGCTCGGCGCTCGCCGGAACCAGCTGGCTGGCCGTCGCCGACGTCGACCGCCGGCCGGGGGAGCGCGACGCCACGATCCGCTCGGCCGCCGCCATCGACGAGGGGCTCGCCCTCGAGGCGGCGGCCGCGCGCTGGAGCGAGGACGACGAGGTCGGCTGGGCCGACGGGCGGGTGGTCGCCCGGCGGGTCACGCGGCTGGGCGCGGTCGAGCTCGCCTCGGTGCCGCTGGCCGAGCCCCCGGTCGCCGGGGTCGCCGCCGCGGTGCGCGAGGGGCTGCGCCAGGAGGGCCTCGCGGTGCTGCCGTGGACCGACGCGGCACGCTCGCTGCGCGAGCGGCTGGACTTCCTCCACCGCACGCTCGGCGAGCCGTGGCCGTCGGTGTCGGACGAGACGCTGGTGGCCGAGGCGGAGACCTGGCTCGGACCCGAGCTGTCCCGCGTCCGGGGGACCCGGGACCTGGCGCGGGTGGACGTGCTGGCGGCCCTGCGGCGGCTGCTGCCCTGGCCCGCCGCCGGGCGGCTCGACGAGCTGGCCCCCGAGCGGCTCGGCGTGCCCAGCGGCTCGTCGGTCCGGGTCGACTACTCCGCCGAGCAGCCGGTGCTCGCCGTGCGGCTGCAGGAGACGTTCGGGTGGGCGGCCACGCCGAGGGTGGCCGACGGCCGGGTCCCGGTGCTGCTGCACCTGCTGTCCCCGGCCCGCCGCCCGGTCGCGGTGACCGCCGACCTCGCGTCGTTCTGGGAGAACGGCTACCCCCAGGTGCGCGCCGAGCTGCGCGGCCGCTACCCCAAGCACCCGTGGCCCGAGGACCCGTGGACGGCACCGCCGACCCGCGGGACGGGAAGGAACCGCGGCTCGTAGGCGTTCGGCACCACATGACGATCCCGCTCTCCGTCCTGGACCTCGCCCCCATCGCCGAGGGGGAGAGCGTCTCCAGCAGCATCGCCGCCAGCGTCGCCCTCGCCCGCCGCGCCGAGGAGCACGGCTACGAGCGCGTCTGGTACGCCGAGCACCACAACATGCCGCGCATCGCCTCCTCGGCGACCAGCGTGCTGATCTCGCACGTGGGCGCGCACACCTCCACGATCCGGCTCGGCGCCGGCGGCGTGATGCTGCCCAACCACTCCCCGCTGACGATCGCCGAGCAGTTCGGCACGCTCGAGGCGATGTACCCCGGCCGCATCGACCTCGGCCTGGGCCGCGCGCCGGGCTCGGACCAGAACACGATGTACGCCCTGCGCCGCGACCCCCGCTCCTCCGAGCGCTTCCCCGAGGACGTCCTTGAGCTGCAGGCGTTCCTGGCCGGCGACTCCCGGGTGCCCGGGGTCCAGGCCGTGCCCGGCCGCGGCTCGCACGTCCCGCTGTACATCCTCGGGTCCTCCATGTTCGGTGCCCACCTCGCGGCGCGCCTCGGGCTGCCGTACGCCTTCGCCAGCCACTTCGCGCCGCAGGCGCTCGAGGCGGCGGTCGAGGCCTACCGCCGGGAGTTCCGTCCCTCCGAGCAGCTCGACGCGCCGTACGTCATCGCGGGGGTGAACGTCGTCGCGGCCGACACCGCTGAGCAGGCGCGGGAGAACCACGCGTCGGTCCGCCGCACGCTCGCGGTGGGCCTCTTCGGCAACGGCCAGGAGCTCTCGGCCACCGAGGCCGACGTGCTCCTGCGCCGCGGCGCCGCCACCCACGTCGACTCGATGCTGACCTACACCGCCCTGGGATCGCCCGCAGAGGTCGGCGCCTACCTGCGCGCCTTTGCCGAGAGGGTCGGCGCCGACGAGCTGATCACCGCCCACCAGGCCCCCACGACCGAGGCCCGCCTGCGCTCGGTCGAGCTCGCCGCGGAGGCGGTCAGCCGGGTCGCCGCCTGAGCCAGCACGGGCTCCGGGAGGCCCGTCCGTCCGGCGGCGCCGGGCCCCGGTCCGGGTCCGCGCGCTGGTAGGGTCGGGGCCGTTCGAACATCCTTTAACGATCCGTCCCGTGAGGCGGAGAAGGAGGTGCGGCGTGCCGTTGCATGCCCCCGCGATCCTGGTCCTCGAGGACGGTCGCAGCTTCACCGGAGAGGCGTTCGGCGCCCCGGGCGAGACCTTCGGCGAGGCCGTCTTCAACACCGGCATGACCGGCTACCAGGAGACGCTGACCGACCCGTCCTACCACCGGCAGGTGGTCGTGATGACGTCCCCGCACGTCGGCAACACCGGCATCAACGACGAGGACCCCGAGTCCCGCCGGATCTGGGTCGCCGGGTACGTCGTGCGCGACCCCGCCCGCGTGCCGTCGAGCTGGCGCAGCCGCCGCACCCTCGACGAGGAGCTGCGCGAGCAGGGCGTCGTCGGCATCAGCGGCGTCGACACCCGCGCCCTCACCCGCCACCTGCGCGACCGCGGCGCGATGCGCGTCGGCATCTCGAGCACCGAGACCGACCCCGCGGCGCTGCTCGAGCGGGTCCGCGCCTCGGCGGAGATGAGCGGGCTCGAGCTCGCCGACGAGGTCACCACCCCAGAGCCCTACGTGGTGCCGGCGCAGGGGGAGAAGCGGTTCACCGTGGCCGCCCTCGACCTGGGCATCAAGTCGATGACGCCGTACCGCATGGCCGAGCGCGGCATCGAGGTGCACGTGCTGCCGGCGACCTCGACGCTCGAGGACGTCCTGGCGGTCGAGCCGGACGGGCTGTTCTACTCCAACGGGCCCGGCGACCCCGCGGCCACCACCCAGCAGGTCGAGGTGCTCCAGGGCGCGCTGGGCCAGGGCGTGCCGTACTTCGGGATCTGCTTCGGCAACCAGCTCTTCGGCCGCGCGCTCGGCTTCGGCACCTACAAGCTGAAGTACGGCCACCGCGGCATCAACCAGCCGGTCATGGACCGCACCACGGGCAAGGTCGAGGTGACCGCGCACAACCACGGCTTCGCCGTCGACGCGCCGCTCGAGGGCACCACCTCCACGCCGTACGGCGAGGCGAGCGTGAGCCACGTGTGCCTCAACGACGACGTCGTCGAGGGGCTCGAGCTGCGCGACGACCGGGGCCGGCTCACCAGCTTCTCGGTCCAGTACCACCCCGAGGCCGCCGCGGGCCCGCACGACGCGGCGTACCTCTTCGACCGCTTCACCCAGCTGATGGCCGACCGCTCGACCGAGCAGAAGGGCGCCTGACATGCCCAAGCGCACCGACATCGAGTCCGTCCTCGTCATCGGCTCGGGGCCGATCATCATCGGCCAGGCCGCGGAGTTCGACTACTCCGGCACCCAGGCCTGCCGCGTGTTGCGCGAGGAGGGCCTGCGGGTCGTCCTGGTCAACTCCAACCCGGCGACGATCATGACCGACCCGGAGTTCGCCGACGCGACGTACGTCGAGCCGATCACCCCGGAGTTCGTGGAGAAGGTCATCGCCAAGGAGCGGCCCGACGCGCTGCTCGCGACCCTCGGCGGACAGACCGCGCTCAACGCCGCGATGGCGCTGGACCGCGACGGCGTGCTCGAGAAGTACGGCGTGGAGCTGATCGGCGCCAACATCGAGGCGATCGACCGCGGCGAGAACCGGCAGGTCTTCAAGAAGATCGTCGAGGAGCTCGGCGGGGAGTCCGCGCGGTCCGCGATCTGCCACTCGATGGAGGACTGCCTGGCCGCCGTCGAGGACCTCGGCTACCCGGTCGTGGTCCGGCCGTCGTTCACCATGGGCGGCACCGGCTCGGGCATGGCGTACGACGAGACCGACCTGCACCGCATCGCCGGCGCCGGCCTCGACGCGAGCCCGACCACCGAGGTGCTCCTGGAGGAGTCGATCCTCGGGTGGAAGGAGTACGAGCTCGAGGTCATGCGCGACACCGCGGACAACGTGGTGATCATCTGCTCGATCGAGAACCTCGACCCGATGGGCGTCCACACCGGTGACTCGATCACGGTCGCGCCGGCCATGACGCTGACCGACCGCGAGTACCAGAAGATGCGCGACCTCGCGATCGGCATCATCCGCTCGGTCGGCGTCGACACCGGCGGCTGCAACATCCAGTACGCCGTGAACCCCGCCGACGGGCGCCTCGTCGTCATCGAGATGAACCCGCGGGTCTCGCGCTCCTCGGCGCTGGCCTCGAAGGCGACCGGGTTCCCGATCGCCAAGATCGCCGCCAAGGTCGCGATCGGCTACACCCTCGACGAGATCCCCAACGACATCACCACCCGCCCCGACGGTCACTCCACGCCGGCGAGCTTCGAGCCGACGCTGGACTACGTGGTGGTCAAGGTGCCGCGGTTCGCCTTCGAGAAGTTCCCCGGCGCCGACCCGACGCTGACCACCCACATGAAGTCGGTGGGCGAGGCGATGGCGATCGGGCGCAGCTTCACCGAGGCGCTGCAGAAGGCGCTGCGCTCGCTGGAGAGCCCGAACGCCGTCTTCGACTGGCACCAGGAGTGGGTCGACCTCGACAAGGACGCAATCCTGGCGAGCATCCGGACCCCGCACGACGGGCGGCTGCGCGGGGTCATGGACGCGATCCGCGCCGGCGCGACCCCCGAGGAGATCTTCGAGGCCACCGGCATCGACCCGTGGTTCCTCGACCAGCTCGCGCTGATCAACGAGGTCGCCGCGGAGGTCACCGCCGCCGTCGAGCTCACGCCGGACCTGCTGCGCCGCGCGAAGCGGCACGGCTTCTCCGACGACCAGATCGGCAAGATCCGCGGCATGTCGGCCGACGTGGTCCGCGGCGTCCGGCACGCGCTGGGCATCCGGCCCGTCTACAAGACCGTCGACACCTGTGCGGCGGAGTTCGCGGCCGCGACGCCGTACCACTACTCCTCCTACGACGAGGAGAGCGAGGTCGCCCCCCGCGAGCGGCCCGCGGTGATCATCCTGGGATCCGGGCCGAACCGGATCGGGCAGGGCATCGAGTTCGACTACTCCTGCGTGCACGCCTCCCTGGCGCTCGGCACCGGGGAGGGTGGTGCCGGCTACGAGACCGTCATGGTCAACTGCAACCCCGAGACCGTCTCGACCGACTACGACACCTCGAACCGGCTCTACTTCGAGCCGCTGACCCTCGAGGACGTCCTCGAGGTCGTCCACGCCGAGCAGGTCGCCGGCCCGGTCGCCGGCGTCATCTGCCAGCTCGGCGGGCAGACCCCGCTCGGGCTCGCCCAGGGCCTGGCGCGCGCGGGGGTGCCGATCGTCGGCACCTCGCCCGACGCGATCGACCTGGCCGAGGAGCGCGGTGCGTTCGGCCGCGTGCTCGCCGAGGCGGGGCTGACCGCTCCCAAGCACGGCACGGCGACGTCGTACCCCGAGGCGCAGCGGATCGCCACCGAGATCGGCTACCCGGTGCTCGTGCGGCCGTCGTACGTGCTCGGCGGCCGGGGCATGGAGATCGTCTACGGCGACGAGGCGCTCGAGACCTACCTGGAGAAGTACGTCGCCGCCGGGCTGATCTCGCCGCAGGCGCCCGTGCTGGTCGACCGGTTCCTCGACGACGCGGTCGAGATCGACGTCGACGCGCTCTTCGACGGCGAGGACCTCTTCCTCGGCGGCGTGATGGAGCACATCGAGGAGGCCGGCATCCACTCCGGCGACTCCTCGTGCGCGCTGCCCCCGATCACCCTGGGTGCGCGGGAGATCGCGCGGATCCGGGAGGCGACCGAGGCGATCGCGCGCGGCGTCGGCGTGCGCGGGCTGCTGAACATCCAGTTCGCGCTCGGGTCGGACATCCTCTACGTGCTGGAGGCCAACCCGCGGGCGTCGCGGACGGTGCCCTTCGTGTCCAAGGCGACCGCGACGCCGCTGGCAAAGGCCGCCGCCCGGATCATGCTGGGCGAGTCGGTCGCCGACCTCCGTGCGAGCGGGCTGCTGCCCGCGACCGGCGACGGCGGCACGCTGCCGGCCGACCAGCCGATCGCGGTCAAGGAGGCGGTCATGCCGTTCAACCGGTTCCGCACCCCCGACGGCGCGCAGGTCGACACCGTCCTCGGCCCCGAGATGAAGTCGACCGGCGAGGTGATGGGCCTGGACCGCGACTTCGGCACGGCGTTCGCCAAGTCCCAGGCCGCGGCGTTCGGGCCGCTGCCCGCGAGCGGCAAGGTGTTCGTCTCGGTGGCCAACCGCGACAAGCGCTCGATGGTCTTCCCGATCCGGGCGCTGGCCGACCTCGGCTTCGAGATCCTCGCGACCGCCGGCACCGCGGAGGTGCTGCGCCGCAACGGCGTGCCGGCGACGGTCGTGCGCAAGCACTTCGAGGGCACCGGTCCCGACGGGGAGCGGACCACCGTCCAGCTGATCCTCGACGGCGAGATCCAGATGGTGGTCAACACGCCGTACGGCGCGGGGGAGGGCCACGCCCGCCTCGACGGCTACGAGATCCGCACCGCCGCCGTCCGCGCCAACGTCCCCTGCATCACCACGGTGCAGGGGCTGGGCGCGGCCGTCCAGGGCATCGAGGCCGCCCGTCGCGGCGACATCGGCGTGCGCAGCCTGCAGGAGTGGGCGAGCCGGTGACGGCGTACGGACTGCTCTTCGACCACGTCGCGACGCGCATCGACGCCGAGCGGGCCCACCACCTGGGCTTCCGGGCGGTGCGCGCCGCCGCGCCGGTGACCGGTCGGCTCCCGGTGCCCGGGCAGCCGGTCCGGGCGCTCGGCCTGATCTTCCCCAACGTGCTCGGCATGGCGGCCGGCTTCGACAAGAACGCCGTCGGCATCGATGCCCTCGCCGCGCTCGGGTTCGGCCACGTCGAGGTCGGCACGGTCACCGGCGAGGCGCAGCCGGGCAACCCGAGGCCGCGCCTCTTCCGGCTGCCCGCCGACCGGGCCGTCGTGAACCGGATGGGGTTCAACAACGACGGCGCCGAGGTGGTCGCCCGCCGGCTGGCCGCGCGCGCCGCCCGCTCCTCAGGGGAAACCGGCGCTCCTCAGGGGATGCATCGGCCGAGAAGCGCCGGAATCCCCGGGGGGCCGGGGAATCCGGCAGCCCCCCGCCCCGTCCTCGGCGTCAACATCGGCAAGACCAAGGTGGTGCCCGACGACGACCAGGCCGCGGTGGAGGCCGACTACGCCAAGAGCACGCGGCTGCTGGCGCCGCACGCCGACTACCTCGTGGTCAACGTGAGCTCGCCGAACACCCCCGGACTGCGCAACCTGCAGGCCGTCGAGAAGCTCCAGCCGCTGCTGGAGCACGTGCGCCGCATCGCCGACACCGTCACCTCGGCGCGGGTCCCGCTGGTCGTGAAGATCGCGCCGGACCTCGCCGACGAGGACGTGCTGGCGGTCGCCGACATGGCGGTGGCGATCGGCCTCGACGGGATCATCGCCACCAACACAACGACGTCCCGTGCCGGGCTCGCCAGCCCGGACGCCGACGTCGAGGCCGTGGGCGCGGGAGGGCTGTCCGGTCGGCCGCTGACCGCCCGCGCGCTCGAGGTCACCCGGCTGCTGCGCGACCGGGTGGGCCCCGCGCTGACGATCATCGGCGTCGGCGGGATCACCACGCCCGAGGACGCCCGCGCGCGGCTCGAGGCCGGGGCCGACCTGCTCCAGGGCTACAGCGCGTTCGTCTACGAGGGCCCGCTGTGGCCGCGGCGGATCCTCGCCGGCACGAGCACCACCGCCACGGCAGGACCGGCCACGGCAGGACCGGCGACGGGGTGAGGGGACCGCTCCACACCACCGGGGAGGTGCTGGCCAGCAAGCGGGTCGGCGCCTACCAGCACCTGACCGTGGTCGCGCCGGGCGTGGCCGAGCGGTTCCGGCCCGGAACGTTCGTCGCGGTCGCCGTCGACGGGACCCGGCTCACCCCCCGCGCGCTGTGGATCCACGGCGTCAAGCCGGTCGGCGGCTACGGGCCCGCGCTGCAGCTGGTCGTCGACCCGGTCGGTCCGGGCACCCACTGGCTCGCCGAGCGGCCGGTCGGCACCCGGCTGGAGCTCACCGGCCCGCTCGGCCGGGCGTTCGCGCTGCCCAAGGAGCCCGTCGCCACCCTGCTGGTGGGGGAGGGGTACGCCGCGGCCCCGCTGTTCCCGCTCGCCGAGCGGCTGCGCGAGCGCGGCTGCCAGGTCAACCTCCTCGTCGCCGCCCCCGACGAGCGCCACCTGCTCTCGGCGCTGGAGGCACGCCGCGTCGCACGGGCGGTCACGGTCGTCACCGCCGACGGCTCGGTCGGCCGCCGCGGGGCGGTCGCCGACGTGGTCGCCGGCGTGCTCGCGCAGTCCGCCGCCGAGGTGGTGTACGCCGCCGGGCCGGTGCGCACGCTGCACGCCGTCGCGTCCGCGGCCGAGCAGGCCGGTGCCTGGAGCCAGACCGCCGTCGAGCAGCCGCTCGCCTGCGGCACCGGGCTGTGCCTCGGCTGCCCGCTGCCCGTGGTCGGCGAGGACGGTGTCGGTCGTGTCGTCCGCGCCTGCACCGAGGGCCCCGTCGTCCGCGGCGACCGGGTTCGCTGGACCGAGCTGGCACCGACCTGGACCGGCCCCGAGGCCCCACGCGCGGACGCCCGCCCGGGCCGGCCGACGGGGGATCCGTCGTGATCGAGCTGCCGTCCCCCGTCGTGGTGGCCGCCGGGTGCGGCGGCACCGGTCGCGAGCTCGTCGCGCTGGGCGCCCTCGAGGGCGTCGGTGCGTTCACCACCCGGTCGCTGACCCTCAACGCCCGCACCGGCGGGCCGGGACCGCGCTTCGCCGAGACGCCGGCCGGGCTCGTCCACAGCACCGGCCTGCCGGGCCCGGGGCTGGAGATCTTCCTGGCCACCGAGCTGCCGTGGCTGGTGCAGCAGGGGGTCCGGGTCGTGGTGTCGGTGACCGGCTCCTCGGTCGCCGAGCACGCCGAGGTCGCCAAGCGGCTCGCCCGGGCGCCCGGCGTCCGGGCCATCGAGGTGGACCTCGCCGTCCCCGACGCCCGCGCCCACGGACTGCTCGACGTGCGCGAGCCGTTCCACGCCGCCAACGTCGTCGCCGCGGTGGTCCGCGAGGCCCAGGACCTCCCCGTCCTGGCCAAGGTGCGCGCCGACGTGCTGCGGGTGGCGGAGTCCGCCCGCGTCGTGACCGACGCCGGCGCGGCCGCCGTCGTCGTCGGCGGCCCGCAGGCCGCGGCGCTCCCCGACGGCCGGCCGGCCGGGCTCAGCGGCCCCGCGGTCCTGCCGCTCTCCCTGCGGTGCGTGACCGAGGTGCGCGCCGCGCTGCCCGCCGTACCCGTCGTCGGCGGGGGCGGCATCGCCACGACCGCCGACGCGCGCTGCTTCCTCGACGCCGGCGCCGTGGCCGTCCAGGTCGGCACCGCCCTGCTCCGCGACCCCACCACCGCCGCCCGGATCGCGGCCGACCTCAGCTGAGGAGACAGCCATGACCAGCCCCTTCGGCGCCCGCCTGCGCGCCGCCGTCGACGAGCGGGGCCCGCTCTGCGTCGGCATCGACCCCCACGCCGCCCTGCTCGCCGACTGGGGACTCCCCGACGACGTCGAGGGGCTGCGCCGCTTCGCGCTGACCGCGGTCGAGGCGGTCGCCCCGCACGCCTCGACGGTCAAGCCGCAGTCGGCGTTCTACGAGCGGTTCGGGAGCCGGGGCGTCGCCGTCCTCGAGGAGGTCGTGGCAGCGGCGCGCGCGGCGGGGGCGCTCGTCGTCATGGACGCCAAGCGCGGCGACATCGGCTCGACGTCGCAGGCCTATGCCGACGCCTACCTCGACCCGTCCTCGCCGCTGGCCGCCGACGCCCTCACCGTCAGCCCGTTCCTCGGGTTCGGCTCGCTCGACCCGTTCGTCGACAGCGCCCGCCGGCACGGCGCCGGCCTCTTCGTGCTGGCGCTGACCTCGAACGCGGAGGGGCCGGAGGTCCAGCACGCCCGCCTCGAGGACGGCTCGACCGTGGCCGGGCGGATCCTCGACCACCTGCGCCGGCTGAACGCCGACGCGGACCCGCTCGGGTCCTTCGGTGCCGTTGTCGGCGCGACGATCGGGGAGACCGCCGAGGACCTGGCCTTCAACGGCCCGGTGCTGGCACCGGGGTACGGCGCGCAGGGCGGGACCGTCGAGGACGTGCGGCGGATCTTCGGGGCCACCGCGGCGAACGTCCTGCCCAGCTCCTCGCGCGACGTCCTCCGCCTGGGCCCGGACGCGGCCGCCCTGCGCGACGCCGTCCGCGCCACGAACGACCGGCTGGCGGCGCTGCGGTGAGGACCCGCCCGCGCCGCACGACCGTCTCGCTCGTCCCCCTCGTCGCAGCGCTGCTGGGCTCGCTGCTGCTGCCGCTGACGGCCTGCTCGCAGGACCCGTTCGAGGCGTACTGCGACGAGGTGCTCGCCCAGCGCGAGGACCTCTCCGAGGCGGTCGCCGACGGCGGGCCGGGCGCGCTGGTGGCGGCGCTGCCGCACCTCGAGGCGCTCGAGGAGGAGGCCCCCCGCGACATCCGCGACGAGTGGGACCTCGTCGTCGGCCGCGTCGGCGAGCTCCGCGACGCCCTGGAGGACGCCGGGGTCGACCCCGCGTCGTACGACCGGGAGGACCGCTCCACCGACGTGTCCGCGGCGCAGCGGGCTCGGATCGACGCCGCCGCCCGCGAGCTCGCGGCCCGGCCGACCGTGGAGGCGCTCGCCGGGGTCCAGCAGCAGGCGCGCGACGTGTGCGGCACCCCGCTGACCCTCTGAGGCCGGCCGGGGACGACCGGCGACGACCGGCGACGCCGGTGGCCAGGGCCGGACGGCGGTGGGGGTGACCTGCGTTGCCGGTGGTGAAGAGTTCTGACTAGATTGGCCCTCGCCCTCCGACCTGCCGCTCGACCCAAAGGACATCGCCCGTGGCGCTCCCGCCCCTCACGCCGGAACAACGCCAGGCGGCCCTGGAGAAGGCAGCCGCTTCCCGCCGCGAGCGGGCCGAGGTCAAGAACCGCCTGAAGAACTCGGGCGCCTCGATCGTCGACGTGCTCCACGAGGGCCAGGAGAACGAGGTCATCGGCAAGATGCGGGTCGTCGACCTGCTGCAGTCGATGCCCGGGCTCGGCAAGGTCCGCGCCCGTCAGGTCATGGAGCGCCTCGGCATCGCCGAGAGCAGGCGCGTCCGCGGGCTCGGCACCAAGCAGGTCGCCGCGCTCGAGAAGGAGTTCGCGTCGCGTGACTCCGCGTGACGGGCGCTGAGCGCCGCTCGCGACTGGTCGTGCTGGCCGGCCCCACGGCCGTCGGCAAGGGCACGGTCGCGGCGCACATCCGCGAGCACCACCCGGAGGTCTGGATCTCGGTCTCCGCGACCACCCGGCCGCCGCGTCCGGGCGAGGTCAACGGCGTGCACTACTGGTTCGTCTCCGACGAGGAGTTCGACCGGATGGTCGCCGAGGACGACCTGCTGGAGTGGGCGGTCGTGCACAAGGCCGCCCGGTACGGCACTCCCCGGCAGCCGGTCGACCTCGCGCTGGCCTCCGGCCGCCCCGCGATGCTCGAGATCGACCTGCAGGGCGCGCGCCAGGTCCGGCAGACCATGCCCGAGGCGCTCTTCGTCTTCCTCAAGCCGCCCTCGTGGGAGGAGCTGGTCCGCCGCCTGGTCGGTCGCGGCACCGAGACCGAGGCGGAGCGGGAGCGCCGGCTCACCACCGCGCGGGCCGAGCTCGCGGCCGAGACGGAGTTCGACGTCACCATCGTCAACCACGAAGTTCACGCTGCTGCGGACGAGTTGGTAGCCTTGATGGTGCTCGACTGAGGCGCTGCCTCTCCGCGCCGGCTCCGCCCGTCGGGCGTCCATCCACCGATCAGTGAGGCTTCACGCGTGTCTGCCCCCAACATCGACGCTCAGGGTGTCACCAACCCCTCGATCGACGACCTGCTCACCAAGACCGACAGCAAGTACAAGCTGGTCCTCTACAGCGCCAAGCGCGCCCGGCAGATCAACGCCTACTACTCCCAGCTCGGCGAGGGCCTGCTGGAGTACGTCGGCCCGCTCGTCGACACCCACGTGCAGGAGAAGCCCCTCTCGATCGCGCTCCGCGAGATCAACGAGGACCTCCTGACGTGCGAGGACGTCGACCCCGCCGAGCTCGCCGCCGAGGAGGCCGCCGCCAAGGCCGCCGCCATCGACGCCTCGTTCAACCCCGGCGAGTGATCCGCTGAGCACCAGCTCCGCCCACGAGGCCGCGTCCCCCACGGGGGCGCGGCCCGTTGTCGTCCTCGGGGTCACCGGCGGGATCGCGGCGTACAAGGCCTGTGAGCTGTTGCGCCGGCTCACCGAGTCCGGCCACGACGTGACGGTCGTGCCGACCGAGTCGGCGCTGGAGTTCGTGGGCGCGCCCACCTGGGCGGCGCTGTCGGGCAAGCCGGTCGCCACCGACGTGTGGACCGACGTCCACCGGGTGCCGCACGTGCGGCTGGGCCAGTCGGCCGACCTCGTGGTCGTCGCGCCCGCCACCGCCGACACGCTGGCGCGCGCCGCGCACGGCCTGGCCGACGACCTGCTCACGAACACCTTGCTCACCGCCCGCTGCCCGGTGGTGGTGGCCCCGGCCATGCACACCGAGATGTGGGAGCACCCTGCGACCCGGGCGAACGTCGCCACGCTGCGCGAGCGCGGCGTGCTCGTCCTCGAGCCGGCCGAGGGCCGGCTGACCGGCAAGGACACCGGCAAGGGCCGGCTGCCCGAGCCCGGCGAGATCTTCGACGTCTGCACGCAGGTGCTGGCCCGCGGCGAGGCGGGGTCCACGCTGGACCTCGTCGGACGGCACGTCGTGGTCTCCGCCGGGGGCACGCGGGAGTACCTCGACCCGGTGCGCTTCCTCGGCAACCGCTCGTCGGGCCTGCAGGGGTTCGCGCTGGCGCGCGCCGCCGCGGCCCGGGGGGCCCAGGTCACCCTGGTCGCCGCCAACACCAGCCTCCCCGAGCCCGCCGGAGTGACGGTCGTGCGCGTCGAGACCACCGCGCAGCTGCGCGACGCCGTCGTCCCCGCCGCCGCGTCCGCCGACGCCGTGGTCATGGCGGCCGCGCCCGCGGACTTCCGGCCCCTCGACGTCAGCGAGGCCAAGATCAAGAAGGCGGCCGACGGCTCGGCCCCCTCGATCGAGCTGCAGCAGAACCCCGACGTGCTGCACGAGATCAGCACCCGGCGAGCGCGACCGGGCACCGTGGTGGTCGGCTTCGCCGCCGAGACCGGCGACGACACCGGCTCGGTGCTCGAGCTGGCCCGCGCCAAGCTCGCCCGCAAGGGCTGCGACCTGCTGGTCGTCAACGACGTCAGCGGGGGAGCGGTCTTCGGCAGCCCGGACAACGAGGCGGTCATCCTGGGTGCCGACGGCGCCGCGACCGACGTGCCGCGGGGGTCGAAGACCACGCTCGCGCACGCCATTTGGGACGAAGTCGTCCGCAGGCTGCAGGATTGAACCCCCAATGTTGGTGAACCGATGCTGAGACGCCCGTCCCACGCGGTGGGACGCGCTCTACCGTGAGCACCACCCCGAACGACAGGAGCTGCGCTGTGGCCGGACGACTCTTCACCTCCGAGTCCGTGACCGAGGGACACCCGGACAAGATCGCCGACCGCATCAGCGACACGGTGCTCGACTACCTGATGGCCAACGACGGCGACAAGGAGAACCTCCGGGTCGCGGTCGAGACGCTGCTGACCACCGGGCTCGTCGTCGTCGCCGGCGAGGTGCGCACCAACGCCTACGCCCCGGTCGCCGAGCTCGTGCGCGAGGCCATCCTCGACATCGGGTACGACTCCTCGGAGAAGGGCTTCGACGGCACGACCTGCGGCGTGCAGGTGGCCATCGGCGGCCAGTCCGCCGACATCGCCCAGGGCGTCGACCACGGCCACGAGTCGCGCGTCGGCACCTCCGAGGACGAGCTGGACCGCCGCGGGGCCGGCGACCAGGGCCTGATGTTCGGCTACGCCTGCGACGACACCCCGGTGCTGATGCCGCTGCCGATCGTCATCGCCCAGCGCCTCTCCGAGCGGCTCACCGAGGTCCGCAAGAACGGCGTGATGGACAACCTCCGCCCGGACGGCAAGACCCAGGTCACCATCGAGTACGACGCCGACGACCGTCCGGTCCGCGTCGACACGGTCGTCCTCTCCACGCAGCACTCCGAGGAGACCGACCTGGTCAAGCTCGAGGCCGAGATCAAGCAGAACGTCATCGACCCGGTGCTGGCGTCGTTCGACATCCCCTCCGACGACTACCGGCTGCTGGTCAACCCGACCGGCCGCTTCGTCGTCGGCGGCCCGATGGGTGACGCCGGCCTGACCGGCCGCAAGATCATCGTCGACACCTACGGCGGCATGGCCCGGCACGGCGGCGGCGCCTTCTCGGGCAAGGACCCCTCGAAGGTGGACCGCTCCGCGGCGTACGCCATGCGCTGGGTGGCCAAGAACGTCGTCGCCGCGGGCCTGGCCCGCCGCTGCGAGGTCCAGGTCGCCTACGCGATCGGCAAGGCCCAGCCGGTCGGCGTCTTCGTGCAGACCTTCGGCACCGGCGTGGTCTCCGACGAGGAGATCCAGAAGGCCGTCCTCGAGGTCTTCGACCTCCGCCCGGCCGCGATCCTGCGTGACCTCGACCTGCTGCGCCCGATCTACGCCAAGACCTCGGCGTACGGCCACTTCGGCCGCGAGCTGCCCGAGTTCACCTGGGAGCGCACCGACCGCGCCGACGCCCTCAAGGCCGCCGCCGGCATCTGAGCCTCCGCCACGGTCCTGCCGACGCCTGCCGACGGGACCGTCGGCGCTCGCTGGGAGACTTCCGCTCGTGACCGGACCGGAGGAGCAGCCCGAGCTGCTCCCCGGCCTGGTGCGGGCGAGCCTGCAGGAGTCGCAGGCCAAGGCGCGGGCGACCCGGGCGCGCAAGGCGGCCGAGGCGGAGGTCGCCGAGGCCGACCCGGTGGCGCGGGTGCTGGTCGACGTGGCGCTGGCCCACCTGGACCGCACCTTCGACTACGCGGTGCCCGCGTCGATGGCGGAGGCGGCGCAGCCGGGCGTCCGGGTCAAGGTCCGGTTCGCCGGGCAGGACGTGGACGGCTACCTCCTCGGGCGTTTCGCCTCCTCCGACCACACCGGCCGGCTGGCGCCGCTGCGCCGGGTGGTCAGCCCGGAGCCGGTGCTCAGCCCCGCGGTGGCCGAGCTCTGCGGATCGCTCGCCGAGCGGTACGCCGGCACCCGCTCGGACCTGCTGCGCCTGGCCGTGCCGCCGCGGCACGCCACGACCGAGAAGGAGCCGTCCTCGCCGGAGCCGGCCGTCCCCCCGGCCGGTGCCGCCGAGACCGCGGCGTGGTCGGTCTACGAGCCGGCCGCGGCGTACCTCGCGCACCTCGCCGAGGGCGGCGCGCCGCGTGCGGTGTGGTCCGCCGCGCCGGGGGAGGAGTGGCCGCGTCGCTTGGCCGAGGCGGCGGCCGCCACCCGGCGCTCCGGCCGGGGGGCGCTGATCTGCGTGCCGGACGGCAAGGACGTGGACCGCGTCGACCGGGCGCTGACCGAGGTCCTCGGTCCCGATCACCACGTCACGCTCACCGCCGACGCCGGGCCGGCCCGTCGGTACCGGGAGTTCCTCGCGGTCAGCCGGGGCACCCGCCGGATCGTCGTGGGCACCCGCGCGGCGGCGTTCGCCCCGGTGCACGACCTCGGGCTGGTGGCCGTCTGGGACGACGGCGACGACCTCTACGCCGAGCCTCGCGCGCCGTACCCCCACACCCGGGAGACCCTGCTGCTGCGTGCAGAGCTCGAGGGCGCCGCGGCGCTGGTCGGGGGCTTCGCCCGCAGCGTCGAGGCGGAGTACCTCCTGCGCACCGGCTGGGCCCGTGAGCTGGCCGCGCCCCGCGCGGTCGTGCGCGAGCGGGTGCGCACCGCGGTGGCCGGCGCGAGCGACCTCGACCTCGAGCGCGACCCGCTCGCGCGCGCGTCCCGGGTGCCCCGCCAGGCGCTGGAGGCGATCCGGTGGGGGATCGAGCGGGGCCCGGTGCTCGTGCAGAACCCGCGGCTCGGGTACGTCGCGGCGCTGGCCTGCGAGCGGTGCCGCACCCCCGCGCGCTGCGGCGCCTGCCGGGGCCCGCTCGCGCTCACCGGGCCGACGACGCCGCCGGCGTGCCGGTGGTGCGGCACCGAGGCCCCCGGGTGGGCCTGCGGGGAGTGCGGCTACCGCGGGCTGCGCGCACCGGTCGTCGGCGACGCCCGCACCGCCGAGGAGCTCGGCCGGGCGCTGCCCAGCACGCGGGTGCTGACCAGCTCCCGGGACCGGGTCCTCGCCACGGTGGACGCCCGCCCGGCGGTCGTGGTCGCGACGCCGGGGGCGGAGCCGGTCGCGGAGGGCGGGTACGCCGCGGTGGTGCTCCTCGACGCCTGGCTGCTGCTGGGCCGCACCGACCTGCGCACCGAGGAGGAGGCGCTGCGCCGTTGGTCCGACGCGGTCGGGCTGGTCCGGCCCGGCGGCCGCGCGGTCGTCGTCGGCGACCCCGCCCACCCCGCGGTGCAGGCGCTGGTCAGGTGGGACCCGAGCGGGTTCGCCGCCCGCGAGACCGCCGAGCGGCAGGAGGCGCACCTGCCCCCCGCCAGCCGGCTGGCCACGATCACCGGTGAGCCCGGCGCGGTCGACGACGCCCTCACCCTGCTCGACCTCCCCGAGGCCGGCGAGGTGCTCGGACCGATGCCGACGGGGGAGCAGGAGGTCCGCGCGGTCGTCCGGGTGCCCCGGTCGCACGCAGCCGCCCTCGGCCGCGCGCTGGGCGAGCTGCAGCGCGTCCGCTCCGCCCGCAAGCTCGACCCCGTCCGCGTCCAGGTCGACCCGCCGTCGCTGTAGGTCCCTGGGGTCGCCGTGGTCGCCTGTGGCCGCCTGCGGGCCGGGCGGCTGGGCCCGGGCCGGGGCTGGGCCCGGCCCGGGCCGGGGCCGGGGCAGGGCTTTCCGGGGTAGTCCCGTGCTTGCCGGGGCAGATCTACCCCGGTAAGCGCAGGAGTCCCCGGTGAACCGGGGACTCCTGCGTCCGCCGCGCCCGCCACCGACGGCTCGCCGACGGCTCGACGGCGCTCGCCTGCTCGACAGCGGCGGTGGCGATCTCGGCCGGGCGAGCGTCGTACTGGCGACTTCTCAGGGCAAACCGGCGCTTCTCAGGCGATGCTTCCCCTGAGAAGCACCGGAATCCCCGGGGCCCCGGGGATTCCGGCACCCCCGCCCGACACCGCGGCCGCGGGCCGGACCGGGCGCAGCTCCCGGGGCAGTCCCTCGCTTGCCGGGGCAGATCTACCCCGGTGAGCGCAGGAGTCCCCGGTGAACCGGGGACTCCTGCAGCACGCCGGCACGCCGCCGACACCCCCAGCCGAGCCGGCGCGCGCGACCAGCGAGCAGCCACGCACAGCGGCCGAATAGACTGGACCGCTGCCCCGCACGACGTACCGACCGCACACAGGAGACACGTGGCCATCCAGCCGATCCGACTCTTCGGGGACCCGGTGCTGCGCAAGCCGGCCGTGGAGGTCGTGGACTTCGACAAGGAGCTGCGCCAGCTCGTCGCGGACCTCACCGACACGATGCTCGAGGCGCCCGGCGCTGGTCTCGCCGCACCGCAGATCGGGGTCGGGCTCCGCGTGTTCACCTGGTACGTCGACGGGGAGGTCGGCCACCTGGTCAACCCGACGCTCGAGCTCTCCGAGGAGGTCCAGGACGGCCTGGAGGGATGCCTGTCGCTGCCGGAGCTGACCTACGAGTGCCGTCGGGCGATGTCGGTCGTCGCCCAGGGGTTCGACATGCACGGCGAGCCGCTGACGATCCACGGGTCCGAGCTGCTGGCGCGGGCGATCCAGCACGAGACCGACCACCTCGACGGCGTGCTCTTCATCGACCGGCTCGACCAGGCCGCCCGGAAGGCGGCGATGAAGGAGATCCGCGAGTCCGAGTGGTTCGGCCTCGAGAAGCCCCAGGTCAAGATCAGTCCCCACCCCACGAACGGTTTCGGTTTCTAGCCCATGCGCCTCGTCTTCGCCGGCACCCCTGAGGTCGCCGTCCCCTCCCTCGACGCGATCGCCGCGTCCGACCACGAGCTGGTCGGCGTCGTCACGCGCCCCGACGCTCCCGCCGGCCGCGGCCGCAAGCTGGTCGCAAGCCCGGTCGCGCAGCGCGCCGAGGAGCTCGGCGTGCCCGTGCTCAAGCCCGACCACCCCCGCGACCCGGCGTTCCAGGAGGAGCTGCGGGCGCTGCGGCCCGACTGCTGCCCCGTCGTGGCGTACGGCGCGCTGCTGCCGCAGTCGGCGCTCGACATCCCGCCGCACGGCTGGGTGAACCTGCACTTCTCCTGCCTGCCGGCATGGCGCGGCGCGGCCCCGGTGCAGCACGCGATCTGGGCCGGTGACGAGGTGACCGGCGCGACGACGTTCCGCATCGTCAAGGCGATGGACGCCGGCCCGACGTTCGGCGTGATGACCGAGCGGATCCGTCCCACCGACACCGCCGGCGACCTGCTCGGCCGGCTGGCCGAGGGCGGCGCCGGGCTCCTGGTGGCCACCCTCGACGGGATCGAGGACGGCTCGCTGGTGGCCCGCGATCAGCCCGAGGACGGCGTCAGCGTCGCCCCCAAGATCCTCGTCGAGGACGCCGAGGTGGACTGGACCGAGCCCGCCGTCGCCGTCGACCGCCGGATCCGCGCCTGCACGCCGGGGCCCGGCGCCTGGTCGACCCACGACGGCGAGCGGCTCAAGGTGGGCCCGGTCGCGGTCGAGGAGGGCACCCGGCTGGAGCCCGGCGTGCTCGAGGTGCGCAAGAACGCGGTGCTCGTCGGCACCGGCACCGACGCGGTCCGCCTCGGCGAGGTGAAGGCGTTCGGGAAGAAGCAGATGGGCGCGGCCGACTGGGCCCGCGGCGTACGCCTGGAGTCCGGCACCCGGCTCGGGGCCTGAGCGATGGGCCGCCCCGCGACGCCGGAGGACGTGGACGCGATCTGCCGGTCGCTGCCCGAGGTCGAGCTCGGCACGAGCTGGGGCGACCGTCCGACGTACCTCGTGCACGGACGCGGGTTCCTGCTCTTCCGCGCGCCCGACCGGCACACGGTGGACCCGGCGACCGGGGAGCCCTACGAGGACCTGCTGGTCGTCACGACGCCGTCCATGGACGCCAAGGAGGCGCTGGTCGCCGACCCGTCGACGCCGTTCTTCACCATCGACCACTTCCGGCGCACCAGCGCGGTGCTCGTCTCGCAGTCGCGGCTCGGTGAGCTCGACGTCGAGGAGCTGCGCGAGGTCCTGACCGACGCCTGGACCGCCCGCGCGCCGAAGCGGCTCGTGCGCGACCACCTCGGGGACGACCGTGGCTGACCGTCGGCGGCGTCCGCCCTCGAGCCCTGCCGCCGGCGCGGCCGGCCGGCCGCGCGTCGACGTCCCCCGGCTCGCGGCGCTCGAGGTGCTCAAGGCGGTCCGGGTCGACGACGCCTACACGAACCTGGTGCTGCCCGCGGTCCTCACGCAGCACGACCTGTCGGGCCGCGACGCGGCGTTCGTGACCGAGCTGGTGTCCGGGACGATCCGCCGCCAGGGCACGTACGACGCGGTGTTGGCGGCGTGCATCGACCGTCCGCTGGCCAAGGTCGAGGCCAAGGTGCTCGACGCGCTGCGGCTCGGCGCCCACCAGCTGCTCTCGATGCGCGTGCCCGCGCACGCCGCGATCAGCACCACTGTCGACCTGGTGCGCGCGAAGGTCGGTGCGGGCGCCGCCGGGTTCGCCAACGCCGTGCTGCGCAAGGTGACCGCCCACGACCTCGACGCCTGGGTGGCCCTGGTGGCCCCGGACGCGACGGCGGACCCCGTCGGGCACGCCGCCGTGGCGTCCAGCCACCCCGGCTGGGTCGTCGAGGAGCTCCGCCGTGCCGTGGGCGCCCCCGAGCTGGCCGCGCTGCTCGCGGCCGACAACGAGCCGCCGCGCGTCACGCTCGTCGCCCGACCCGGGCGCGCCACGCGGGACGAGCTGCCGGGCCAGCCGACGCCCTGGTCGCCGTACGGCGTGGTGCTGGAGGGCGGCGACCCCGGTGCCGTGCCGGCCGTCGCCGAGGGGCGGGCGGGCGTCCAGGACGAGGGTTCCCAGCTCGTCGCCGTGGTCGCCGCGGCCGCTCCGCTCGACGGGCGCGACGAGCGCTGGCTCGACCTGTGCGCCGGCCCCGGCGGCAAGTCCGCGCTGCTGGCCGCCCTCGCCGCAGGTCGCGGGGCGCGCCTGGTGGCCGGCGAGCGGCAGGCGCACCGCGCCCGGCTGGTCGCCCGCAACCTGCGCGGTGCCGAGGGCGTCGCCGGGGTGCTCACCGCCGACGGCACCCGCCCGCCGTTCCGTCCCGGCACCTTCGACCGGGTGCTGGTCGACGCTCCGTGCACGGGCCTCGGCGCGCTCCGCCGCCGGCCCGAGGCCCGGTGGCGGCGCCGGCCCCAGGACCTGGCCGACCTGGTCACCCTCCAGCGGCGGCTGGTCGGGTCGGCGCTCGACCTGGTGCGGCCGGCCGGGGTGGTCCTGTACGCGACCTGCTCGCCGGTCCTGGCCGAGACCGCCGACGTCGTCTCCGAGGTGCTCGGCTCGCGCGACGACGTACGCCTCGAGGACGCCGCGCCGCTGCTGCCGGACGTCCCGGACGCCGCCGGGCCCCTCGCGGGCACCCTGCAGCTGTGGCCGCACCGGCACGGCACCGACGCGATGTTCCTGGCCCTGCTGCGCCGTTCCTGAGTCCTCAGCCCAGCACGTGGCGCAGGTAGCGCTCCGGGTCGGCCAGGTAGGCGCGCCAGTGCTCGACCAGCTCCAGCTGCTCCCAGGTGGCCGGGCGGAGGCCCCAGGGCCCGACCTCGAGGATCCTCGTCCCGGGCATGGCGGCCAGCACGGGGGAGTGGGTCGCGCACAGCACCTGCCCGCCCCTCGCGACGAGCTCGTGCAGGGCGGCGACCAGCGCGAGGGTCGAGGAGAACGACAGCGCGGCCTCGGGCTCGTCGAGACAGTAGAAGCCGGGGGAGTCGAAGCGGGTGCGCAGCAGCTCGAGGAACGACTCGCCGTGGCTGAGCTCGTGGAAGACCGGCTCCTCGGGCTCCGGCCGGTCCACCCGACGCACCCGCGTCTCCTCCAGGTAGGTGTAGAAGCCGTGCATCGTCTCGGCGCGGAGGAAGAACCCCCAGCGCGGTGCGCCGATCCCGCGCCGCAGGTCCAGGGCCGCGCCGAGCGGTGACTCCGAGGGGCGGGTGGTGTGGCGCGCCCCGGTCGAGCCGCCCTCGACGCCCATGCCGTACGCCTCGGCGACGGCCTCGACGATCGTCGACTTCCCCGAGCCGTTCTCGCCGACCAGGAAGGTCACGCCGGGGGCGAGGTCGAGCCCGCGCCGCACGAGGTGCTCGACGGCCGGCACGGTCAGCGGCCACCGGCCCAGGGGCAGTCGCTCGGCCCGCCCCTCGCGCGGCACCGACACGCGGACGACGGGCGGCTGGCGGAGTCCCACGGGCGTCACCGTACGGCCCACTACGGTGGACGCGTGGCCGCCTCGAAGTCCGCGTCGAAGACCCCGTCCGTCGAGATCGAGGTCGACGACCGCGTCGTGCGGGTGAGCAACCCCGACCGGGTGTACTTCCCCGAGTCCGGCGCCACCAAGCTCGACCTGGTCGAGTACTACGTGGCCGTCGGTCCCGGCATCGTCAACGCGCTCCTCGAGCGGCCCTGCATGCTGCACCGGTTCCCGAAGGGCCTGGCCGGGGACAAGGTGCACCAGAAGCGGCTGCCGCAGGGCGCGCCGCCGTGGGTGGAGACCGTGCGCCTGCACTTCCCGCGCTGGGACCGCACCGCCGACGAGCTGTGCGTCACCGAGCTGGCCTCGGTCATCTGGGCGGTGCAGATGTCCACGGTCGAGTTCCACCCCTGGAACAGCCGCCGCGAGGACACCGAGAAGCCCGACGAGTGGCGCATCGACCTCGACCCGGGCCCGGACTGCGACTTCGACCGGGTACGTCGCGTGGCCGGCGTCGCCCGCGAGGTGCTCGACGAGCTCGGGGTGACGGGCTACCCCAAGACCAGCGGCAGCAAGGGCCTGCACGTCTACGTCCGGATCCGCCCCGACCACGGGTTCAAGGAGGTCCGGCGGGCGGCGCTGGCCTTCGCCCGCGAGGTCGAGCGGCGGGCGCCCGACGACGTCGACCTCACCTGGTGGCGCAAGGACCGCGACCCCGCCACGGTCTTCGTCGACTACAACCAGAACGCCCGCGACCACACCATCGCCGCGGCGTACTCCGTGCGCGGGCTGCCCGACGCCCGCGTGTCCACCCCGATCCGGTGGGACGAGGTCGCCGACGTCGACCCGCGCGACCTCACGATCTTCACCGTGCCGCAGCGCTTCGCCGAGCTCGGCGACCTCCACGCGGACATCGACGCCGACCCGTGGGACATCGCCCCGCTGCTGGAGTGGGCCGACCGGGACGAGGCGGCGGGCGCGGAGGGACCGGCCGACCCGGAGGAGTGAGCGACGTTCGCCCCGACGGGTGAGGTGGGGGTCCGGGGGCGCCGGGTAACGGCTCGCGGTGACCTCCCAGCAGCTCCTGACCAGGGTCGAGAAGACGGCCCGCGAGGTCTTCGGCCACGACCACCTCCTCGGCGGCCAGGCCGACGCGACGACCGCCCTGCTCTCGGGCCACGACGTGCTGCTGGTCTCCCCGACGGGCTCGGGCAAGTCGCTGGTCTACCAGGCGGCCGGGGTGCTGACCGACGGCTGCACGCTGGTGGTCTCCCCGCTCCTCGCGCTGCAGCAGGACCAGGTCGACAGCATCCGGTCCGCGCCCGGAGGGCTGACCGCGTGCCGGTTGAGCTCGGCGGAGTCCGAGGCGGAGAAGCGCGAGGTCCTCGAGCGGGCCACCGCGGGCGAGGTCGACTTCCTGTTCTGCTCACCCGAGCAGCTGGCCAACGACGAGGTGCGCGCCGCCGTCGCCGCCGCGGGGATCGGCCTGGTCGCCGTGGACGAGGCCCACTGCGTCTCGGCTTGGGGCCACGACTTCCGGCCCGACTACTTCCGGCTCGGCGAGCTGCTGGCCGAGCTCGCCGACGAGCAGGGCACTCCGCCCCGGGTGGTCGCCATGACCGCCACCGCGGCGCCACCGGTCCAGGACGACATCGTCGCCCGGCTGGGGATGCGCGAGCCCCGCACGGTGCTCACCGGGTTCGCCCGGGACAACATCGCCCTCGACGTCGTCCGGGTCGTCGAGGAGGCCGACCAGCGCACGGCGGTCCTCGAGCTGGTCGCCGCGACCCCGGGCGCCGGCATCGTCTACTGCCGCACCCGCCCCGCCGCCGAGGAGTACGCCGCGGCGCTGGCCGACGCGGGGCGCCGCACGGCCGTCTACCACGCCGGTCTGTCCCACCGCCGCCGCGAGGAGACCCACGAGGCGTTCATGGCCGACGAGGTCGAGGTGGTCGTGGCCACCTCGGCGTTCGGCATGGGCATCGACAAGCCCGACATCCGCTTCGTCGTGCACGCCCAGGTCCCCGAGTCGCCGGACACCTACTACCAGGAGGTCGGCCGGGCCGGCCGGGACGGCGAGCCCGCGTCCGCCACCCTGGTCTACCGGCCCGAGGACCTCGCGCTGGGCAAGTTCTTCTCCGGCGGCGTCCCGCGGAAGAAGGACGTCCACGCCGTCCTCCGGGCGGCCGGCGAGGTCGGCACCGACCCCAAGGACGTCGCCGGGGCGGCCGGGTTCGGTCCGCGCAAGACCGGCCGCATCCTCAACCTGCTCGTCCTCGTCCACGAGACCCGGCCCGAGGCGAACCGGCCCGACGACGCGGTCGCGGCGGTCGTCGACATCGCCGAGTCGCACCGCCGGCTGGAGAGGTCCCGCGTCGACATGATGCGCGGGTACGCCGAGACCGACCGCTGCCGGTCGGCGTACCTCCAGGGCTACTTCGGCGAGCAGGCCGAGCACCGGTGCGGGCGCTGCGACAACTGCCGGGCCGGCATCGCCGAGGACCCCGCCGACGAGCAGGACGCGGCGTACCCGGTGCAGTCGGAGGTGCGGCACGAGGAGTTCGGTCCCGGCGTGGTGACCGACGTCGAGGACGACCGGGTCACCGTGCTCTTCGAGTCGGTGGGCTACCGGACGCTCTCGCTCGACGTCGTCGAGGAGCACGAGCTCCTGCAGCTGGCCTGACCCGCATCCCACAGCGGGCGCACACCCGGCTCTCACGGCGGTCTCATCCGGGCGCCCTACCGTCGGGGCCATGTCCACCCCAGCAGCTGTCCGCCGGGTCGCGGTCGTCGTCAACACCGGCTCGCGCCGGGGCGCCGCCGCGCTCGAGCAGGCCACCGCCGCGCTGCGGTCCGCCGGCTTGGGCGAGGTCCGCACGCACCCGGTCCGCGACGGAGCCACCCTCGCCGCCACCCTCGACCGCGTCGTCGCCGAGGCGCCGGACCTGCTCGTGGTCGGCGGCGGCGACGGCACGGTCGGCTGCGCCGCCGGACGGGTCGCCGGGACAGTGGTCACCCTCGGCGTGCTGCCGCTCGGGACCGCCAACGACTTCGCCCGGACCCTCGAGATCCCGTCCGACGTGCCCGGCGCCGTGGCGGCGCTCGTCGCCGGGCGGGTGGTCGACGTCGACCTGGGCCGGGTCGACGGCCGGGCCTTCCTCAACGTCGCGTCGGTCGGCCTGTCGGTGGCCGTCACCGAGCGCCTCACGCCCGCGCTGAAGCGCCGGCTCGGCCCCGCGGCGTACCCCGTCGCGACCCTGGGCGCCTACCGCCACCACCGGCCGTTCGCCGCACGACTGGAGTTCCCCGACGGCGACCACGAGCCGGTCGAGCTCGACGACCTGCTGCAGGTGGCGGTCGGCAACGGACGCCACTACGGCGGGGGCAACGCGGTCTCGCCGTCCGCCTCGATCGACGACCACCTGCTCGACGTCTACGCGATCGAGCGCGGCCGGCTGCGCGACCACGTGTCCATCGCGCGCTTCCTCAAGGACGGCTCGTTCGTCGAGCACGAGCGCGTCCACCACCTGACGACCCGGCGGGTGCGCCTGCGCACCGACCCGGTGCTGGGGGTGAACCTGGACGGGGAGGTGGTGGCGACCACGCCCGCGCTGTTCGAGGTCGAGCGCAACGCCGTCCACGTCGTCGTGCCGCCGACCAGCCGCGCGGCCGTGCTCGACGGGAGGCGCGCCGGCGAGGCGTCCTGACCCTCCCTAGACTGCGGGCCCGTGGGCCACCTCCAGATCACGCCGAGCATCCTCAACGCCGACTTCGCGAACCTCGGGGCGGAGGTGGCGCGGATCCCCGGCGCGGACTGGGTCCACGTCGACGTCATGGACAACCACTTCGTCCCCAACCTCACCTTCGGCCCGACCATGGTCGAGGCACTCGCCCGGACCACGGACGTCCCCCTCGACGCGCACCTGATGATCGAGGAGCCCGACAGCAACGCGCTGGCGTACGTCGAGGCCGGCTGCGGCTCCGTCACGTTCCACGTCGAGGCGGCCAGGGCGCCCGTGCGCCTGGCGCGCGAGCTGCGCTCGCACGGGGCGCGCGCCTCGATGGCGCTGCGGCCGGCGACCCCGATCGAGCCCTACGAGGACCTGCTCGGCGAGCTCGACATGGTGCTGCTGATGACCGTCGAGCCCGGCTTCGGCGGCCAGAAGTTCCTCGACCTGGTGCTGCCCAAGATCCGCCGCGCCCGCGCCCTCATGGACAAGCACGGCGTCGAGACGTGGCTGCAGGTCGACGGGGGAGTCTCGCTGGAGACCATCGGGCGCTGCGCCGAGGCCGGTGCCGACGTCTTCGTGGCCGGCTCGGCCGTCTACTCCGCCGACGACCCCGACGCCATGGTCGCCTCGCTGCGCGAGACCGCCACCGCCGCCCGGGGCTGACCCTCAGCGGGCCCGCAGCGTGCGCACCGTCCGGCCACCGTCGGTCGAGACCACCAGCGGGGCGGTGTCGTCGCCCGTGACCAGCCAGAGCACGCCGCCGCCGCGCGGGTCGGCGCGGAGGTCCCGCACGCCCCCGGGATCGGCGGCCCACGGTGACCACGCCGACCAGTCGGTGTCGTCGGAGACCCAGAGCCCGTGGTGGACGGCGCTCGGCCGGCCGGGCCGGTCGCCGCTCCAGGTCGGCACCAGGGCCAGCAGCCGGCCGTCGGGCAGGACGACGGCCGAGGAGACGTAGCCCCGCTCGCCGTCGACGACGGGCACGTCGTACGCGGTCCAGGTCCCGGCGGCCAGGCGCGCGACCCGCTGGAACGGGAGCACCGTGGCCCCGTCGCCCCCGCCCAGCACCGCCCGGACGGTGCGCCGGTCGAGCGAGACGGCGTCCTGGGTCAGGAGCCCGTCCAGGCCGGCGTCCGTCGGCGGCCGCGGGGGGACAGCTCGGGACGTCGTCCCGGCGAACAGGCGGCTCGCCCGGCCCGGGCCGGTGGCGTCGTACGTCGCGCTGCGGAAGTCGTCCCCGCTGCGGGCGATCGCCTGGTCCCGACGGGCGCAGCCGGCGTCCACGCAGCCCCACCACGCCGCGACCTGCAGGCCGTGCGGCGACCGGCGGACGAGTGCCGCTCGGAGGCGGGAGGTGCGTGCGGTGACGACGGCCCGGGCGTCGCGGTGCCGGTCCTCCGCGACCGAGGCGACGGTCGCGGCGCCGCCGCCCGCGGGCGCGGGGCCACAGCCGGTGAGGGCGTGACCCAGGAGGACGGCGGCCAGGCCGAGGGCGGCGGTCGAGGTGCGCATGCCAGGGAGACGCCTGCCGCGCCACGGGAGTTGTCCCGCTCTGTGGGCCGGCTCACGAGGAGGCGGGGCGGGCGCTGTGGCAGACTCCGACCAGACGAGCAAACACGCTCGCGTGCTCTGGGGTCGGTGAAATTCCGAGCCGGCGGTGACTGGACGCAGGTCCAGAAGTCCGCGACCCGGTCACCGCCAGTGACCGGTTGACCAGGTGAGAGTCCTGGACCGACGGTCAAAGTCCGGATGGGAAGCGCACGCAGGCGGCTCGGCACCCCGTGCCGCACGCCGCCGTCGCCCCGGAGTCCGCGACGACACCGGACAGGGGCGGACGATGGGCTTCAGCGAGGCCGAGCAGCGCGCGATGCGCCGCGCCCTCACGCTGGCCGCGAGCCCGGGCGTGCCGCTGGGCCCGAACCCGCGGGTCGGCTGCGTGCTGCTCGCCGACGACGGCTCGACGGTGGCCGAGGGCCACCACCGCGGCGCCGGCACGGCGCACGCCGAGGCCGACGCCCTGGCCCGCGCGGGGGAGCGGGCCCGGGGCACGACGGCCGTGGTGACCCTCGAGCCGTGCAACCACACCGGCCGCACCGGCCCGTGCGCCCGGGCGCTGGTGGAGGCGGGCGTGCGGCGCGTGGTCTTCGCCCAGGGGGACGCCAACCCCGTGGCCGTCGGCGGCGCCGACACGCTGCGGGCGGCCGGCGTCGAGGTCGAGGAGGGCCTGCTGGCCGGCGAGGCCCGTGCGCTCAACCGCACCTGGACGTTCGCCGTCGAGCACGCCCGGCCCTTCGTCACCTGGAAGTTCGCGACCACGCTCGACGGGCGCAGCGCCGCGGCCGACGGCACCAGCCGGTGGGTCTCCGGCCGCGCCGCCCGGATCGACACCCACCGGCTCCGGGCGCTGGCCGACACGATGCTCGTCGGGACCGCGACGGTCGAGGTCGACGACCCGGCGCTGACCGTCCGCGACGAGCACGACGTGCCCGTGGCCGACCAGCCCCTGCGCGCGGTCATGGGCCTGCGCGACCTCGACCCCGGCCGGCGGGTCCTCGACGGGCAGGCCCCGACGGTGCTGCTGCGCACCCGCGACCCGCACGAGGCGCTCGCCGACCTGCGCGCCCGCGACCGTCAGCACGTCTTCCTCGAGGGCGGGCCGACCCTCGCCGCGGCGTTCCTGCGCGCGGGTCTCGTCGACGAGGTGGTGGCGTACGTCGCGCCGGTGCTGCTCGGCGCCGGGACGTCCGCCGTGGCCGACCTCGGAATCACCACCATCTCCGCGGCGTTGCGGCCCATGGTCACCGACGTGACCGTGCTGGAGCCGGCGACGCCGGACGAGCAGCCGAACGTCCGGCTGACCATGACCCCCGACCGGTCCGCAGCGGCGGCCGGGCACACCGAGGAGCACTGACATGTTCACAGGGATCGTCGAGGAGCTGGGCACCGTCGCCGCGGTCGAGGACCAGGGCGACGCCATCCGGCTCACGATCCGGGCCGCGACGGTGCTCGAGGACGCCGCGCTGGGGGACTCGATCGCCGTCAACGGCTGCTGCCTGACCGTGGCCGGCCGCGAGGACGACACCTGGACCGCGGACGTCATGCAGGAGACCCTCGACAAGACCAGCCTGCGCGGCGTGCAGCCGGGCGACAGGGTGAACCTCGAGCGCGCCGTCACGGCCGCGACCCGCCTCGGCGGGCACATCGTGCAGGGCCACGTCGACGGCGTCGGCGAGGTGCTCCGGCGCACACCCAGCGAGCACTGGGAGCTCGTCGAGGTGTCGCTGCCCGGACACCTGGGCCGCTACCTGGTCGACAAGGGCTCGATCACCGTCGACGGGGTGAGCCTCACGGTCGTCGAGGCGGGGGAGGGCTCCTTCACCGTCAGCCTGATCCCCGAGACCCTCGCGCGCACCACGCTGGGCTCCCGCCAGGTCGGCGACCGGGTGAACCTGGAGGCCGACGTCATCGCCAAGCACGTCGAGAAGCTGCTCGCGGGCCACCTCCCGCCGGCCCCCGCCACGACCCCGGGGGAGGACGCCTGATGCTCGACTGGCTGCTCCACGGGACCATCGCGGTCGGCGACGGCTCGCTGGCCGTCCGCGAGGTCGTCGGCAACGGCTTCGGCCTGGCCAGCGCGCTGCTCGGCATGCGCCGCCTCGTCTGGGCCTGGCCGGTCGGCCTGGTCGGCAACGTCCTGCTGTTCACGGTGTTCGTCAGCGGCGAGCTGAGCGGAGCGACCTCCGAGCCGCTGTGGGGCCAGGCCGGGCGCCAGGTGATGTTCGCGGTCGTCGGGCTCTACGGCTGGTGGCGCTGGAGCGCCGCCCGGCGCGACGCCGGTGCGGTGCCGGTGACCCCGCGGTGGGCCAGCGCGCGGGAGAGGCTCGCGCTGCTCGCGCTGGCCGCGGTCGGGTACGCCGCGGCGTACGCGCTGCTCGTCCGGATCGGCTCCTGGGGTCCCGCGACGGAGGCCTGGATCCTCGCCGGCTCGCTCGTGGCGACGTACGGCATGGCGCGCGGCTGGGTGGAGTTCTGGCTGGTGTGGATCGCCGTCGACGTGGTCGGCGTGACCACGCTGGTCCGGGCCGGCTACTACCCGACCGCCGGCATGTACCTGTTCTACGGCGCGTTCTGCGTGCTGGGCCTGATCACCTGGTGGCGCGTGGAGCGCGCCACCCACCAGCCGGTCGCCGCCCCGCGCCCGGTCGACGAAGGAGTACCCGCATGACCGCCACGCCCCTCCAGCCCGAGCAGCACGCGAAGGTCCGGCTCGACAGCGTCGAGCAGGCGATCGCCGACATCGCCGCGGGCAAGGCGGTGATCGTCGTCGACGACGAGGACCGCGAGAACGAGGGCGACATCATCTTCGCCGCGAGCCGGGCCACCCCCGAGCTGATGGCCTGGACCATCCGGCACAGCAGCGGCGTCATCTGCGCCCCGATGCCCGCCGAGATGCTCGACCGGCTCGAGATCCCGCTGATGACGCCGCACAACAAGGACCGGCTGCGCACGGCGTACACGATCTCCGTCGACGCCCGGGACGGGGTCTCCACCGGCATCTCGGCCGCCGACCGGGCGCACACCGTCCGGGTGCTGGCCGACTCCGCCACCGAGCCCTGGGAGATCACCCGGCCCGGGCACGTCTTCCCGCTGCGCTACCGCGAGGGCGGCGTGCTGGTCCGGCGCGGCCACACCGAGGCCGCGGTCGACCTGGCGACGCTGGCCGGGCTCACCCCCGTCGGCGTGCTGGTCGAGGTGGTCAACGACGACGGGACGATGAAGCGGGCGCCGGAGCTGCGCGAGTTCGCCGACGAGCACGGCCTGGCGATGATCTCGATCGAGCAGCTGGTCAAGCACCGCCGGCGCCACGAGAACCTCGTCGAGCGCGTCGCGGAGACGCGGCTGCCCACCCGGCACGGCGACTTCACGGCGTACGGCTACCGGATCACCGTCGACGGCTCCGAGCACCTGGCGCTCGTGCACGGTGACATCAGCGGCGACGGGCCGGTGCTGACCCGGGTGCACTCGGAGTGCCTGACCGGAGACGTCTTCAGCAGCCACCGCTGCGACTGCGGGCCGCAGCTCGACGAGGCGCTCGAGCGGATCGTCACCGAGGGCCGCGGCGTCGTCGTCTACCTGCGCGGCCACGAGGGCCGGGGGATCGGCCTGGTCGCCAAGCTGCAGGCCTACCAGCTCCAGGACGGCGGCCGCGACACCGTCGACGCCAACCTCGACCTCGGGCTCCCCGCCGACGCCCGCCACTACGGCGCGGCGACGCAGGTGCTGCGCGACCTCGGTGTCACCAGCGTGCGGTTGCTGACGAACAACCCCGAGAAGGTCAGCAGCCTGGAGGACTACGGCATCGGCGTCGCCGAGCGGGTGCCGCTGACCCCGCACCCGAACGGGCACAACCTGGCCTACCTGATCACCAAGCGCGACCGGATGGGCCACGTCCTGCCCGGCCTGGACCCCCACGAGCCCGACCCCGCACCCGTGCGGACGACCGAGGAGAACGACGCATGAGCGGCCACGGCGCCCCCGACCTCCAGCCCCTCGACTGCAGCGGCCTGCGCGTCGCCGTCGTCGCCGCCAGCTGGCACACCGAGGTCATGGACGGCCTCCTCGCCGGGGCCGAGCGGGCCCTCGACGCCCACCAGGTGGGCGAGTCCACGGTGGTGCGGGTGCCGGGGACCTTCGAGCTCCCCGTCGTCGCGGCCGCCCTGGCCGAGGAGGGCTTCGACGCGGTCGTGGCGCTGGGCGTGGTCGTCCGCGGAGGGACGCCGCACTTCGAGTACGTCTGCTCGGCGGCCACCGACGGGCTCACCCGGGTGGCGCTCGACCACCGGACGCCGGTCGGCTTCGGCGTGCTCACCTGCGACACCGACGAGCAGGCGCTGGACCGGGCGGGGCTGCCGGGGTCCTCGGAGGACAAGGGCTACGAGGCCACCGCCGCGGCCCTGCAGACCGCCCACACGCTGCGCGGCATCACCGGGCGCTGAGGAGACGGTCAGGCCCAGCCGAGCATCGTGGAGATCTCGCCGGCGAGGCTCATGGGGTCGAACGGCTTGGAGATGACGCCGGCCACGGCCATCTCGTCCCAGAGCTGACGGTCGCCCACCTGCACCTTGGCGGTCAGCAGCACCACGGGGATGTGCGCGGTGGACTGCTGGGCCTGCAGGTGGCGGAAGGTCGTCAGTCCGTCCATGTCGGGCATCATCAGGTCCAGCACGATGACGTCGGGCAGGTGCTCGTCGGCCATCTCGATGGCGAGCTGACCGCCGTCGGCGGTCACGACCTCCCAGCCGGCCACGACCTCGAGGGCCAGCTGGGTGATCTCGCGGATCGAGTCGTCGTCGTCGACGACGAGGGCGCGCGGCATCAGCTGGACCGCGGCGGTCCGGAGAAGAGTGCGGTGTAGTACGTCTGGGTGTCCGTAGCCTCCACCTCCACGTCGGCGATCCGGTGCAGCAGCGCCTCGGTACCCGGACCGAGCCGGAGCACCTCGTTGTTGAACTTGCAGTAGTCGTAGCCGCAGACCGCCTTCTCGGCGACCAGCATCTCCACGATGGTGGAGATCATGGACCACATGACGCTGGTCTGTCGCTGGTCCTGGCGCACCAGAGTGAAGCCGAGGTAGTAGACGGCGTTGCGGGCGGTGTGCTCGGGGTAGTGGTGCGCCCACCAGCCGGGGCTGATCCACGGCACGGTCTCGAGGTCCCGCGTGAGCGTGGAGAGGCCCACGACCTCGCCGTCGGCGTTGCGGGCGACGTACTTCATGACGCGGGGGTCGGTCATCTCCTCGACGAACTCGTGCTCGTGGAGGAGGTGCCGGGCCATCGCCCGGGTCTCGAGCTCGGCGAAGGTCTCGCGGTAGAGCTTCCAGTACGCCGCGACGGTCTGCTCGTCCAGCTCGGTCTCCACGGTGATGGCCGGCGACCCGCTCGCGCGGTCAGCCACGGGTGCTCTCCTTGGGCGACCAGTCCTCGACGGAGTACGCCGCCACGACCAGCGCGCAGACCGGCCGGTCCACGCAGTGCGCGGACGCGGTGGCGTGCTCGACCGGCCCGTAGCCGCCGCCGCGGTTGACGTCCATGTCGTGGAGGCTGAAGGTGATCTGCTCGAGCAGGGACTCCTCGCTGCCGCCGTGGTGCTCCACGAAGAGGCCGCCGGTCGTGTGGTCCCGCGTCCAGCCGAGGCCGGCCCAGACGGTCTCGCCGCTGTGCTCGGCGAAGGAGGCCGACTCCACGCAGTAGAGCTTGTCGCCGTGGCCGCCGGCGAGGACCTCGGCCGCGGGGTCCTCCAGCACCCGCACAGTGCTGTGCGGCGGGATGACCGAGGAGAGCTTGATCAGGTTGAGGTTGCCGACGCCGGCGTTGAGAAGGGCGTGGTCGTACGCCGCCAGCGGCGTGCGGCCGGTCCCGGTTGCTGCGCGGACCGTGATCTCGAGTCGGGTGGTCACCGCTCCTCCTTGGGGATGGTGTCGGACGCTGTTCGCGACGTGGTGGTGGTCGTGGTGCCCGTGGTGGTGGTGCTCGTCGTGGTGGGGCTGGTGGGGACGCGTGCCTCGGCGGGCCGTCCGGTGACGGCGTCGAGCAGGCCGAGGACCCGCTGCTCGAGGTCCTCGGGCGCGGTGCGTCCCTTGGTGAGGAAGACGGTCGGCCCCAGCTCGAGGGAGGCCCGGCGCTCGACCTCGACGTCCGCGGCGCTGTAGACGACGAGGGGCGTCGCCGCCAGCGCGGGGTCGCGGCGGAAGGCGGCGACGACCGCCGAGCCGTCGTCGTCGGGCAGGTGCAGGTCCAGGACGATGACCTGCGGGCGCACCGCCCGCCCGGTCTCGATCGCCGAGGCGGCCGTGGTGGCGTGGTCGACGCGGAGGCCGTGGGCGTGCAGCAGTGCGCTGATCACCTCGGCCAGGTCCTCGTCGTCCTCGACGAGCAGCACGGCGCTCTCGCTGAGCCGCCCGGCCAGGGCCACCTCGACGGCCTGCACGAGCTGGCCCTCGGTGACCGGCTTGACCAGCCAGCCGTCGGCCTGCGGGCTCAGCTCGGGGTCGCTCTCGGGAGCGAGGCCGGAGACGACCACGACCGGGATGTTGCGGGTCCGCTCGCCTCGCCGCAGCTCGGCGAGGACCTCCGCGCCGGACGTGCCGGACATGCGGAGGTCGAGGAGGACGGCGGCCGGGCGCTCCGCGGTGGCCCGGGCGATCGCCTCGTCGCCGTCGCCGACGCCCACCGGGCGGTAGCCGTGCTGGGCGAGCATCGCCGACAGCGTGCCGACCACCGCGGGCTCGTCGTCGCAGACGAGGATCGTGGGGGCGTCGGCGGGCACGGCCTCGCCCGCGAGGCGGGAGCGGTGCGGCGCCGGCAGGGTGAACTGCACGGTCGTGCTCCGCCCCGGCTCGCTCTCCGCCCAGATCCGCCCGCCGTGCCGGTCCACGATGCCGCGGCTGATCGCCAGCCCGAGCCCGGTGCCGCCCTTCTGGCGGGCGTCGGAGGAGTCGACCTGGTGGAACCGGTCGAAGATCGTGCCGATCTGGTCCGCCGGGATCCCGCGTCCCTCGTCGTGCACGCGGAAGAGCACGGTCCCGCCGTCGCGCGGCTGCGCGTCGACGACGACCCGGCCCCCGGCGGAGGAGAACTTGATCGCGTTGTTGAGCAGGTTGATCAGCGTCTGGACGATCCGGTCGCGGTCGGCGAGGACGGTCCCGGCGGTGTCGCCGACCTCGAGCCGGACGTCCGCGCCGCGCGCCATGGCGTCCAGCTCCGCGGTCGCCGCCTCCACGAGGGCCCGCGCGTCGATGACGGCCAGCTCCATCGGGCGGGCGCCGGACTCGATGCGCTCGAGGTCGAGGATGTCGTTGATCAGCCGGGTCAGCCGCTCGCTGCTCTCCAGCGCGATCCGCGCCATCGACGTGGCCCGCGGGCTCAGCTCGCCGAGCTGGCCGCCCGCGAGCAGGCCGAGGGAGCCGCGGATCGACGTCAGCGGCGTGCGCAGCTCGTGGCTGACCACGGAGAGGAACTCGTTCTTCATCCGGTCGACCTCGCGCCGCTGCGTCACGTCACGGAACACGACGACCGCGCCCGTGACCACGTCGTCGTCGAGCAGCGGGCTCGCGGTGATCTCGACCGGGAACTCCGCCCCGTCGGCGCAGACGTAGACGTCCTCCTCGGCGCTGGTCACCGTGCCCGAGGCGATCGCCTCGGCGATGTAGCAGCCCTCGTAGGGGAACGGCGCGCCGTCGACGCCCGGGGCGTGGAAGAGCTCGTGGGCCGGCTGACCGAGCAGCGCCTCGGGGGTGTAGCCGAGCGCGCGGGCGCCGGAGGGGTTCATCGAGGTGATCCGTCCGCGGGCGTCCACGCCGTAGATGCCGTCGCCGACGGAGGTCAGGAGCGTCTCGGTACGCCGCGCGAGGCGCCGCAGGTCGGCGGTCTGCTCCGCGACCCGGCGCTCGAGGCCCCGCCGCAGCTGGGCGTTGTCCGCGGTGAGCAGCACCTGGCGGGCGCCGGTGGCGACTGCGAGCGCCAGCCAGAGGACCTCCTGGGCCCGCTGCATCTCCTCGCCGCCGCTGAAGAAGATCTGCACGATCCCCGCCACGCCGACGACCGAGAAGACCAGCAGGGTGTCCCGGGCGTCGGCGGCGGTGTGGGCGTCCTCGACGGCCTCGTCCTCGTCACCGGCGGGGTACCAGGACGCGACCGCGATCAGCAGGTAGCCCGCGATCCACCCGAGGTCGGGGAAGTCGCCCCAGGTGAAGGTCCCCTGGGCCACCCGCACCGCGAAGGACAGGTCGGCGATGGCGTACAGCAGGAAGCCCAGCGCTACGAGCGCGAGCGCGGGACGGCTCTCACCCCGGCTGCGCAGCACCAGGAAGAGGCCGAAGGTCACCAGGGCCACGTCGAGGAACGGGATGAGCAGGCTGAAGAACTCCGGGCCGAAGACCTGGTCGACCGACGCCAGGAGCTCGTCGTAGACGAGCACCGAGGCCATGATCAGCACCGCCGACCCGCCCACGATCCCGTCGAGGACCATGATCGTGAGGTTGCGGCCCCGGCGGCGCGCGGTCGGGAAGGTCAGCAGTCCCACGATCGACAGCGCCAGCGCGAGCGACACGCTCAGGTCGCTGACCAGGCTGGGGTCGGTCACCGGGTCGTAACCGGCGATCGCGGCCCAGACGTTGCCCAGCACCGCGGAGACCGCGGCGGCCAGCAGCCAGAGCCACCCGCGGCGCCGCCGCCCGCTCGACCACCGAGCCCGCAGCCAGACGCTCACGCCGGTGGTGGTCCCGGCGGCCATCAGGCCCAGCGCGCTCGCGCCCTCGCGGAAGGTGTCGGAGAAACCCGGGTGCAGGAGCACCGCGAAGAGCACCACGGTGAGGACGGCAGCGGGTGCGGCCACCCGGAAACGGCGTCGCTGCGCGGCGAGCGACAGCGATCTGCCCATACCCCGGAAGGTATCAGCAGGTCAGACCCGTCTTAACCGTCGCCCGGTCGAGCCGTCGACCGGCGCGTCGCCTAGGCTGGTCGCCCGTGAAGACGTTCGACGAGCTGTGGACCGAGCTGCAGGAGAAGGCACGGACCCGGCCCGCCGGTTCCGGCACCGTGCGACAGCTCGACGCGGGTGTGCACGCGATCGGGAAGAAGCTGGTCGAGGAGGCCGCCGAGTCCTGGATGGCGGCCGAGCACGAGGGCAAGGAGCGCACGGCCGAGGAGATCAGCCAGCTGCTGTACCACGCGCAGTGCCTGATGATCGCCAGCGGCATCGACCTCGACGACGTCTACGCCCACCTCTGACCCAGCCTGACCCGGCCCCGAACAGGACCCGCATGTCCCTCCTCCGTGTCGCCGTCCCGAACAAGGGCTCGCTCTCGCAGTCCGCGTCCGAGATCCTCCGGGAGTCCGGCTACCGCCAGCGCGACGACAGCAAGCAGCTGACGCTGATCGACGACGAGAACGGCGTCGAGTTCTTCTACCTGCGTCCGCGCGACATCGCGCTCTACGTCGGCGAGGGCACCCTCGACGTCGGCATCACCGGCCGCGACCTGCTGCGCGACTCCGGGGCCCAGGCCGACGAGGTCCGGTCCCTGGGCTTCGGCCGCAGCCGCTTCCGGTTCGCCGGCCCCGCCGGCCGCTACACCGACCTGTCCGAGCTGTCGGGCCTCCGGATCGCCACGTCGTACGTCGGCGTGGTCGGAGCCTTCCTCGCCGAGCAGGGCATCGAGGCGTCGGTGGTGCGGCTCGACGGGGCGGTCGAGACCAGCATCCAGCTCGGCGTCGCCGACGTGGTCGCCGACGTGGTCGAGACCGGCAGCACCCTGCGCCAGGCGGGCCTCGAGGTCTTCGGCGGCACGATCCTGGAGTCCGAGGCGGTGCTCATCACCCGCTCGGCCGCCGAGCCGCCCGCCGGCTTCGAGGTGTTCAAGCGGCGCCTCGACGGCGTCCTGGTCGCGCGCAGCTACGTGATGATGGACTACGACATCGAGAGCCAGCACGTCTCCTCCGCCGTCGCCCTCACGCCCGGCATCGAGAGCCCGACGGTGTCCCCGCTGCACAAGGACGGCTGGGTCGCTGTCCGCGCGATGGTGCCCCGCGACGGTGCCCAGCGGCTGATGGACGAGCTCTGGGAGCTCGGCGCCCGCGGCATCCTCCTCACCGACATCCATGCCTGCCGGCTCTGAGGCCCCGGGCCCGGGCCTGCCGCGCACGTGGCGACCGCTCGGACCGCGGATCGTCGCGATCGTGCTGGGCGTCGGCCTCCTCGTCATCCTGGCGATGGCCTGGATCTCCTTCGGTGACGAGGTGCGGTCGAAGTTCACGACGTTCCAGCGGGGCACGGTCGTCTTCTTCGTGCTGCTCGGGGGAGCGGTGCTGCACGCGCTGACCCGCTCCCGCGTCACGGCCGACCGGGACGGCCTGACGGTCGTCAACGGCTACCGCAGCCGCCGCTACGAGTGGGCCGAGGTCGTCGCGGTCAACCTCCCAACCGGTGCCCCGTGGGTCACCATCGACCTCTCCGACGGCCGGACGGTGTCGGCCATGGGCATCCAGGGCTCTGACGGGGCGAAGTCCCGCGAGGCCGTCCGCGAGCTCCGCCGGCTCGCCGACGAGCTCTCCCGCTGACGCGCCCCGCGACCCCCGGTCTGCCCGGGAACCGCGGTCAGGATCGCGGGAACCTGATCCGCACGAGCCGACTGGTGGCCCAGTCCTCGAGCCGGGTCGGCCGGATGGTGCCCGGGTCGTGCGGCTGATTGAGGTCGGCGACGATCTCCGCCAGCACGGCCCGGCGCTCCGCGGGGTCGGTGACAGGCGTGGCCCGCGCGGGCAGGTCGGCACGGACCCCGTTCTTGAGGTGGAAGGTGAAGGCGGGCTCGGCCAGGAGGTTGGCGTGCCAGTCGGTCGCGGCGCCGCCGGCGCCGCTGCACAGGTAGGTGGCGCCCGCGGCCCGGTAGAAGAAGATCTCGAGGCGGCGCGGCCGGCCGGTGCGGCGCCCCCGCGTCGTGATGTCGATGATCCGCTCCCGGGTGCCAGCGGCGGGGGTGATCTCGATGGCGCGCCGGACGTGGTCGGGCAGGTGCGCCAGGGAGTCGTCCGGGGCCGGGTCGCTCGGCCCGGTGGCGCTCGGGGTGCTCACGCGGTCTCGGCCTGCAGCGCGGGACCGAGCAGCAGACCGCCGTCGACGACGTGCTCCGAGCCGGTGACGAACGACGCCTCCGAGGAGGCGAGGAACAGCAGGAGACGGGTGACGTCGGTCGGCTCCCCGAGCCGGGGGACCGCGAACGGCTCGGGGGAGTAGAAGTCGGCGATCGCCGCGGTGGCACCGGCTGCCGGCTCGTGGATGAACGGCGTCGCGATCACGCCGGGGTGGATGGTGTTGACCCGGATGCCGTCGCGGCCGAGCTCGAGCGCCGCCGTCCGGGTCAGGCCCCGCACGGCCCACTTGCTGGCGACGTACGGCGCGTAGTGGGCCGTGCCGCCCAGTGCCATGGTCGAGGCGATGTTGACGATGGCTCCGCCTCCTGCGCGGCGCAGGGCGGGGGCCGCGACCTTGGTGCCGAGGAAGGTCCCGGTGAGGTTGACGCCGAGGATGCGCGACCAGGTCGCCTGGTCGGTCTCCTCGATGGGTGCCGGCGGGTTCTGCACGCCGGCGTTGTTGACGAGCACGTCCAGGGTGCCGAAGGCGCGCTCGGCGGCGAGCACGGCGGCGGACCACGAGTCCTCGTCGGTGACGTCGAGGTGGGCGAAGCGCGCGCGGTCCCCGAGCGCGGCGGCGAGGGCGACGCCGCGTCCGGGGTCGATGTCGGCGATCACCACGCTCGCCCCCTCCGCGTGGAAGGCGCGCACGTGGCTCGACCCCTGGCCCCCGGTCCCACCCGTCACGAGCACGGTCTGGTCGTTGAAGCGGTGCATCTGCTGGTCCTCCGGTACGGGGTGACCGGCCGGTCCCGGTGGGGGCCGGCCAGTGGTGAGTCGAGTGGCTCACCACTGGCGACCCTAAGCCGCCCATAGAGGCGAGTCAAGCCACTCACCTCGTATGCTCGGCCCATGAGCAGGGCTGTGACGACGTACCACCAGCGCATCGCGCAGGAGAAGCGCGCGCTGATCCTGGCGGCCGCGACCGCCCTGTTCCTCGAGCTGGGCTACGACCGGACGTCGCTGGCGCGGATCGCCGAGCGTTCGGGCGTCTCGCGCGCCACGTTGTTCAAGCAGTTCCCGACCAAGGCCGCCCTCTTCGACGCGATGGTCACCGAGTCCTGGTCGACCGGGGACGACGAGGCCCCGCCGCCGGTGGGCGACGTCGTCGCCGGGCTCGGCACCATCGGTCGCCGCTACGCCGAGCTGCTGGGCCGCGCCCGGATGACCGACTTGTTCCGGATCGTCATCGCCGAGCTGCCGCGGTTCCCCGAGCTCGCCAGCGCGCAGTTCTCGCACGGCAAGATGCCCTACTTCGAGTCCGTGCGGGACTACCTGCGGGCCGAGCACGAGGCGGGGACCGTGCGGGTCGAGGACGTCGACCTCGCCGCCACGCAGTTCCTGGGGATGATCTCCAACTACGTCTTCTGGCCGACCCTCCTCGTGCCGGGCTGGGAGGTGGGCGACGAACGCGTCACGCAGGTGGTCGACGAGGCCGTCCGCACCACCACCGCCCGGTACGCGGTGGACGGCACTGGACCGTCCTGAGGGCCGCCGACCCCGGACCGGTCGAGGGCCCTCCGGCCCGGTCAGTCCTCGAGCGCGCGGATGCCCCAGACCACGGAGACGGTCTCGTCGGGGGCGAGGGTGAAGAGGTCCTCGCCGGAGCGCAGGGCGTCCGGCGGTGCCGTCATCGGCTCGACGGCCAGTGACCGGCGGGCGGTGGCCGGCACGTCGTCGGCGGTGTAGAGCAGGAGCCACGGGTGGTGGCCGTCGACCCAGAGCGTGACGCCGTCGCCGCTCGCGGGGTCGCGCAGCACCGCGGTGGTGTTCCCCTCCGGGTCGCGCTGGAGGTCGGTGAAGCAGTGGTTGAGCGCGAGGTCGCGCAGGGGCCGCGCCACGCGGAAGTCGTACGCCGTGCCCTCGACCGCCTCGCGCCCGACCGGCAGCAGCCGCTCGTCGTCGACCAGCAGGCGGGTCGCCGCCGGGAGCGTGAGCTCCCAGGTGTCGACCGGGCCGTCGCCGACGCGCAGGTACGGGTGCGCGCCGGACGCGTACGGCGCGGGCGCGCCGGAGTCGTTCGTCGCCGTCTGGGTGACGGTGAGCCCGTCGGCGGAGAGGTCGTAGGCGACGTGCAGGTCGAGGGTCCAGGGGTAGCCGGTCTGCGCCATCAGGCGGTACTGCAGCGAGACCGAGTGGCCGGTGTGCTCCTCGACGCTCCAGGCGACCCAGCGGGCCAGCCCGTGGGAGGCGTTGTGCCGGGCAGGCTCGGTGAGCGGCAGCTGGAGGTCGCGTCCGGCGAAGGCGTACTGCCCGTCGCGGACCCGGTTGGGCCAGGGCACGAGGAGCTGCCCGCGCCCGCCGGCGGACATCTCGTCCTCGCCGAACCCGTCGACCAGGTCGCGCCCGCGGAAGGAGAGGCCGCGCAGCGCTGCGCCGCTCTCGGTCACGACGGCGCGGTAGCCGCCGCCCTCGATCTCGAACTGTTCGCCGCTGGGAGGGAGCACCTGGTCACCCTAGGTGGACGGCGGGGGTGCGGCCGGTCCCGTCCACCAGCACGTCGGCGCGCGCCCGGGTCCCGTCGGCGGCGAAGTGGGCCGCCTCCGCCACCCCCCAGCGGTGCCAGTGCGGCTCGACGGCGGCGCCGTCGCGGGCGAGGCCGCGGGCCAGGCGCAGGTCGGCCGGGGCCTCGACCCACACCAGGACCGTGGCCAGGGCGGCGTACGCCGCGGAGCCGGCGCCCACGCCCTCGAGCACGCGCAGCGGGGCGGGCGGCACCGTGACCGTCCCGGCGTACGCGCCGGCGTGCCAGTCGTAGCGTCGGTAGCGGCCGGCCTCGCCCCGCGCGAGCGGGAGGAGGAGCGTGCCGAGCTGGTCGCCGACGCGGGGCAGGCCGTCCCAGCCGTCGTACAGGTCGTCCATGTGCAGCACCGGCGCGTCGCCGAGGGCGCCGATCCGCCCGGCCAGCGTCGTCTTGCCCGAGCCCGCCGGTCCGTCGACGCAGACGAGGCGGCCGCCGCCCAGGGTGGCCGGGCGCGCCCGGGCCAGCCCCAGGACGACCGCGGCCGGGTCAGAAGACGAGGCCGTGCCCACGGTAGGTGGGGACCTCCTCGACGAACCGGTCGCCGCGCAGCAGGTGGACGCGGTCGGTGTGCTCGAAGAGCTCCCCGGACTTGGCGTGCCGGAACCACACCAGGTCGCCGATCGAGAGGCGGCCGGCGGTGGGGCCGGTCAGGGGCGTCTGCACCTCGCCGGCGCCCTCGAGTCCGGTGAGCCGGAGGCCGGCCGGCGCCCACGGCGTCGGCAGCCGGTCCCGGCCGGCGGCGCCCGAGGCCGCGAAGCCGCCACCGTGCACGGTCGCGACGTCCGCCGACGGGCGACGGACCACCGGCACGCCGTAGTACGCCGCCGGGCGCGGGTCGAAGGAGCGGTAGTGGTCGAACAGGGTCGGCACGAGCAGGCCCGAGCCGGCGGCGACCTCGGTCACGACCGGGTCCGCGACGGTCGACTCCACCGATCCCGAACCGCCACCGTTCCACAGCTCGAGGTCGACCAGCGGAGCGAGCGCGTCCGCGACCGCCCGCCGGCGCTCGGAGAGCTGGGTGCGGGAGGCCGCCTTCAGGCCGCGCACGACCGTCGAGCGGGCGCGGCTGGTCGGCACCGCGTCCGGCACGCCCGCGACCTGGCCCTCGTACGTCATCACGCCCACGAGCCGGAAGCCCGGTCGCTCCAGGACGTCGCGCGCCAGCCGGGCGACGTCCTCGGGGTCGTGCAGGGGGCTGCGCTTGGGCCCGACGTGCCGCCCGCGCACCCACAGGCCGGCGTCGACCTCCAGCGCGACCCGGACGGGGACGGCGGAGGAGGCCCGGACCGAGTCCACGACGTCGAGGTGGGCGACGTCGTCGACCATCAGCGTCACGTGGGCCGCGGCAGCGGGGGAGGACACGAGCCGGGCGAGCGCGCCGCGGTCGACGGTGGGGTACGCCACGAGCACGTCATCGGTGACGCCCTGCTCCTCCAGCCACAGCGCCTCGCGCAAGGTGTAGGCGAGCACGCCCTGGAAGCCCTCGGTCGCCAGCGCCCGGCGCAGCAGCGCGGGGACCCGGATGGACTTGGACGCGACGCGGACCGGCTTGCCGCCGGCCCGGCGCACCAGGTCGGCGGCGTTGGTGTCGAAGGCGTCGAGGTCGACCACCACGACGGGGGTCGGCAGGTCTCCCTCGGTGGCCGCGACGGCCGTGGAGAGCCGGGTCCAGAGCCGGTTGCGGCTGACGTCGTCGAGGTGGGTCATCGCAGGAGCCTAGGAGACGCGGTCACCCCGGTCAGGAGATGCCGCGCTTGCGCAGCAGCGCCTCGATGTCGGCGAGGTCGTCGTCGCCGCCGTCGGGCGTGCCGATCGCGGGCTTCCCCTTGCCCGTCGCCCGGCGCGGCTCGGGGTCGGACCGCGGCGCGCCGTCCACGGCCTTGGCGCGCTCACGGTCGCGGACCACGCCCGAGACCACCAGCAGCACCGCGGCGACGCCCGCCAGGACGATGCCGGACCAGACCACGGGGCTGAGCACCAGGCCGGTGGCCCAGTCGCCGACGGCGGTGCCGATCCGGGTGAACATCCGCAGGGTGTCGGTGAGGTACGCCGCGACCGGCAGCAGGGTCAGGCCCGCGCCGCGCAGCCCGGAGGCCAGCCCGCGTCGCCGGAACGCGTGCCAGGTCCACACCGCCCCGAGCACGGTCAGGGTGAGTGCGAGGGCGGCCCACGTCGCGTCGTCCACGGGACCAGCCTGCCACGCGGCCCGGCGTACCTGCTCCAGGAGCGCCGAGCAGGCCGGTCCGGTGGCGGTCAGGCGGGCGCCAGGGCCGGGGCCGCGCCGGCGGCCGCGCCGAGCAGGCCCCGACGACGCAGGTGCGGGACGACCCCCTCGGCGAACCAGTAGGCCTCCTCCACGTGCGGGTAGCCCGAGAGCACCAGCTCGTCGATGCCGGCGCGGTGGTAGGCCTCGACGAGGTCGGCGACCTCCTCGTGGCTGCCCACCAGCGAGGTGCCGGCACCGCCGCGCACCAGCCCGACGCCCGACCAGAGGCCGGGGTGGACCTCCAGGTCGTGCGCCGAGGAGTACGACGCGCCCGACCGGCGCAGCGCGGACATGCGCTGCTGGCCGGTCGACTCGCTGCGTGCCTGCGCGGCCTGGGCAGCCTCGACCGTCGCCGGGTCGAGCCCGTCGAGCAGCCACTGCGCGTGCCGCCAGGCGTCCTCGGAGGTGTCCCGCGACAGCGTGTGCACCCGCAGCCCGAAGCGCATCGTGCGCCCCTGCGCCGCGGCCAGGTCCCGGACCCAGGCGACCTTCTCGGCCACCTGGTCCGGCGGCTCGCCCCAGGTCAGGTAGACGTCGGCGTGCCGAGCGGCCACCGGACCTGCCGCTGCGGACGAGCCGCCGAAGTAGACGGGCGGGACCGGGTCGATCCCGCCGCTGACCAGCGCGCCCTCGGCGCGGTAGTGCGTGCCCTCGAAGTCGTACGGCGCCTGCGACCAGGTGCCGCGGACGACCTCGAGGAACTCGTCGGTGCGGGCGTAACGCTCGTCCTTGGGTGCGAGGTCGCCGAACCGGGCCTGCTCCTTGGGCTCCCCGCCGGTGACGACGTTGAGCATCAGCCGCCCGTCCGAGATGCGCTGGTAGGTGGCCGCCATCTGGGCGGCGAGCACCGGGTTGACCACGCCGGGGCGGAAGGCCACGAGGAACTTCAGCCGGGTGGTCTCCCGCACGAGCGCGGCGGTGGTCAGCCACGCGTCCTCGCAGAAGGTGCCGGTCGGCGTGAGCACGCCCTCGAACCCGAGCTTCTCGGCGGTCCGCGCGACGTCGGCGAGGTAGTCGAGGGTCGGGGGCCGGAACCGGTCGCGCACCGAGTCCCCGAGGGTGTCCGCGAGCCCGGTGGTGAGGTCGTGGGGGACGCCCTGCCCGGCACCCACCAACCCCCGGCTGTCGCCGGAGGTCGGCAGGAACCAGTGCAGCGTCAGCGGTGCGGTCACTGGACGGCGTCGCCGGTGGTCGCGTCCGCGAACTGGTCGCTGAAGAAGCCCGACACGTCGACCTCCTCGGGGATCAGCCCGTTGGCGGTGAAGGTGTCGGCCATCTGCTGCTCGGAGTCGATGACCTCCTGGTCGATCGGCTGCGGTGTCACGGGGCGGTTCTTCGCGGCGGCGAGGGTGACCTCCTCGCTCAGGCCGGTCTGCTCGGCCCACACCTTCGCCCAGTCCTGCTGGTTCTCCGCCGACCAGATCTGGGCCTTGGTGATCCGGGTCAGGTAGTCCTCGAGCGCCGCCGTGGTGGCCTCGTCGTCGAGTGCGGACTGCGAGGCGACCTGGAAGTTCAGTCCGTTGACCAGCCCGTCGCCGTCGACGAGGACGCGTGCGCCCTCGTCGACCACGGCCTGGGAGGTGTAGGGGTCCCACACGGCCCAGGCGTCGACGTGGCCGTTGGCGAACGCCGCGAGCGCGTCGGCGGGCTGGAGGTTCTGGACCTCGATGTCGTCGTAGGTCAGGCCGGCCTCCTCAAGCTGGGCGAGCAGGTTGTAGTTGGCCGAGCTCCCCTCGGCGACGGCGACCTTCTTGCCCTTCAGCTCCGAGACGTCCTGGATGGTGGAGTCCTTCGGCACCAGGATGGTGTCGCCCTTGCCGGTGTAGGAGGCGGTGGCCACCATCTTGAAGGTGCCGCCGGCGGCGGCCGCGAAGACCGGTGGGGTGTTGCCGACCATGCCGACGTGGATCGCGTCGGAGTTGAGGGCCTCGAGGATCGGCGGGCCGGAGGTGAACTCCTTCCACTCGATGGCGTACTCGGTGTCGTCGAGGCCGGCGGCGGTCAGCAGCGCCTTGGCGCTGGTGCCCTTCTGGTCGCCGACGATCAGGGTCACCTGGGAGAGGTCGACCTCGCCGTCGTCGCCCACGGCGGCCTCGTTGCCGGTCGCCGAGCCGCCGCAGGCGGCGAGCGCCAGGGTCGTGGCGGCGAGCACCGCGGTCAGGGCGGTGCGCAGGCCGCGCCGGCGGCCGGGCCTCGGGGTGGTGGTGCGGGTCATGCTGCTCCTCGCTTCGCGGGCTGGGTGGGGTGGGCGGGGCCGAGCTCCCCGGTGACGGGGTCCCGTCGGGGGTTCGGCGGGGTGGGCTTGACGCCGAGGGCCCCGAGCACCTCGGCGCGGGTCCGGGCGATGTCCGGCTGGGAGGGGGCGCGGTCCGACCGCGGCAGGGAGATCTCCCAGGTGCGGGCGATCCGTCCCTCGTCCATCACGACCATCCGGTCGGCGAGCGCGAGCGCCTCGTCCACGTCGTGGGTGACGAGCAGGATCGCCATGGAGTGGCGACGCCACAGCTCGATGACGAGCTGGTGCATCTCGATCCGGGTCAGGGCGTCGAGGGCGCTGAACGGCTCGTCGAGCAGCAGCAGCGCCGGGTTGCTCACCAGTGCCCGGGCCAGGGACACCCGCTGGGCCTGGCCGCCGGAGAGCTGCAGGGGCCAGGCGTCCAGCTTCGCGCCGAGCCCGACCTCGGCGAGGGTCTCCTCGGCGAGCGTGAAGCGCTGCTTGCGCTCGGGGCTGTTGAGCAGGGCCAGCGCGACGTTCTGCTGGACCGTGCGCCAGTTGAGCAGGCGCGGCTCCTGGAAGGCGACGCCGGTGCGGCCGTTGACCTCGATCTCGCCGGCCGGGGCCGGGTCGAGGTGCGCGAGGCTGCGCAGGAGGGTCGACTTGCCGCAGCCGCTGCGGCCCAGGAGGGCGACGATCTCGCCGTGCCGGACGTCGAGGTCGATGTCGCGCAGGACGTGGGTGTCGCCGAAGGAGCGGTTGTGGCGGCGCACGCGGGCGACGTGCTCACCGCCGGGCGACGGGGGAGCGGGCGGGGTGGCGGTGGTCGTGCCGGGGGTCAGGAGCGCCATGCGAGGGCCTTCCTCTCGAGGTAGCGGACGACGGCGTCGGTGGCGAGACCGAGCAGGCTGTAGACGGCGAGGCCGACGACGATGACGTCGGTCTGGAGGAAGTCCTTGGCGTGGTTGATCATGTATCCGAGTCCGGACTGGGAGGCGATGGTCTCCGCGACGATCAGCGACAGCCACGCGATGCCGAGGCTCTGCCGCAGGCCCACCAGGGTCTGGGGCAGCGCGCCGGGGATGACGACGTGCCGGATCCGCTGCGCCCAGGTGAGGTGCAGCGCCTGGGCGGCCTCGAGGGTCTTGCGCTCGATGCCGCGGATGCCGCCGAGCGTGTTGAGGTAGAGCGGGAACGTCGCTCCCAGCGCGATGAGCGCCACCTTCGGCGTCTCCCCGATCCCGAACCAGATGATGAAGAGCGTGACGAGTCCGAAGTGCGGCAGCGTCCGGAGCATCTGCATGGGCGGGTCGATCGCGTCCTCGCCCACGCGGCTGAGCCCGGCGACCACGGCGAGCGCCAGGCCGATCGTGGCGCCGATCGCGAAGCCGAGGCCGACCCGCTGCAGCGAGATGAGCGTCTGGGTGCCCAGCGTGCCGGCCTGGACCAGGTCGAGCGCGGTGGTCGCGACCTGCGCGGGGGAGGCGAGCTTGCGCTCGTCCAGCACCCCGGTCGAGGAGGCCAGCTGCCACAGGGCGACGAGTGCGACGGGGGACACCCATCGACGGAGCAGGTGCAGGGGTGCCCGGCGGCGCCGCCTCGGGGGCGACGCCTGCTGCAGGCGTGCGCCGGCGGGGACGCCGGCGACGGCGGTGGTCGTGTCCATGGGCGTATGTCTACGGAAGTTGGGTACTTAAATCAAGCGACTCGCTCGACTTTGGGCGTGCCGGTCGCGCGTCTGAGACCATCACGGGCGTGAGCGAGCGTCCCGACCAGAAGCGGCTCCTGGGCCCCGGCTTCCCCGACGACGACGGCGGGGCGCCGCCCGGGCTCGTCGCGGCGGCCACGGCGTACGCGACGGACCGCGCGCGGTACGGCGACGTGCTCGCCGCCCTGACCACGTGCCGGCTCCTCGTGCCGGTGGTGGCGGTGCTCGGCGAGGTCGAGGTCGACGAGCACGGGCTGGCCCACGACAAGACCTCCGACATGGCGGCCGTGCTGCTCACCGGTGCCGACGGCCGGCTCGCGCTGCTCGCCTTCTCCGGCACCGCGGCGATGGCGGCGTGGGACCCGGCGGCGCGCCCGGTGCCGGTGCCCGCCCGGGTCGCCGCGCAGTCGGCGGTGCAGGAGGGCGCCGTCGCGCTCCTGGTCGACGTGGCCGGCCCGGTGCGGTTGGTCGTCGAGGGCGAGGACCTGCACGCCCTGGCGGCCGGGTGGACGCTGGCGCGGGTGGGCGACCGGCAGGCATGGATTCGGCCCGGGACGGAATGATCGGCTAGTCTTCCGTGTTGACCGATCAGTGACCTGGGCCAGGCGTGCCTGGACCGGGGAGCAGATCCACAAGCGGGGACCAGCACCATCCGTCTCCCACCCGCAGCGACCGCCGCCCAGCAGCACCCAGCACCACTCGGGCACAGGTCGTCGGGTCCGGTCCTGAAGGCTCCGGCCGTGGCACCTGCACGTACGTCGTGCGTGGCGCCGTGGTGATGGGCAGTGACAGGCCTCCGCTTGCGTCAGCGGAGGCCTTTCGTCATTTCCGGAACCGATCCGGGGAGGCGTCGGGGCCGCCGGCCACGTAGCCACCAGGAGGACACATCAGCACCGAGCTTCGTATCAACGACCGGATCCGGGTTTCCGAGGTCCGCCTCGTTGGACCCAACGGCGAGACCGTCGGCATCGTCCCGACGGCCGACGCCCTCCGCCTCGCGCAGGAGGCCGACCTCGACCTGGTCGAGGTGGCACCCATGGCGCGCCCGCCGGTCTGCAAGCTCATGGACTACGGCAAGTTCAAGTACGAGAACGCCCAGAAGGCCCGCGAGGCGCGTCGGAACCAGACGAACGTGATCATCAAGGAGATGAAGCTTCGTCCGAAGATCGACGCCCACGACTACGAGACCAAGAAGGGTCACGTCGTGCGGTTCCTCAAGGCGGGGGACAAGGTCAAGATCACGATCATGTTCCGCGGTCGTGAGCAGCACCGCCCCGAGCTGGGCTTCCGCCTGCTCCAGCGCCTGGCCGAGGACGTCACCGACCTCGGCTTCGTGGAGTCGGCCCCCAAGCAGGACGGCCGCAACATGATCATGGTGCTCGGCCCGCACAAGAAGAAGGCCGACGCCAAGGTCGACGTGCAGGCCGCCAAGGACGCCCGCACCGCCGAGCGCGCCGCGGCCGAGGCCGAGGAGCAGGCAGAGCGCGAGGCCGCCCACGCGGCGGGTCCGGTGGCGCAGAAGAAGGAGCGCCGCCGCTCCGAGAACCTCGACCCCGAGATCGACGCCTGACGTCATGCGGACGGGGGTGCAGACCCCGACCGCCCAGAGACTTCCGCCGTGGCACCACCGTGCCGTCGGCAGGACGACGAGAGAGAGACAGAGATGCCGAAGAACAAGACGCACTCCGGTGCCAGCAAGCGCTTCAAGGTGACCGGCTCCGGCAAGATCCTTCGCGAGAAGGCCGGCAAGCGCCACAACCTCGAGAAGAAGCCCTCGAAGGTCACCCGCCGGATGACCGGGACGGTCGAGCTGGCCAAGTCCGACGTCAAGCGCGCGAAGAAGATGCTGGGTCTCTGACCTCGCCCCACCCGAATCCACGGTGGGTCGTCGGCAGCAGCCGATGAGCCCGTCGAGACCATGAGCACCAAGGAGCAAGACAGATGGCACGCGTCAAGCGGGCAGTGAACGCCCAGAAGAAGCGCCGTACGACCCTCGAGCGCGCCAGCGGCTACCGCGGCCAGCGCTCGCGCCTGTACCGCAAGGCCAAGGAGCAGGTCACCCACTCGCTGGTCTACAGCTACAACGACCGGCGCAAGAACAAGGGCAACTTCCGCAAGCTGTGGATCCAGCGCATCAACGCTGCGGCCCGCGCCCAGGGGATGACCTACAACCGCTTCATCCAGGGCCTCAACCTCGCCGGTGTCGAGGTCGACCGCAAGATCCTGGCCGAGCTGGCCGTCAACGACGTCGCGGCGTTCAACGCCCTCGTCGAGGTCGCGAAGAACGCCCTCCCCGAGGACGTCAACGCGCCCAAGGCGGAGGCGTCGGCCTGACGACCACGCCGCCACTCGTCGCGGGCAACGCCCGCGTCAAGGACGCACGCAGGCTCAGCCGCCGCTCGGTACGCACCGAGCGGCGGCTGTTCCTCGCTGACGGCCCGAAGGCGGTCGAGGGGGCCCTGGAGCTGCCCGGCGCCGTCGTCGAGGTCTTCGCGACCCCCGAGGCCACCGGGACGTACGCCGCGCTGGCGGCCGCCGCCGAGCGCGCGCAGGTCCGTTGGACCCTCGTCGAGGACAAGGCGCTGGCCTCGCTGAGCGACAGCGTCACGCCGGCGGGCGTGGTCGGCCTCTGCCGCCACCTCGACCGCCCGCTGGCCGACCTGCTGTCCGGTGACCGCGCAGCCCGCCTCGTCGCGATCTGCGCCGACGTGCGCGACCCGGGCAACGCCGGCACGGTCGTGCGCTGCGCCGACGCGGCCGGCGCCGACCTCGTGGTGCTCGCCGGCAGCTCGGTCGACGCCTACAACCCCAAGACGGTCCGGGCCAGCGTCGGCAGCCTCTTCCACCTGCCGCTGGCCGTCGAGCCCGACGCCGCCGCGGCCGTGCGCGCAGCCCAGGACGCCGGTCTCGTCGTCCTCGCGGCGGACGGTGCCGGCGAGGTGGACCTCGACGCCCCGGCCACCGCGGACCTGCTCGCCCGGCCGACCGCCTGGCTCTTCGGCAACGAGGCCTGGGGTCTCCCGGCGGAGCTGGCCGGGCTGGCCGACCACCGGGTCCGCATCCCGATCCACGGCCGCGCCGAGAGCCTGAACCTCTCCACGGCCGCCGCGCTCTGCCTCTACGCCTCGGCCCGGGCCCACCGGGCCTGACTGCGCCCGACCGTATGCCGGCCCCCGACCGGGGAACCCGCACGGCATGCGCACGATGGTGGCCGCGACGGACTCCTGGACCGACCCCGACGGGTTCCGGACCCCGGCCGGCGAGGTGCACGCGTGGTCGCCGGGCACGAACCAGACGCTGTGCGGGATCCCGGTGAAGAAGGCGGGGCTGGGGCGGTTCTCCCACGTCGAGTGGGCCGACGTGCAGCCTGCGACCGGCCGGGACGCCGACCGGGTCTCCTCGGTCTGCCACCGGTGCCTCGCGGCGACGGGGCACCGGCGTGACGAGAAGCGCTGGACGCGCACGAACCCCCGACCCTGAGGAGCCGGGCTCAGGACAGGAGCGCGAGGAGGTCCTCGACGTGCTCGGGCACGACGCGCCGGGCGGCGAGGGCGCGGGGGGAGCGGCGCACGGCGTGCACGAGCCCCCGAGCGGCCGGGAGGTCACGCTCGTGGAGGACCGCGCCCACCTCGCGCAGCACCACCGGCCAGGGACGGCGCATGAGCGCGGTCAGCAGGTGGTTGCGCACGATCCGCGTGCGCCGGTGCCCGCCCGGGTCGCGGACCGGTGAGGGGTGGTGGTGGGCGACGACGTCGTCGACGTAGGCGAGGTCCCAGCCCCGGGCCACCAGGTCCAGGGCGACCCGCTCCTCCTCGCCGGGGAACTCCACCACCGCGTCGAACCCGCCGACTTCGAGGAACGCCTCGCGCCGCACGACCGCGCCGCAGGCCACGAACCCCACGATCGCGGGTCCGGGCAGTCCGCGCGTGCGCGGGAGCGGGCTGTCGGCCAGCCGGGCGCAGAGGCCGTCGAGGCGCTCCTCGGGCCCGACGAGGATCCGGGCGTGGACGACGGCCAGGCGCGGGTGGGCGTCGAGGAGGTCCGCCGCCCGCTCCAGCGCGCCAGGGGCCCACCACGAGTCGTCGTCGGCGAAGGCGACGTACGGCGTGCCGGCGGCCTCGACGCCGAGGTTCCGCGCCGGCGCAGCCAGGTTGTGCGGGAGCGCGATGACCTCGACGTCGGGGAACGCCCGGCCCACGTGCCACGGGGTGCCGTCGCGCGAGCCGTTGTCGACGAGCACCACCGGGGGCTCGTGGTGCGGGAGCGAGCCCTGCAGGTCCGGCCAGCGGTCCCGGCTGATGACGACGGTGGTGACCCGTGCGCTCACCCCGCAGCGCCTCCACCGCGGAGGGCGTCCTCGAGCACGTCGTCCCAGCGCTCGAGGAACCGCGGCAGCCCGTAGTGCTCCAGGGCGTGCTTGCGTGCGTGCGCACCCGCCTCGGCGGCGAGCGCGGGGTCCGCGAGGAACCGGGCGACGGCGGCGCGGAGCTCCGAGCGGCGCGTGGTGACCACCCCGGCCTCCGGCGGCACGGCCACGGACGCCTCGGTGGTGGCGAGGGCGACCACGGGCAAGCCGAGGTGCATCGCCTCGAGCAGGGAGAGCCCCAGCGACGTCCACCGTGCGGTGTGCACGTAGACGCGACGCCGCGAGAGCTCGTCGTGCATCGAGGCCTGGGGGAGGTCCTCGTGGGTGGTCAGGCCGTCGGCGGACGGGAGCTGGTCGACCCGCATGCCGAACACGTCGACCGGACCCGCGGCGAGCAGGTCGGGCAGCAGGTCGGTGCCGACCGAGCGGCCCCGCCGCACCGGGTCGTTGACCACGACCGCGGCGTGCGGCAGCTCGCCGGTCCAGCGCTGGCCGGGGTCCACGATGCCGTGGTCGATGACCGTGGTGCGGGCGTCACCGGTGTCCCAGAACAGCTCGTTGAAGCCGGTCACGTGCACCACCGGCACCGCGGCCTGGTCGGCCATCGGGTGACGGGTGTCCGGCACGTCGGGATGCCCGTGCAGCGGGGTGTTGTGCTCGAGGTAGACCGCCGGCAGGTCGACCCCGGGCCGGCGGCCGAGCCAGCGCTCGGCCAGCTCCAGCTCGTGCGGCCGCTGCAGCACCACCAGGTCGATCCCGGCGCCGGCCAGCTCCTCCGGCGGCAGCTCGACGACGCTCGCGGGCCAGTCCCACGTGCGCGCCCGCCCGAGGCCGTCCGGTCCCCGCCCGGGCGTCACCGGCACGACGTACTCGTGGCGGCCCTGGACGAAGGAGGTGGTCCACGACCCGTGCACGTGCCAGAGCAGGACGCGCATCAGCGGGCGGGCAGCGGGCTCGAAGGGGTCACCTGGCGACGGTTCCCCTGGTGCCGGAGGACATTCACCCGTCGGGACGAAAGCACTTCGAGCAGTGCAGGTCAGCGCGGGTATGCCTTCCTGCCGCGCGGGAACTGCGAGGGCACCCGACGACAGGAGTGCGCGTGAAGGTCCTCGGCATCAACGCCTTGTTCCACGACCCGGCGGCCGCCCTCGTGGTCGACGGCGTGACGGTCGCCGCGGCCGAGGAGGAGCGGTTCTCCCGGCGCAAGCACGGCAAGCGCCCGGTGCCGTTCGCGGCGTGGGAGCAGCCCGAGCTCGCGGCGCGCTGGTGCCTCGAGCAGGCCGGCATCGACGTCTCCGAGCTCGACGCCGTGACGTACTCCTACGACCCCGAGCGGGCCCGCCCGGCCGAGGACATGGGGCTGTTCGACCCCTGGGACCACCTGCGCCAGACGTACGCGCGCCAGGCGCCGGGCTTCCTCGCGACCGCGCTGCCCGGCCTGGACCCCGCCACGGTGCGCTTCGTGCCGCACCACGTCTCGCACGGCGCGTCCAGCGCACTGGCCTCGCCCCACCCGGACACCGACGTGCTGGTCCTCGACGGACGTGGCGAGTGCGCCAGCCACCTGGCCGGGCGCTACGAGGGCGGCGGCCTCACCGTCCACGCGGCCCAGGAGCTGCCCCAGTCGCTCGGCCTGCTCTACGAGGACCTCACCGAGCACCTGGGCTTCCTGCGCTCCTCCGACGAGTACAAGGTCATGGCGATGGCCTCCTACGGCAGGCCGCGGTTCATGGACGAGATCCGCGACCTGGTCCGCGCCGACGGCGAGGGCGGCTTCCGCACCCAGGGCGTCGACTGGTCCGCGCTGGCCAAGCGGCTGGCGCCGGGGGAGGAGTGGACCCAGGACCACGCCGACCTGGCCGCCACCGTGCAGACGCGGCTCGAGGAGGTCCTCATCGACCTCGCCGAGTGGCTACGGCGGCGCACCGGCGGCACCACGCTCACCCTCGCCGGCGGCGTGGCGCTCAACTGCGTCGCGAACACCCGGCTGCACGCCGAGACCGGCTACGAGTCGGTGTGGGTGCAGCCCGCCGCCGGCGACGCCGGCACGGCGCTGGGGAGCGCCCTGCACCACGCCTACACCCACGGGGACACGCTCACCCCGATGCGCGGCGCCGACCTCGGCCGCGGGTTCTCCGAGGAGGAGATCGAGGCGTGGCTGCGCACGGCGCAGGTGCCCTACGAGCGACCTGCGGACGTGGCCGTGGAGGTCGCGGAGTGCCTCGCGGCCGACGGCGTCGTCGCCTGGTTCCAGGGCCGCAGCGAGTACGGTCCCCGAGCGCTCGGGCACCGCTCGCTGCTGGCCCACCCGGGCCGCAAGGAGAACCTCGAGCGGCTCAACGACGTCAAGGGCCGCGAGCAGTTCCGACCGGTCGCGCCGATGGTGCGCGCCGAGCGCGCGGCCGAGATCTTCAGCCGCGGGCCGCTGCCCTCGCCGTACATGCTCTTCGTGCACGACGTCGCGCCCGACTGGCGCGACCGGATCCCGGCGGTCGTCCACGTCGACGGCACGGCCCGGGTGCAGACCGTGGAGTCCGAGGACCACCCGCTGCTCGGCCGGATGCTCGAGGTCTTCGAGCAGCGCACGGGTCTCCCGGTGGTCATCAACACCAGCCTCAACACCGCGGGCCGCCCGATGGTCGACGACCCGCGCGACGCACTGGAGTGCTTCGGCTCCGCGCCGGTGACGATGCTCGCGATCGGCCCGTTCGTGGTCCGCCGCCGGGGGCTGGCAGGCGTCGCGTGACGGGGCGCCACGCCCGCACCGACACCACCGTCGTCGTCCCCACCGTCGGGCGGCCCAGCCTGCTCGTCCTGCTCCAGCGGCTCTCCGATCAGACCGTCCCGCTCGACGTGCCCGTCGTGCTCGTCGACGACCGCCGCGAGGGGCCCGACCTGGCCGGGCTGGTGCGCCGCGAGCTGCCGGGCCTCGGGCTGGACCTGCGGGTGGTGCGGGCCGGCGGCGGAGGCCCGGCGCGAGCCCGGAACATCGGCTGGCGGCACGCCCGCACCACCTGGGTCTGCTTCCTCGACGACGACGTCCTCCCCGAGCGGGACTGGCACGAGCACCTCCGCGTCGACCTCGAGCTGGCGGACGCGCGCGAGGCCGTCGGGTCCGAGGGGCGGATCCGTGTGCCGCTGCCCACCGACCGCCGACCGACCGACTGGGAGCGCGGGACCGCCGGCCTGGAGACCGCGCGCTGGATCACCGCCGACCTGACGTACCGGCGCCGCGACCTGGCGGCCGTGGGCGGCTTCGACGAGCGCTTCCCCCGTGCCTTCCGCGAGGACGCCGACCTCGCGCTGCGGCTCGGCGCCGACCGCGGGCGCGTGCTCGACGGGTCGCGGCTCACCGTGCACCCGGTCCGGCCGGCCGACGACCTCGCGAGCCTGCGTCAGCAGGCCGGCAATGCCGACGACTACCTGATGCGGGCCGTCCACGGACCCGACTGGCACGTGCGCGCCGTGGCGCCGCAGGGCCGGCGCCCGCGGCACGTCGCGATCGCCGCAGCCGGGGTGGTCGCGGTCGGGGCCCTGCTCGGCCGGCGGCGACGCACGGCGCTGGCGGCGGCGGCCGCCTGGGCGGCCGGCACCGCCGACTTCGCCTGGGCCCGGATCGCGCCGGGCCCCCGGGACGCCGCGGAGGTACGACGCATGCTGCTCACCAGCGCCGCGATCCCGTTCGCCGCGACCTGGCACTCCGCCCGCGGCATCGTGCGGCACCGGCACGCCGGCCCGTGGCGCGGCCTGCCCGACCTGGTGCTGCTGGACCGGGACGGCACGCTGGTCCACGACGTCCCCTACAACGGCGACCCGGCACTCGTGCGGCCCGTCGACGACGCCCGCGAGGCGCTCGACCGGCTGCGCGCGCTCGGCGTCCGCCTGGGCGTCGTGACCAACCAGTCCGGCATCGCCCGCGGCCTGGTCACCCGCGAGCAGGTCGAGGCGGTCAACGCCCGCGTCGCGGAGCTGCTCGGGCCGTTCGAGGTCGTGCTGCTGTGCCCGCACGGCCCCGACGACGGATGCGGCTGCCGCAAGCCGGCGCCCGGCATGGTCAAGCAGGCCTGCGCCGAGCTCGACGTCGACCCGGCGCGGACGGTGCTCGTCGGTGACATCGAGGCCGACGTGCGGGCCGCCGAGGCAGCGGGCGCGGTGGGGGTGCTGGTGCCGACGCCGGTGACCCGGGCCGAGGAGGTGGCCCGCGCTGCCCGTGTGGAGCGGTCGCTGCCGGCGGCCGTGGACGCGATCGTCGGGGGGCGCTGGTGACCCGCACGCTCGCCGTACGCCTCGACAGCCTGGGGGACGTCCTCGTCACCGGCCCGGCGGTGCGTGCCCTGGCTGCCGGGTCCGACCACGTGACCCTGCTGTGCGGACCGCGCGGACGCGCCGCCGCGGAGCTGCTGCCCGGGGTGGACGAGCTGCTGTGCTGGCGCTCGCCGTGGATCGACCCCGAGCCGGACCCGGTCGACCGCGCCGACGTCGAGGACCTGGTGCGGCGGCTGGCGGAGCGCCGCTTCGACCGGGCGGTCGTCTTCACCTCCTTCCACCAGTCCGCGCTCCCCACCGCGCTGCTGCTCCGGATGGCCGGCATCCCGTGGGTGGGCGCGATCAGCGAGGACTACCCCGGCTCGCTGCTCGACGTGCGGCACCGCTTCGACGAGGACGTCCCGGAGCCCGAGCGTGCCCTCTCGCTCGCCCGGGCCTGCGGCTTCGACCTGCCCGCCGGGGACGGGGGCGGCCTGGCGGTCCGCACGGTGGTGCCCGAGGCCTCGCCGGTGCCGTACGTCGTGCTGCACCCGGGCACGTCGGTGCCGGCGCGTGCCTGGCCGGCCGAGCGGTTCCGCGAGACCTGCCACCTGCTCACCGCCCGCGGGGTGACCGTGGTGGTGACCGGCGGACCCGACGAGCGCGACCTGACCGCGTTCGTCGCCGGCGGGGGAGGCGTCGACCGCGGCGGCTGCACCGACCTCGGCGAGCTCGCCGGGCTCCTGGCCGGGGCGCGCGTCGTCGTCGTCGGCAACACCGGACCGGCCCACCTCGCCGCCGCGGTCGGGGTGCCGGTCGTGTCGCTCTTCGCCCCGACCGTCCCGGCCGAGCGCTGGGCGCCGTACACCCCGCACCGGGTGCTGCTGGGTGACCCGACCGCGGCGTGCCGCGGCACCCGCGCGACGACCTGCCCCGTCCCCGGACACCCCTGCCTGACGTCGGTCACCGCCGAGGAGGTCGTCGCCGCCGCCACCGCGCTCGGCGACCTGCCCGGCACCGCGCCGAGCCGAGCCGCGGGCGCGACCCTGAGGAGGATCCCGTGAAGATCGCACTCGTCTCCGAGCACGCCGACCCGCTGGCGACCCTCGGCGGGGTCGACGCGGGCGGCCAGAACGTCCACGTCGCGGCGCTCGCCGCCGGCCTGGCCCGCCGGGGCCACGACGTCGTCGTCCACACCCGGCGGGACAGCACCGCCGGCCCCGCCCGCGTGCGCACCCCCGACGGGTACCTCGTCGACCACGTGCCGGCCGGCCCGCCCACCGAGGTGCCCAAGGACGACCTGCTGCCGCACATGGGTCGCTTCGCGGAGGTGCTCCGCGACCGGTGGCGCGGCTGGCGGCCCGACGTGGTGCACGCCCACTTCTGGATGAGCGGGCTGGCCGCCCTCGACGCGGCGGCCGGGACCGGCGTGCCGGTGGTGCAGACCTTCCACGCGCTCGGGTCGGTCAAGCGCCGCTGGCAGGGCGCGGACGACACCAGCCCCGACGACCGGATCGCGCTGGAGCGCCGGATCTGCCGTGACGTGGACCGGGTCGTCGCCACCTGCTCCGACGAGGTCCAGGAGCTGTCCGCGCTCGGGCTGGACCCGGCGCGGGCCGAGGTCATCCCGTGCGGCGTCGACGTCGAGCACTTCCGGCCCGGGCGCGCGCCGGCGGCGTCCGGCCGGCGGAGGGTGCTGGTCATCGGCCGCCTGGTCGCCCGCAAGGGCATCGACGACGCGGTGCGGGCCGTCGCCGCGCTCCCCGACGTCGAGCTGGTGGTCGCCGGCGGGCCGCGGGCCGACGCGCTGGACGCCGACCCCGAGGTCGGCCGCCTCCGCGCGCTGGCCGCCGAGCTGGGCGCCGCCGACCGGGTCGAGCTCGTCGGTGCGGTCCCGCGTGCCGAGGTGCCGGACCTCATCCGCAGCAGCGACGTCGTCGTCACGGTCCCGTGGTACGAGCCGTTCGGCATCGTCCCGCTGGAGGCCATGGCCTGCGGCCGGCCGGTGGTCGGCTCCGCGGTCGGCGGGCTGCTCGACACCGTCGTCCCCGGCGTCACCGGCGAGCTGGTCCCGCCGCGCGACCCCGACGCCCTGGTCGCGGCCCTCGGGGGCCTGCTCGCCGACGACGTCCGGCGCGCGGCGTACGGCAGGGCCGGGCGGCGCCGGGCGCTGGAGCGCTACGACTGGCGCTGCGTCGTCGAGCAGACCGAGCACGTCTACCAAGCACTCGTCGGCGCCACCGAGCGCCTGACCTCGGAGGTGACCCGATGAGCTCCACCCGCCCCCTGCACACGCCCTGCGACCACGAGCACCTGCTGGAGCTGTCGCGCGCGCTGGAGAAGTTCGGGCCGTGCGTCGACGTCGTGGACGACTGGGGCGTGCGCCTGGCCGAGGTCCTCGACGGCGGCGGCCGGCTGCTCGCGGCGGGGAACGGCGGCAGCGCCGCGCAGGCCCAGCACCTCACCGCCGAGCTCGTCGGCCGGTACCGCGAGGACCGGCCGCCGTTCTCGGCGATCTGCCTGACCGCGGAGACCTCGAGCCTCACCGCGATCGCCAACGACTACCCGCCCGAGGAGCTCTTCGCCCGGCAGGTCGAGGCGCACGGCCGCCCCGGCGACGTGCTGGTGCTGATGTCGACCAGCGGCCGCAGCCCCAACATGGTGGCCGCCGCGGAGCGTGGGCGGGCGGTCGGGATGCAGGTCTGGGCGATGACCGGCCCCCGGCCCAACCCGCTGGCCGAGGCCGCCGAGGAGTCGTGCTGCGTCGACGCGCCGTACACCGCCACCGTCCAGGAGCTCCACCTGGTGGCGCTGCACATCACCTGCGCGGCGCTGGACCGCACCCTGGGCGTCGGCGTCTCGCGGACCCGGATGTCGAACGAGGACCTCGTGTGCCGATCGGGGGCCAGCGCGTGAGCCGCGGGCCGCTCGTCGTCGTCGGCGACGCGCTGCTCGACGTCGACCTGGAGGGGCGCGCCGGGCGCCTGTGCCCCGACGCCCCGGTGCCGGTGCTCGACGACCTCGTCGAGCACGCCCGGCCCGGCGGCGCCGGGCTCGCGGCGGCGCTGGCCGCTCGCGACGGGCACGACGTCGTGCTGGTGTCCGCGGTGGCCGACGACGCCGACGGCGAGCACCTCGCGACGCTGCTGGCGGCGTACGGCGTGCGGCTGGTCGCGGTGCCCCACGCCGGCAGCACGCCGGTCAAGAAGCGGGTGCGCTCGGCCGGGCAGTCGCTGCTGCGGCTCGACACCGGCACGGCCGGTGCCGTCGGCCCCGCCCCGGAGTCCGCGCTCGAGGCGATCCGCTCGGCCAGCGCGGTGCTGGTCGCCGACTACGGACGCGGGCTGACCGACGAGCCGGCCGTCCGGGAGGCGCTGTCCGGCGTCGCGGGCCGGGTGCCGGTGGTGTGGGACCCGCACCCGCGCGGGTCGGCGCCGGTCCCCGGCGTGCGCCTGGTGACCCCGAACCGCGACGAGGCCGCGCACTTCGCCGGCGACGTGGGCCGGGACGCGCGCACCCCGCTCGGCCAGGCGAGCGCCCGCGCGGCCGCGCTGGTCGAGCGCTGGTCGGCCTCGGCCGTCGCGATGACCCTCGGCGCCCAGGGGGCGCTGCTGAGCCACGGGGAGTCCTCGCCGTCGGTCCTGCCCGCGCCGCGGGTGGCGGTGGCCGACCCCTGCGGCGCCGGCGACCGGTTCGCCAGCGCCGCGGCCGGGGCCCTGGCCTCGGGGGCGGTGACGACCGAGGCGGTGCAGGCCGCGGTGCTGGCGGCCGCGGACTTCGTCGCCGCCGGGGGAGCGGCGGCCTTCGGCCGGCCCGGGACCGACGGCGACCCGGCCGAGCACGCCCCTCGCGGCCTGGAGCGCGTGGAGCGGGTCCGGGCCGCGGGCGGCACGGTGGTGGCGACCGGGGGCTGCTTCGACCTCCTGCACGCCGGCCACGTCGCGACGCTCGAGGCCGCCCGCGCCCTCGGCGACTGCCTGGTCGTCTGCCTGAACTCCGACGCCTCCGTGCGCCGGCTGAAGGGGGAGGCCCGACCCCTGGTGCCGCAGGACGACCGCGCCCGCGTGCTGGCCGCCCTGGAACCGGTCGACGCCGTCGTGGTCTTCGACGAGGACACCCCGACCGAGGCGCTGCGGCGGGTCCGGCCGGACGTGTGGGCCAAGGGCGGCGACTACGCCGGCGTGGAGCTGCCCGAGGCGACGCTGCTGCGCGAGTGGGGCGGCCAGTCCGTCGTGCTGCCCTACCTGCAGGGACGGTCCACGACGAACCTGGTGGCCACCGCGGCGGAGCGCGCCGGGCTGCGCGGGTGAGCCCCGGGCGGCCGCGAGCGCTCGTGCTCCGGGCGATCGGCCTCGGCGACCACCTGGCCGGGGTCCCGGCGCTCAAGGCGCTGCGCCGGGCGCTCCCCGACCACGAGCTGGTCCTCGCCGCGCCGGCGCCGCTCGCACCGCTGGTGGCCCTGGTCCCGGCCGTCGACACCCACCTCCCCGTCGCCGAGCTCGCGCCGGTCCCGTGGACCGGGCCGCCGCCGGACGTGGCGGTCGACCTGCACGGCAACGGGCCGGCGAGCCGGCGGCTGCTCGAGGACCTCGGGCCGGGCCGGCTGGTCGCCTACGAGACGGCGGACGGCCCCCGGTGGGACCCCGAGGAGCACGAGCGCGCGCGGTGGTGCCGGCTGGTGAGGACCGCCTTCGCCCTCCTACCGACGGAGGCGGATCCTGACGACGTCTCGCTCGACGCGCCGCCGGCCGCCCCGCAGGTCGCCGGGGCCGTCGTCGTGCACCCCGGCGCGGCCTACCCCGGGCGGCGGTGGCCGCCCGTCCGGTTCGCGCAGGTCACCCGCGCGCTCGCCGCGGAGGGTCACCGGGTGGTGGTCACCGGCTCGGCCGCCGAGGCGCCGCTGGCCGAGGAGGTACGCCGTGCCGCCGGCCTCCCGGCGGAGGCCGTCCTCGCGGGGCGCACCGACCTCGGCGGGCTGGCCGCCCTCGTCGCGGCCGCGCGGCTGGTGGTCTGCGGCGACACCGGCACCGCGCACCTCGCCTCGGCGTACGCGACCCCGTCGGTGCTGCTCTTCGGGCCCACCCCGCCGCACCGCTGGGGGCCGCCGGCGCGCGGCCCGCACACCGTGCTGTGGCACGGCACCGGGCCCGGCGACCCGCACGCGACCGAGCTCGACCCGGCCCTCGCCGCGATCGGCGTGGAGGAGGTGCTCGAGGCGTGCCGCGTCAGGCTGTCGCGGGCTGGGTCCGCTCGCCGGCCATCCACCGCACCGTCCGGCTGAGCCCCTCGCGGACCGGTGTGGACGGGCGCCAGCCCAGCAGCTGCTCGGCGCGGCCGATGTCGGGGCGCCGCACCTTGGGGTCGTCGGTCGGGAGGTCGACGAAGTCGACCCGGGAGTCCGAACCGGTGAGCTCGGTGATCAGCTCGGCGATCTGGAGCACCGTCAGCTCCTGGTCGTTGCCGATGTTGACCGGCCCCGGCTCGCCCGAGGCCGCCAGCCGCAGGAGGCCGTCGACGGTGTCCTCCACGAAGCACAGGGAACGGGTCTGGCTGCCGTCGCCGGCGACGGTGAGCGGCTCGCCGGCCAGCGCCTGGTGGACGAAGGTCGGCACGACCCGGCCGTCCTGGTCGGCCATCCGCGGGCCGTAGGTGTTGAAGATCCGGGCGATCACGGTGTCCACGCCGCGGTGCTCGCGGTAGGCGGTGGTGAGGGCCTCGGAGAACCGCTTCGCCTCGTCGTACACGCTGCGCGGGCCGATCGGGTTGACGTTCCCCCAGTAGGTCTCGCGCTGCGGGTGCTCCAGCGGGTCGCCGTACACCTCCGAGGTCGAGGCCATGAGGAAGCGGGCCCCCTTGCGCTCGGCCAGGTCGAGCGCGTTCGTGGTTCCCCGGCTGCCGACCATCAGCGTCTCGACGGGCATCCGCAGGTAGTGGACCGGCGAGGCCGGCGAGGCGAGGTGCAGGACGAGGTCCACCTCGCCGGGGACGTCGAAGGGGTCGCACACGTCCGCGACGACCAGGTGGAAGCGCGGGTCGTGCAGCAGGTGCGCGACGTTGTCGCGGCCACCGGTGACGAAGGAGTCGACGCACCACACCTCGTGACCGTCGGCGAGGAGCCGCTGGCACAGCCAGGAGCCGACGAAACCCGCTCCACCGGTGACCACCGCGGTGCCTGGTGTGCGCCTCATCCGTTGTCCGCCTCTCCCGTCGACGTGCGCACCCCTCGTGCGGGGCGCTCGGAACGCTCGGTGCCGCGGGGGTACCCGGGGCCGACCACTTCATCCCTCCGGGCGAAAGTGGCAGGTCTCGGCGCCGGCGCCGCGGGTACAGCGCAGCCATGACGACTCAGGAGCTCGAGGGGCGCGTCGCGCTCGTCACCGGTGGCGGCAGCGGCCTCGGCCGCGCGATCAGCCTCGACCTGTCCGGACGCGGCGCGCACGTGCTCGTCGCCGACATCGACGTCGACGGCGCCAAGCGGACCGCGGAGCTCGCGGCGGACGCGGGCGTCGGCAGCGCCGAGGCGGTGGCCCTGGACGTCACCGACCGCGCGGCCGTCGACGAGGTGGTCCGGCGCGCGGGCAAGGAGCACGGTGCGCGCTTCGACCTGCTCGTGAACAACGCCGGCACCGACCGCGGCGCGGACGTCGTCGAGGTCGACGACGACCAGTGGCACGGAGTCTTCGCCGTCAACGTCCACGGGCCGATGTACCTCAGCCGCGCCTTCGTGCGGCACCTGCAGGCGCTCGGCGCCGAGACCGGCGACATCGTGTGCGTCGTGTCGATCAGCGCGCTCACGGTCGGCGCGGGTGCCGGTGCCTACAACGCCTCCAAGGCCGCGATGCACAAGCTGGCGGAGGTCATGCAGACCGAGTCCCGCGAGCGCGGCTGGCCGGCGCGGGTCAGCATCATCGACCCGGCGGCCATGGCCACGCCGATGATGGACCAGTGGGGCCTCCCGCCCGAGCGGATGATGGACCCCGCGATCGTCGCCGGCCTCGTCCGCACCGCGGTGACGCTGCCGCCGGAGGTGGTGCTCCAGAACGTCGTGGTGACGCTGCGCAACGAGAACTACCCGCGCTGAGCGCACCCGGCCGGCCCTCGCCGCCTAGGGTGGCGTGCGTGGACGCCCAGGCACTGGCCGACTCGCTGCCCGACGGCGTCGTCGTCGCCGACGCCGACCAGCGGGTGGTGCTGGTCTCGGCACCGGCGGCGCGGATGCTGGGGGTCGACGGCCCCGGAGCCGTCGGACGCCCGCTGCCCGAGGTGCTGGCGCTGCGCGACCAGGACGGCCGCGCCTGGACGGCGTGCAACCGCCCGTACGGCGGGATCGCCACCCGCACCGCCGTCCCGGAGCAGTCCTGGCTGCTCCCGGACGGCACCGAGGTGCTCGTCGCGGCCCGCATCCACCGCGACGGTGTCCGCGAACCGGTGCGCCAGGTCGCGGTGACCATCCGCTCCGGCCGCGGCCGCGCCCGGCTCGACCGGGAGCGCTCGGACCTCGTGGCGACCGTGGCGCACGAGCTGCGCTCGCCGCTGACCGGGGTGAAGGGCTTCGTGCAGGCGCTGCTCAACCGGTGGGACAAGCTCAACGACGAGCAGAAGAAGCTCATGCTCACCACCGTCGCCGCCGACTCCGACCGGCTCAGCCGGCTGATCGCCGAGCTGCTGGACGTCGCCCGCATCGACACGGGCCGGCTCCAGCTCTACCCCCGGCCCTCCGACGCCGGGGTGCTGGTCACCCGGATCGTGGAGTCGGTCGCCGCCGGCACCGCCCGGCCGATCGACCTCACCCTCGACGACGACCTCCCGGCGGTGCACGTCGACCCCGACAAGTTCACCCAGGTCGTGACCAACCTCGTCGAGAACGGCGTGCGGCACGGGGACGGTTCCGTGCGCGTGCACGTCGAGGCCGTCGCCGAGGGGCAGGGCAGCGACCCGGCCGGCGTCCGCGTCACCGTGGACGACCAGGGTGAGGGCGTCCCCGAGGAGATGCGCCGACGGGTGTTCACCAAGTTCTGGAAGGGCGGCGCCCGCGGCGGCTCCGGCCTGGGGCTCTACATCGTGCACGGGCTGGTGCGCGCCCACGGCGGCACGGTGACCATCACCGACGCCCCCGGCGGCGGCGCCCGGCTGGTCACCACGTGGCCGGCGGAGGACCTCCGGGCCGACTGACCGCTCCGGCGCCGGCTCGGTCTCGCTGGGTGCGTCGTGACCGCCGCGCGCGGCGGCGTCCACCGGACCTGCCGACCAGCGTGCGATCGCAGACACTCCATACTGAGGCCCATGTCCGCATCCGGGAACGTGGTGGACCAGCGGGACGAGGAGGAGTCGCCGGGCTCGGCTCCGCCTGGCCCCCGCCGGCGACTCGACCGTCGGTGGATCGCCGCTGGGCTGGCCCTCCTCCTGGTCCTGGGACTGGTGCTGGCGTACTCCCGGTGGTGGACGAAGCCGAGTACGTTCACCGCTGTCGGCAACGGCTTCTCGACGAAGCAGGCCGCCTCGAACCCTCACCCGGTCACCTTCGACATGGTGCAGCGCCCGATCCACGAGGACCCCGAGACCATCACCGTGAACGGGGTTCGACCCCGCGTCGTCACCAACACCGCCGATGCCCTCATCACCTTCGCCGTGTGCCAGCGCAGCGGCGAGCCCTTCATCGCGGCAGACGGGACCGCAGACCGCTCGTGCGATTCCCTTGCCGACGTCGCAGGTCGGAAGGTCCGCCTGGCCCCTGCCGCCACCACGACCATCGCCATGACGGTGACCCCACGGCGAGCAGGGCGGGTGGTGATCAGGGGCATGGACGTCACCTACGTCCGGGGGGCGGACCACCTATGGCAACGCGGCACCCAGGCCACCGGCATGGTCGTCAACGTGAAGGTCGGGGACTAGCTCTCCCGCCTCCTTCGCCAACACCCCCCGGTCAGAGCGGGCCGAGGGTCCAGGACACGGTGTGCTCGTCACCGGGACGCAGCACGACGAGGTCCTCGCCGGAGCGGAACGCGTCCGGCGGGCAGGTCATCGGCTCGACAGCCAGGCCGCGACGGTCGTTCTCGGGCTCGTCGGGGAGGTCGCCGGTGTGGACCTGGAGCCAGGGCAGGCGGGTCGGGTCCCACACGCACTGCACGCCGGTGCCGGTGCCGTCGTGCAGGCGCACGCGGGCCAACCCGTCGGGGTCCGGACGCACGCCGGTGAAGGCGTGGTCCACCGCGGTGCCGGCGATGGGACGGGCCGCGAGGAAGTCGCGGTCGGTGCCGGCCACGGGGGAGCGGTCCAGCGGGAGCAGCCGGTCGGGGGTCACCTCGAGCACCTCGGTGACGGGCAGCTGCAGGGTCCAGTCGTCGACCACGCCCGGGCCCGCGACGAGGTAGGGGTGCGGTGCCACGCCGTACGGCGCGTCCTCGGCGCCGGCGTTCCGGGCCGTCACCGTCGTGGTGAGTCCGTCCTCGGCGAGCGCGTGACGGACGGTCACGTCGAGCTCGAAGGGGTAGCCCGGCTGCGGCACCAGCCGGTGGCCGAAGGTCGCTGAGTCGGAGGTGGAGTCGAGCATGTCGAAGCGCACCCAGCACACGAGGCCGTGCAGCGCGTTGCCGCGGTCGGGCTCGGTGAGCGGCAGCTGGTGCTCCTGGCCGCCGAAGCGGTAGCGCCCGTCGGCGACCCGGTTGGGCCACGGGAGCAGCACCGACCCGCGGAAGCGCGGACGCACCTCGTCGGCTGCGTAGGGACGGACCAGGTCGCGGCCGTCGTGCTGGAGCAGGCGCACACCGCCGCCGACCTCGGTGACGACGGCGACGAGCCCACCGTGGGTGAGCTCGTGCTCGGCCCCGCCCCGGCTCACGAGGCGTTCCCGACGCCGTCGGCGGTGCCGGCGGTCCGACCGGCGGTCAGCGGTGCGAGCACGAGGTCGACCCCCAGCTCACGCATGGTCGCCCGGCCGTCCGGGTCGAGGCCGTCGTCGGCGACGACGACGTCGGCCCGGTCCAGCGGGACGATCGTCGAGATGCCGATGATCCCCCACTTGGTGTGGTCGGCCAGGACCACGAGGCGCTGGCCGGCGGCGACGAGCGCCTGGTCGGTGTCGGCCTCGAGCAGGTTGGGCGTGGTGTAGCCGGCGCGGGCGTCCATCCCGTGCACGCCCAGGAAGACCAGGTCCAGGTGGAGCAGCCGCAGGGAGGAGACCGCCACCGGTCCGACGAGGGCGTCGGAGGGCGTGCGCACGCCGCCGGTGAGGACGACGTTGGGGGCAGCGCCGCCCGCCTTGTGCAGCACCTCCGCGACCCGCATCGAGTTCGTCACGACCGTCAGGTCCGGGATCGTGCGCAGGTGGTGCGCCAGGGTCCAGGTCGTCGTGCCGGCCGACAGCCCGACGGCGGAGCCCGGACGCACCATCGCCGCGGCGGCGGCGGCGATCGCCTCCTTCTCCGCGGTCTGGCGCGCCCACTTGGCCTCGAACCCCGGCTCGTCGGTGCTGGGCTTGGTGCCGCCCGCGATCGTCGCGCCGCCGTGGACCTTGTCCAGGCGGCCCTGGGAGGCCAGGTTGTCCAGGTCCCGCCGGATGGTCATCTCCGAGACCTCGAGCAGCCGGGCGAGCTGGCTGACGCGGGCTGCTCCGCGCTGCTGCACCTCGTGCAGGATGCGTGCCTGGCGTTCGGCGGCGAGCAATGCGGCCCCTCTCGTCGACCCCCGTGCCCCCTCATCGCGGACTGTGAGGGGATGTTCGGACTTGAGGTCCGATGTGCACATCCTGAGGGTGGGGTGGGCGAGGTGGCAAGGGCCAGTTCGTCCCGAGTTGCCGCGGGATCCACGCTCGCATCCGCGCCGAGTGCCGTATCCGCGACGTCGTCAGGGCCTCGGCGAACAGAATCCTTTGCAGTTCGTCTCCCCGGGTGATTGCGCTTTTGTGTGCGGTCATGTTTGCTTGCGCGAAGGCACTTGTGACGGCTATCTCACGCCGGGCCCGCCCACCTCACCCCACGGGAGCATCGATGAAGACCATGAACCGCACGGCGCCCTGGAAGACGATCGCCGCAGCGGCGGTGGCCGGTCTCGCCCTGACCGGCTGCACCAACTCCGGCGACGACAGCGCCTCGGACGACGCCGGCACCGGCAAGGACGAGCAGGTCGTCAAGGAGACCGAGAACACCGGTCCCGGCTGCACGCTGGACAAGTACGGCGCCGAGAAGCTCGACCTGAAGAACGCCACCGTCGGGTTCTCCCAGTCCGAGCCGGACACCGCCGCCTTCCGCGCGGCGGAGACCGAGTCGATCAAGGAGGCCGCGAAGGAGGCCGGCGTCAAGAAGCTGATCACCACCAACGCGAACGCCGAGCTGCCCAAGCAGATCGCCGACATCCAGGACATGCTCAACCAGGGCGCGCAGTTCCTCATCGTCGCGCCGGTCAACTCCGACGGCCTCGACCCCGCCCTCGACGCCGCCAAGAAGAAGGGCGTCCCGGTCCTCACCATCGACCGCAAGGTGACCAACGAGCCGTGCTCGGACTACATCGCGTTCCTGGGCTCGGACTTCTACGACCAGGGGATGCGCGCCGCCGACGCGATGGCCGAGGCCACCGGTGGCGAGGGCAAGGTCGCGGTGCTGCTCGGCTCCTCGGGCAACAACGTCACCGACGAGCGCAACGCCGGCTTCAAGGACCGCGTCGAGGAGGAGTACCCCGACCTGGAGATCATCGTCGAGCAGACGGCGAACTTCGCGCGTGACGAGGGCCAGTCGGTGACCGAGCAGCTGCTCCAGTCCAACCCGGAGATCACCGCGATCTACGCCCACAACGACGAGATGGCGCTCGGCGCCGTCACGGCCGTCCGCGCCGCGGGCAAGGACCCGGGCAGCGACATCAAGATCGTGTCGATCGACGGCACGCGCAACGCCGTCCAGGCCATCGTCGACGGCGACATCAACGCCGTCATCGAGTCCAACCCGCGCTTCGGCCCGCTCGCCTTCGAGACCGCGACGAAGTTCTACGACGGTGAGGAGATCCCCGAGGACGTCATCATCGAGGACGACTCCTACACCACCGAGAACGCCGAGCAGGACCTCGGCAAGGCGTTCTGAGCCACCCGTGACGCAGACCAGCAGCACGCCGCCGCGGGGCGGTGGTGACCCCGTCCTCCAGACGGTCGGGGTCACCAAGTCCTTCGGCGGCGTCCACGCCCTCCGCGGCGTCGACTTCGAGCTCCGGGCGGGGGAGATCCACACGCTCGTGGGGGAGAACGGCGCCGGCAAGTCGACGCTGATCAAGGTCCTGACCGGCGTCTACACCCCCGACGAGGGGGAGGTCCGGTACGCCGGCGAGACGGTGCACTTCCGCCGTCCCTCCGACGCCCAGCACGCCGGGATCTCGACCATCTACCAGGAGGTGAACCTGGTCCCGCTGCTCAGCGTGGCCCGGAACATCTTCCTGGGGCGCGAGCCGCGCAGGTTCGGGCTCATCGACGTACGCGCGATGAACCGCCGGGCCCGTGAGCTCGTCGAGGAGCTCGGCATCGACATCGACGTCACCGCCGAGCTCGGCCGGCTCGGGCTCGGGTCGCAGCAGATGGTCGCCCTCGCCCGGGCCATGTCGGTCGACAGCCGGGTCGTGATCATGGACGAGCCGACGTCCTCGCTGGAGACCAAGGAGGTCGAGACCCTGTTCCGCGTCGCCCGCGGCCTGCGGGACCGGGGCGTGGGGCTGGTCTTCGTCTCCCACCGGCTCGACGAGCTGTGGGAGTTGTGCGACCGGGTCACCATCCTGCGCGACGGCCAGTGGGTCCACACCGGCACGATGGCCGAGATGAGCCGGCTCGAGCTGGTCTCGAAGATGCTCGGTCGCGACGTCGAGGAGGTCCAGGCCGAGGGCGCCACCGAGTTCGGCGCGTCCCACCGCCAGTCGGAGGAGCCGGCGCTGGTGGTCTCCGGGCTCGACGTCCGCAACCGCCTGCACGGCATCGACCTCGAGGTGCGCCCCGGCGAGGTGGTCGGCCTGGCCGGCCTCCTCGGCTCCGGGCGCAGCGAGACCGTCAAGGCCATCTACGGCGCCCTGCGCGCCCAGTCCGGTGACGTCACCGTCGCCGGGTCGAAGGTCAAGGCCAACTCGGTGAGGGGCGCGCTCGCCTCCGGCGTGGCGCTGCTGTCGGAGGACCGCAAGGCGGAGGGGATCGTCCCGGACCTCTCGGTCCGCGACAACATCGCGCTCGCCGTGCTCCCGCGGATGTCGCGCGCCGGGGTCGTGTCGGAGGCCAAGATCGACCGGCTCGTCGACACCTTCATGAAGCGGCTGCGGATCAAGGCGTCGAGCCCGGACCAGAAGGTCCGCGAGCTCTCCGGCGGCAACCAGCAGAAGGTGCTGATCGCCCGCTGGCTGGCCACCGAGCCCACCGTGTTCCTCCTCGACGAGCCGACCCGAGGCATCGACGTCGGCGCCAAGAGCGAGGTGCAGGCGCTCATCGACGAGCTCGCCGAGCAGGGGCTCGCCGTCGTGCTGATCTCCAGCGAGATGGACGAGCTCGTCGAGGGCGCGGACCGGATCGTCGTGCTGCACGACGGGCACGTCCAGGCCGAGCTCGACAGCACCAACCTGAGCAGCTCCGAGCTGCTGACCGCGCTGGCGGGAGACCGAGAGATGGAGGGGAGCAGCCGTGAGTGACGGCACTGCCACGGCCCCGTCGGCCACCACGGCCGAGGACGCCACCACCCGCACCCGACCGCGCTTCGACCAGGACTGGGTGCGGCGCAACGGCGTGTTCGTCGCGCTGGGCCTGCTGCTCCTGGCCAACGTGCTGCTGACCGACAACTTCGTCAGCACCGGGACCCTGCGGCTGCAGCTCGTCCAGGTCGCGCCGGTCGTGATCGTCGCGCTCGGCATGGCGCTGGTGATCGGCACCGAGGGCATCGACCTGTCCGTGGGCGCCGTGATGGCGCTCGCCGCCGCCCTCATCCCGCTCTATGTCGGGTACGGCTCGGTCGGCGCGATCGTCATCGGCCTCGTCGCCGGCGTCGTGGTCGGCCTGATCGCCGGTGTGCTGGTCGCCGTCGTCGGGGTGCAACCGATCGTCGCGACCCTCGGCCTGATGGTCGTCGGTCGCGGCGTCGCGAACCTCTTCGGCGGGGAGATCAAGAGCATCCGCGAGCCCGGGATCGTCGAGCTCGGCACGGGGAGCGTCCTCGGCATCCCCTACGTCGTGCTCATCGCCGCGGCCGCGTCGATCGTGGTCTGGCTCCTCGTGCGGCGCTCGACCTACGGGCGCCAGCTCGTGGCGATCGGCGGCAACAAGCTCGCCGCCCAGCTCGCCGGCCTGCCCGTGCGGCGCGTGCTCGTGACGACGTACGTCGTCTCCGGGCTGCTCGCCGCGATGGCCGGCATCCTGCTGGCGGCCCGCTCGCAGGCGAGCGACCCGACGAAGCTCGGTCAGCTGATGGAGCTCTCGGCCATCACCGCGGTCGTCATCGGTGGCACGCCGCTCTCCGGCGGCCAGGTGCGGATCCTCGGCACCATCGCCGGAGCGCTGCTCATGCAGCTGATCACCGCCACCTTGATCTTCCACAACATCCCGGACTCGACGGCCCAGATCGTGCAGGCGGTCATCGTCATCGCCGCCGTCTACGTCCAGCTCGGCCGAGGAAAGGCGCGACGCACATGAGCACCTCCACCGTCGTCGACCCGGCGACGTCGAACGCGCCGGAGGCCGCCGCGGCCTCGCGGGCCCGGTTCGCCTCGCTGGTCCAGCGCCAGGGCGCGCTGGCGATCTTCGTGGTCGTGGTCGCCGTTGCGAGCGTCAGCTTCGACACCTTCGCGAGCCGGGGGAACCTGACCGGCATCGCGGTGCAGGCGTCGTTCCTCGCGATGCTCGCCCTCGGCATGACGTTCGTGATCATGACCGGCGGCATCGACCTGTCGGTCGGCAGCGTCTTCGCCCTCGGCGGCGTCCTCGCCGCCTGGGGCAGCCAGCACGGCACGCTCGTCGCGTTCGTCCTGCCTCTGGCGGTCTGCGGCGCGATCGGGCTCACCCAGGGGCTGATCATCGCCCGCGGCGGCCTGCCACCGTTCATCGTCACGCTGGCGGGTCTGCTGTTCGCCCGCGGGCTGCTGCTGCTCCTCAGCGACGAGGGCGCCACGACGTACAAGGTCCCGCGGGGCTCGGCGTTCCGGAAGCTCGCCCAGGGGGAGCTGTTCGGCATCCCCTACCCGGTCCTGCTGGTGGTGCTGTTCTTCGCGATCGGCGCCCTGGTGCTGCACCGCACGTCCTACGGCGCCTCCGTGCTCGCGATCGGCGGCCAGGAGGACGCGGCCGACCTGATGGGCCTCCCGGTGCAGCGCACCAAGGTGCTGACGTACGTCGCCTCCTCGCTGCTCGCCGGCTTCGGCGGCATCATGATCGCCAGCTACACCTCCTCGGGCGTCACGATCCTCGGTGTCGGCACCGAGCTCGAGGCGATCGCCGCGGTGGTCCTCGGCGGCACGCTGCTCACCGGCGGCGCCGGCACCGTGCTCGGCACGCTCATCGGCGTCCTGCTGCTGCAGGTGATCAAGAACGTCATCAACCAGATCGGCTCGCTGGACTCCGACTGGCAGTCCGTGGTCAGCGGCACCATCCTGCTGCTGGTCGTCACGCTGCAGCGCTGGCTCACCCGCGTCGACCGGACCTAGCGACCGTCACAGCGCGGTACCGCCTGATCGTGCCCCTCACCGGCTCCGGCCGGTGAGGGGCACGACGCGTTCCTCACCGGTGGTGCACCGGGGACCCCCGCAGGCCGTCCCCGCCGCGCCGCCCCAGCCCGGCCACTTCTCAGGCAGAACCGGCACTTCTCAGGGGTTGCAATCCCTGAGAGGTGCCGGAATCCCCGGGGCCCCGGGGAATCCGGCAGCCACCCGGCAACCGCGGGACCCAGCCCGAGCAACGACTCAGGCGTACCGCACGACGTGCGCGACGCCCTGGCGCCGGGCCATGGCGCGCCCGAGGCGCTCGGCGTCCTGGAAGGTCTGGTGCCGCAGGGCGGTGTCCTGGTCGTACCGCGACCCGGCGACGTCGTTCCACCAGAAGCCGCCGTCGCAGTAGGTGACGATCGTGCCGCTCTCCATGGTCTTCCCCCCACCGTCGGTCCGGGTGGCCGACGGTCCGTTTTTACTTTGCCGGGGTGGCGGCTGTCCGGCCATCGGCGCACGTGTGGCCGAACGGTCCGGGCACCCACCCGTTCGGGCCATGTCCCTGGGGTCCCGCACACGCGGACGCAGACGCACACGCAGACGCCGACGGCCCGGCACCCCTTGCGGGTGCCGGGCCGTCGGCGTGGGACCGGGTGGGACGGAGGCTCAGGCCTCGCCCATCACCAGGCCCTCGATGGTGTGCTTCTGGGTGATCGGCGTGAGCTCGTTGACGACGGGGCAGTCGAGGTGGTCGCGGACGCGCTGGGGGAGGTTCTCCCAGTACTGGCGGGTCACGGCGAGGTCGTGCTTCTCGTCGTTGCCGGCGCCGGGGGCGTCCACGCCGAGCACCAGGACCGGACGGGACTTCGCCGACTCGTTCTTGGTCCCGCGGTGGACCGTGAGCGCGGAGCGCGCCGAGATGTCACCCATCTGCGGGTACTTGCGCACGGCGCGCTCCTCGAAGCGGGAGTACTCCTTCTTCAGCGGGAACATCCCGTGGTTGAACTCCTCGCCCTTGTCCCAGTGGGTGCCCGGCGCGACCTCGAAGGGACCCATGTCCTCCTCGGTGTCGACGCAGGTCACGTTGAAGGCGAGCGAGGTGAGCCGGCCCTCCTCGAGGGTCTCCTTCGGGCTCGGGAAGTCGCGGTGCCACGGCTGGTTCTTGGCGCCCTCGAACGGGATGTCGAAGCCGACCTCGACGATCTTGTAGTCCGGGCCGAGGACGGCCTCGCAGGTCGCGCGGACCCACGGGTGGTCGACGAGGTCGACGAAGCCGCGCAGGGCCTCGGGGTGGATCTCGACGTAGTACCGGTTCGGCCCGCGGCCGACGGAGCCGCCCTCGCGGGACTGGGCCTCGGCGAAGGCCGCCTCGACGTCCTCGCGGAGCTGCTCGACCCACTCGCGGGAGAAGGCGCCCTTGCAGCCGATGATGCCGTCGGTCTGGATGGTGTCGCGGATGACGTCCGTGTCGATCGGCACGTCGAGTGCTGCGGCGGTCATGTGGTCCTCCCGGGAAAGTGGTGTGACGTTCGGTACCCAGTTTGCAACGTTGCAATGCCACGTTGCAATACCCTGCGTCGAGAAATCCGCGACGAACGCACGAGGAGGCGGCATGAGGGCGAACCTGCGGGACGTGGCCGAGCGCGCGGGCGTGAGCGTCCGCACCGTGTCGAACGTCGTGAACACCCCCGAGGTCGTCGCCCCCGCCACCCGGGAGCGGGTCCAGCGCGTGATCGACGAGGTCGGCTACCGGCCCAACATCGCGGCCCGCCAGCTGCGCCGCGGGCGCGGCGACGTCATCGGGCTGGTCGTGCCGGAGATCGACTCGCCGTACTTCGCCGAGCTGGCCGCCCACGTCGTCCGCGCCGCCGAGGAGCGGGGCTGGACGGTCCTGGTCGAGCAGACCGACGGCGACCCCCGGCGGGAGCGCGACCTCCTCGACGGTGCCCGCGGGCAGGGCGTGGACGGCGTGGTGTTCAGCCCGTGGTCGATGACGCCGGCCGAGGTCTCGCGCCGCTCGAGCGCGCCGCCGGTGGTGATGCTGGGGGAGCAGGCCGGCTTCGGGCACGTCGACCGCGTCGCCATCGACAACCAGGCGGCCGCGCGCGAGGCCACGGCGCACCTCGTCGCCTCCGGGCGGCGCCGGGTCGCAGCCGTCGGCCTGCAGCCGCACCTGAGCAACGAGACGGCCCGGCACCGGCTCGCCGGCTACCGGGCCGCGCTCGCCGCCGGCGGGCTGCCGGAGGACCCGGCGCTCGAGGTGGGCGTCGAGCGGCTGCACCACGCCGACGGCGTACGGGCCATGGCGGCCCTGCTCGACCTCGCCGACCCGCCGGACGCCGTCTTCTGCTTCACCGACCAGCTCGCGCTCGGCGCCCTGCGGGCGTGCGCGTCCCGCGAGGTCGCCGTCCCCGGCGACCTCGACGTCGTCGGCTTCGACGACATCGAGGCCGGCCGCTACTCGGTGCCGTCGCTGACGACGGTGGCGCCCGACAAGCAGCGGCTCGCCGCGCTCGCCCTCCAGACGCTCGCCGAGCGGATGGCCGACCCCTCGCTGCCCGGTCGCGACGTCGTCGTCCCCCACGAGCTGCTGGTCCGGGAGAGCGCCCCCGGCCGGTGAGGTGCCGGTGAGGTGCCGGCGAGGCGCCGGGCGGGCCGCCGGTGACCGGAACGGCAACCGGGTGGAGCGCGGCGCGCGCGGCTTCCTAGACTTGCCCCTCGACCGGCCGGTCACCAGCTGGAGAGGCGTGCCATGTCCGGACCCAACACCGACTACGACCCCGTGGAGGTCACTGCCTTGAAGCCCGAGGAGGTCGAGTCGGCACGCGACGCCGCGCTCGCCGCCATCGCCGCCGCGACCGACCTCGCCGAGCTCAAGCAGGTGCGCATCGACCACACCGGCGACCGCTCGCCGCTGGCGCTCGCCAACCGCGAGATCGGCGCACTGCCGCCCCAGGCCCGCAAGGAGGCCGGCCAGCGGATCGGCCAGGCTCGCGGTGCCGTGGCCAAGGCGCTGGGCGAGCGGCAGGCCGTGCTCGAGGTCGAGCACGAGGAGCGGATGCTGGTCGAGGAGACCGTCGACGTCACCCTGCCCACCGACCGCCTGCCCGCCGGTGCGCGGCACCCGCTCACCACCGGCGCGGAGCTGATCGCCGACATCTTCGTGGCGATGGGCTGGGAGGTCGCCGAGGGTCCGGTCATCGAGGCCGAGTGGCTGAACTTCGACGCGCTCAACCTCGGTCCCGACCACCCGGCACGGACGATGCAGGACACCTTCTGGACCGACCCGCAGGACGACGGTGTCGTGCTCCGGACCCACACGTCGCCGGTGCAGGCGCGGACCATGCTCACCCGGACGCCGCCCATCTACGTCGTGTGCCCCGGCCGGGTCTTCCGGACCGACGAGTACGACGCCACGCACAGCCCGATGTTCCACCAGGTCGAGGGCCTCGCCATCGACGAGGGCATCACCATGGCGCACCTCAAGGGGACCCTCGACCACTTCGCCACGGCGATGTTCGGCGAGGGCTCGACGACACGGTTCCGCCCGTCGTACTTCCCCTTCACCGAGCCGTCCGCCGAGGTCGACCTGCTGTGCTTCGTGTGCCGCGGTGCCGGGGAGCTCGAGGGCGCCCGCTGCCGCACCTGCCGCGGCGAGGGCTGGATCGAGTGGGGTGGCTGCGGCGTGGTCAACCCGCGCGTGCTGGCCGCCTGCGGCGTCGACAGCGAGCGCTACACCGGCTTCGCGTTCGGCATGGGCATCGACCGCACCCTGATGTTCCGGCACGGCGTGGAGGACCTCCGCGGGTTCTTCGAGGGCGACGTCCGGTTCACCACCGCTTTCGGAAGCGAGCTCTGAGCACCCCGTGAAGACCCCTGTCTCCTGGATCCGCGAGTACGTCGACCTCCCGGCCGACGTCACCACCGAGGCGCTGGCCGCCGAGCTGACCGACCTCGGGCTCAAGCTCGAGGCGATCGAGAAGCCCGGCGACCAGATCACCGGTCCGCTCGTCGTCGGTCGAGTGCTCACCATGGAGCCCGAGCCCCAGAAGAACGGCAAGACCATCAACTGGTGCACCGTCGACGTCGGCGACGCCAACGGGACCGGCGAGCCGCAGGGCATCGTGTGCGGCGCGCACAACTTCGCGCCCGGCGACCTCGTGGTGGTCGTGCTGCCCGGCGCGGTGCTCCCCGGTGACTTCGCGATCTCCGCGCGCAAGACCTACGGCCACCTCTCCGCCGGGATGATCTGCTCGGCCCGTGAGCTCGGCCTGGGCGAGGACCACGAGGGCATCATCGTGCTCCCCGAGGGCGCCGGCGAGCCGGGGCAGAGCGCCTTCGGCGTGCTCGGCCTCGACGAGGAGGTCATCGAGTTCGAGATCAACCCCGACCGGGCCTACGCGCTGTCGCTGCGCGGGGTCGCCCGCGAGGCCGCCTTGGCGTACGACGCGGCGTACCGCGACCCGACGCAGCGCGAGGTCCCTCCGGCCGACGACCAGGGCCACCCGGTCGTGGTCGACGACCCCACCGGGTGCCCGGTCTTCGTGGCCCGCACGGTCTCCGGGTTCGACCCGGCCGCGCCGACGCCGGACTGGATGGCGCGTCGCATCCAGCTCGCGGGCATGCGACCGATCTCGCTGGCCGTCGACGTCACGAACTACGTGATGCTCGAGACCGGTCGGCCCATCCACGGCTACGACGCCGACAAGCTGCAGGGCGCGATCCGCGTCCGCCGGGCCGAGCCCGGCGAGCGGCTCACCACCCTCGACGGCACCGACCGTGTGCTCTCCCCGGAGGACCTCGTCGTCACCGACGACTCCGGGATCATCGGCCTCGGCGGCGTCATGGGCGGCGAGGCGACCGAGATGTCGGCGACCACCACCCGCGTGCTCGTGGAGGCCGCGCACTGGGACGCGGTCTCGATGTTCCGCACCGGCAAGCGGCACAAGATCTCCTCCGAGGCCGGCAAGCGCAACGAGCGCGGGGTCGACCCGACGATCTGCGAGGCCGCGGCCGACCGCGTGGTCGAGCTGCTGACGACGTACGGCGGCGCGACGGCGGAGCCGGGTGTGACCGTGGTCGGCACGCCGCCGGCTGCCGGCAGCATCGCCGTCGACGCCGACCTGCCCGCCCGCGTGACCGGCATGGACATCGACACCGCCACGACCGTGGCGCACCTGCGCGCTGTCGGGTGCGAGGTCGTCGAGGACGGCGGACGGCTCACCGCGACGGTCCCGCCGTGGCGCCCGGACCTCGCCGACCCCTTCGACCTCGTCGAGGAGGTCGCCCGGATCGTCGGCTACCGCAACGTGCCGTCGGTCCTGCCCACCCCCGGCGCCGGGCGTGGCCTCACCCGCGAGCAGCGGCTGCGTCGCCGCGTCGGTCGCACCCTGGCCGGCGCGGGCTGCGTCGAGGTGCTCAGCTTCCCGTTCGTCGGCGACGCGGCCTTCGACCAGCTCGGGCTCGCCGCCGACGACCCGCGCCGCCACACGGTGCGGCTCGCGAACCCGCTCTCGGCCGAGGAGCCGTCGTACACCACGACGCTCCTCCCGGGCCTGCTCAAGGCCGCCGCCCGCAACGTGGGTCGCGGCGCGACGGGCGTCGCGCTGTTCGAGACCGGGACCGTCGCATTCCCCGTCGACCGGGGCCCCGCCCCGATCTACGGCGTCGACCGGCGACCCACGGCCGAGGAGCTCGCGGCGCTGGTCGACGCGCTGCCGCTCCAGCCGCTGCACCTCGCCGTCGTCCTCGCCGGCGAGCGCGAGCGCGCCGGCTGGTGGGGCGCGGGCCGCGAGGCCGGCTGGGCCGACGCGATCGCCGTGGTCCGCCGGCTGGCCGACGAGCTGGGCGTGGAGCTCACCGTCGACGCGGAGGCACGCACGCCGTGGCACCCGGGCCGGTGCGCCCGGCTGAGCGTCGGGGAGGTCGTGCTCGGCCACGCCGGCGAGTTGCACCCCAAGGTGTGCAAGGCGTTCGGCCTGCCCGCGCGGTCGGCCGCCGTCGAGCTCGACCTCGACGCACTGCTGCGCACGGCCGTCGACGTGGCGCCGGCGCCGGAGTTCTCGACGTACCCGGTCGCGAAGGAGGACGTCGCGCTCGTCGTCGACGCCTCCGTCCGCGCCGCGGACGTCGGGTCGGCCCTGCGCGAGGGCGCGGGTGAGCTGCTGGAGTCGCTGCGGCTCTTCGACGTCTACACCGGCGAGCAGGTCGGCGAGGGACGCAAGTCGCTGGCCTTCGCGCTCCGGTTCCGCGCACCGGACCGGACCCTCACCGAGGACGAGACGGCCGCCGCCCGCGACGCCGCGGTCGCCCGCGCCGCCGAGCTCACCGGCGCGACCCAGCGGAGCTGAGGAGCGCCCCGCCGGGCTGTCCACCAAGGGATGTCGCCGGACCCTCGCTCCCCACGGTGAGCTCACCGTGGGGAGCGACGGTCTCCCCAGGGATGCAGCCGAACCGCCCCGCGAGCCGGTTCACCTGCATCCCTTGATGGAGCGACCGCGTAGACCCCTCACGCGGCGACGCATGGTGATCGCCCGTCCGGGCACCAGTGGGGTCGAGCGCGCTGCGCGCACGGGCGTCGCCCCCGTGACGAGCGCCACGGTCCACGCACCGGCACCCGGCTTCGCATAGTCATTCCGAGTTCGGTATGGTCATGCACATGACCAGGAAGCGCGTCGCTGTCGCCGGAGCCAGCGGGTACGCCGGAGGGGAGCTCCTGCGCCACCTCCTCGCCCATCCCGATGTCGAGATCGGTGCCCTCACAGGCGCCTCGAACGCGGGGGAGCGCCTCGGCGTGCTCCAGCCGCACCTCGTGCCGATCGCCGAGCGCATGCTCGAGCCGACGAACGCCGAGACCCTCGGCGGGCACGACGTGGTGTTCCTCGCGCTCCCGCACGGGCAGTCCGGCGCGATCGCGAACGAGCTGCAGGCCGCCGACCCGAGCACGGTCGTCATCGACTGCGGCGCCGACTTCCGGCTGCAGGACGCCGCGGAGTGGGAGAGGTTCTACGGCGGCGACCACGCCGGCACCTGGCCCTACGGCCTCCCCGAGCTGCCCGGCCAGCGCGACGCCCTCCGCGGCGCCACGCGCGTCGCCGTGCCCGGCTGCTACCCGACGGTGTCCACGCTGACGCTCGCACCGGCGATCGCCGCGGGGATCATCGAGCCCGAGGTCGTGGTGGTGGCCGCCTCGGGCACCAGCGGCGCGGGCAAGGCCGCCAAGCCGCACCTCCTCGGCAGCGAGGTGATGGGCAACGCCAGCGCGTACGGCGTGGGCGGCACCCACCGGCACACCCCGGAGATCACCCAGAACCTCACGGGGCTGCTGACCGACCAGCCGGTCACCGTCAGCTTCACGCCGCTGCTCGTCCCGATGTCGCGCGGCATCCTGGCGACCTGCTCGGCCCGCCTCGTCGCCGGCGTCACCGCGGAGGACGTCCGTGAGACCTACCTGAAGGCCTACGCCGACGAGCCGTTCGTCCACGTGCTCCCCGAGGGGCTCTGGCCGCAGACCAAGTCCGTGACCGGCTCGAACGCCGTCCACGTGCAGGCGACGGTCGACGAGGCCGCCGGGCGCATGGTCGCCGTCGGCGCCGTCGACAACCTCGCCAAGGGCACGGCCGGCGCGGCCGTGCAGTGCATGAACCTCGCCCTCGGCCTCGACGAGGGCACCGGCCTCACCACGATCGGAGTCGCCCCGTAATGAGCGTGACCACCCCCCAGGGCTTCCGGGCCGCCGGCGTCGAGGCCGGGCTGAAGAACAGCGGCGGCAAGGACGTCGCGCTGGTCGTCAACGACGGGCCCACCTTCGACTCCGCCACCGTCTTCACCGCCAACCGCTGCAAGGCCAACCCGGTCCTGTGGAGCCAGGAGGTCGTCAAGGACGGCACCGTCCGGGCGGTCGTGCTGAACTCCGGCGGCGCCAACTGCTACACCGGGCCCGAGGGCTTCCAGACCACCCACGCGGTCGCCGAGCAGGTCGCCGGCCACCTCGGCGCCGGCGCGATCGACGTCGTCGTCTGCTCGACCGGGCTGATCGGCCTCACCAACGACCGGCAGCAGGTGCTCGCCGGCGTCGACGCGGCGTACGCCGCCCTCGCGGCCGACGGCGGCCAGGACGCGGCCGAGGCGATCATGACCACCGACTCGGTCAGCAAGCAGGTCGTCGTCGAGGGCGCGGGCTGGTCGATCGGCGGCATGGCCAAGGGCGCGGGCATGCTGGCCCCGCAGCTGGCCACGATGCTCGTCGTGCTCACCACCGACGCGGTGGTCCCGGCCGCCGACCTCGACACCGCGCTCCGCGCGGCGACCCGGGTCTCCTTCGACCGGCTCGACTCCGACGGCTGCATGTCGACCAACGACACGGTCACGGTCATGGCCAGCGGCGCGAGCGGGATCACGCCCAGCCTCGACGACTTCACCCAGGCGCTCACCCAGGCCTGCACGGACCTGGCGATGCAGCTGCTCAAGGACGCCGAGGGCGCCGACCACGAGATCGCGATCACGACGGTCGGCGCGGCGTCCGAGGACGAGGCGGTCGAGGTCAGCCGCAGCGTGGCCCGGAGCAACCTGTTCAAGGCCGCGATCTTCGGCAACGACCCCAACTGGGGTCGCGTCCTGGCCAGCATCGGCACCACGTCCGCGCGGTTCGACCCCGCCGACCTCGACGTCGCGATGAACGGAGTCTGGGTCTGCCGGCAGTCCACGCCGCACGCGGACCCGGCCGGCGTCGACCTGAGCGCCCGCGAGGTCAGCGTGACCATCGACCTCAAGTCCGGGTCCGAGCGGGCGACCGTCTGGACCAACGACCTCACCCACGCCTACGTCCACGAGAACAGCGCGTATGCCTCATGAACGACTCCAGCAGCCCCACGGGCGCCTTCGACACCAGCAAGCCCGACCAGGCCAAGGCCCGCACGCTCGCGGCGGCCCTGCCGTGGATGAAGCGGTACCACGGCAAGATCGTCGTGGTGAAGTACGGCGGCAACGCCATGACCGACGACGCCCTCAAGCAGGCCTTCGCCGAGGACATCGCGTTCCTCCGGTTCGCCGGCTTCAAGCCGGTCGTCGTGCACGGCGGCGGTCCGCAGATCTCCTCGATGCTCGACCGGCTCGGCATCGAGTCGGAGTTCCGCGGCGGCCTGCGCGTGACCACGCCCGAGGCGATGGACGTGGTCCGGATGGTCCTCGTCGGGCAGGTCCAGCGCGAGCTGGTCGGGCTCATCAACGAGCACGGGCCGCTGGCGGTCGGGTGCTCCGGCGAGGACGCCGGCCTCTTCACCGCGGTGCCGGCGACCACCGTCGTGGACGGCGAGGAGGTGGACCTCGGCCTCGTCGGCGAGGTGACCAGCGTCCGCCCGGAGTCGGTGCTCGACCTGATCGAGGCGGGCCGGATCCCGGTCGTCTCCAGCGTCGCGCCCGACGTGGACGGCACCGTCCACAACGTCAACGCCGACACCGCCGCCGCGGCGCTCGCGGTCGCGTTGGGAGCGGAGAAGCTGCTGGTCCTCACCGACGTCGAGGGCCTGTACCTCGACTGGCCGGACCCCACCGACGTCATCGGCGAGATCAGCCCCGAGGCCCTCGAGGAGCTGATGCCGACCCTGGCCTCCGGCATGGTCCCGAAGATGGGCGCCTGCCTGGCGGCCGTGCAGAACGGCGTCCCGCGCGCGACCGTCGTCGACGGCCGCGAGCCGCACGCCGTCATCCTCGAGCTCTTCACCCAGGAGGGGGTCGGCACGCAGGTGCTCCCCGGCGTGGAGACCAAGACCCGGAAGGTCAGGGACAGCCAGTGACCACCACCAGCACCCCCAGCACCCCCAGCACCGTCACCCAGGCCCAGGAGCGGTACGCCGCCAGCCTGATGAACACCTTCGGCCCGCCGAAGCTGCAGCTGGTCCGCGGCGAGGGTGCCCACGTCTGGGACGCCGACGGCAACGAGTACGTCGACTACCTCGGCGGGATCGCGGTCAACGCGCTCGGCCACGCACACCCGGCGCTCGTCGAGGCCGTGGCCACCCAGCTGGGGACCCTCGGCCACGTCTCGAACTTCTTCACCACCGGCCCCCAGCTCGACCTCGCCGAGAAACTCCTCGAGCTGGTCGGCGGCGGCACGCGTGCCGAGGGCCGGGTCTTCTTCACCAACTCCGGCACCGAGGCCAACGAGGCGGCGTTCAAGCTCACCCGCCGCACCGGCCGCACCCACGTCGTGGCCACCGAGGGCGGCTTCCACGGCCGGACGATGGGCGCCCTGGCGCTCACGTCCAAGGAGGCCTACCGCACGCCGTTCGAGCCGCTGCCCGGGGACGTGACGTTCGTGCCGTACGGCGACGCCGACGCGCTCGCCGCCGCGGTCACCGACGAGACCGCAGCGGTCCTGGTCGAGCCGATCCAGGGCGAGGCCGGCGTCGTCGTGCCCCCCGAGGGCTACCTCGCCGCGGCGCGCGCCGTCGCCGACGAGCACGGCGCGCTGCTGTGGATCGACGAGGTGCAGACCGGCATGGGCCGCACCGGCCGTTGGCTCGCCAGCGAGGGCGTGCGTCCCGACGTCGTGACCCTGGCCAAGGGCCTCGGCGGCGGCTTCCCGATCGGCGCCTGCATCGGCCTCGGGGACGCCGGCGCGCTGCTGCAGCCCGGCAACCACGGCACCACCTTCGGCGGCAACCCGGTGGCCTGCGCCGCCGGCCTGGCCGTCATCGCCACCATCGAGTCCGAGGGCCTGCTCGAGCGGGCGACGGTGCTCGGCCGGCGGCTCCGCGAGGGCCTCGGCGCCGACGCCCGCGTGACCGAGGTCCGCGGGGCCGGCCTGATGATCGGGCTCGACCTGGGCGAGGACGCGGCGGCCGAGGTGGTCGCCGCGGGTCTGGCGCACGGGTTCGTGCTCAACAACACCACGCCGCGCCGGATCCGGCTCGTGCCCCCGCTCGTCCTCACCGAGGCCGACGCGGACGCCCTGCTCGCCGCGTGGCCGCGGATCCTCGACGACGCGTTCGCCGCCCTCGCGGCCGGGAAGGACTCCTGATGCGCCACCTGCTCCGCGACGACGACCTCACCCCGGCCGAGCAGGCCGAGGTGCTCGAGCTCGCGGCCGCGATGAAGGCCGAGCCCTACGCGCGCCGCCCGCTCGAGGGGCCGCAGACGGTCGCGATGGTCTTCGACAAGCCCACGCTGCGCACCCAGGCCTCCTTCGCGGCCGGCGTCGCGGAGCTCGGCGGCTTCCCGATGGTCGTCGACGGCCGGCTCGCCGGGATCGGCGAGCGCGAGTCGGTCGCCGACGTCGCCCGCATCCTGGGCCGGCAGGCCTCGGCGATCGCGTGGCGGACCTTCGCCCAGTCCGACCTCGAGGACATGGCCGAGCACGCCGGCGTCCCCGTCGTCAACGCGCTGACCGACGACTTCCACCCCTGCCAGCTGCTGGCCGACCTGGTGACGGTGCGCGAGCACAAGCCCGAGCTCGCCGGCCTCACCGTGACGTTCTTCGGCGACGGCGCCTGTAACATGGGCAACTCCTGGCTGCTCGCCGGCGCCACCGCGGGCATGCACGTCCGGATCAGCGCGCCCGAGGGCTACACCCCGCCCGCGGAGGTCTTCGAGCGCGCCGGCGAGATCGGCGAGCAGACCGGCGGGTCCGCGACCTGGGTGGAGGACCCCCGCGAGGCCGCGGAGGGCACGGACGTGGTCGTCACCGACACGTGGGTCTCGATGGGCAAGGAGGAGGAGGCCGCCGCGCGGACCGAGGTGTTCGCGCCGTACTCCGTCACCCAGGCGCTCTTCGAGACCGCCAACCCCGACGCCATCGCCATGCACTGCCTGCCCGCCTACCGCGGGAAGGAGATCGCCGCCGAGGTGCTCGACGGGATCCAGAGCGTGGTGTGGGACGAGGCCGAGAACCGCCGGCACGCCCAGAAGGCCGTGCTCGCCTGGCTGCTCGAGAGGGCCGGGACGGGGGAGCGGTGATGACCGAGCACGCCCTGCGCCCGGCCACCAAGAACGCCCGGCACCGGCGGATCGTCGAGCTGGTCACGCACCACGAGATCCGCTCCCAGTCCGAGCTCGCCGAGCTGCTCGCCGAGAGCGGTGTCCGGGTCACCCAGGCGACCCTCTCGCGCGACCTCGTGGAGCTGGACGCGGTCAAGGTACGGGCGTCCTCCGGCGCGCTCGTGTACGCCGTGCCCGCCGAGGGCGGTGACCGCCGGCCGGCGGCGCCGACCGACACCGCGGCGGCCTCCCACCGCCTGGCCCGCCTCCTCGGCGAGCTGCTCGTCTCGGCCGAGGCGAGCGCCAACCTGGTCGTCCTGCGCACCCCGCCGGGCGCCGCCCAGTACCTCGGCTCCGCCTTCGACGGCGCCGGTCTCCCCGACGTCCTCGGCACCATCGCCGGGGACGACACGATCCTCGTCATCGGGCGGGACCCGGCCGGCGGCGACGCGCTCGCGCAGCGCTTCCTCGCCCTGGCCGACTCCTCCCTCCCCACCAGTCCTCTCAAGGAGATCTAAGTGAGCAAGGTCCTCACCACGCTGCCCCAGGGCGAGCGTGTCGGCATCGCGTTCTCCGGCGGCCTCGACACCTCCGTCGCCGTCGCCTGGATGCGGGACAAGGGTGCGGTGCCCTGCACCTACACCGCCGACATCGGGCAGTACGACGAGCCGGACATCTCCGGCGTGCCCGACCGGGCCCTGCAGTACGGCGCCGAGATCGCCCGCGCGGTCGACTGCCGTCGCCAGCTGGTCGAGGAGGGCCTGGCCGCGCTCGCGTGCGGTGCGTTCCACATCCGCTCCGGCGGCCGCGCCTACTTCAACACCACTCCGCTGGGCCGCGCCGTCACCGGCACGATGCTGGTGCGCGCGATGCAGGAGGACGGCGTCGACATCTGGGGCGACGGGTCGACCTTCAAGGGCAACGACATCGAGCGGTTCTACCGCTACGGGCTCCTGGCCAACCCGAACCTGCGCATCTACAAGCCCTGGCTCGACCACGACTTCGTCACCGAGCTGGGCGGACGCGCCGAGATGAGCCAGTGGCTCACCGAGCACGGGCTGCCCTACCGCGACAGCAAGGAGAAGGCGTACTCCACCGACGCCAACATCTGGGGCGCGACCCACGAGGCGAAGACGCTCGAGCACCTCGACGTCTCGCTGGAGACGGTCGAGCCGATCATGGGCGTGAAGTTCTGGGACCCCTCGGTCGACATCGCCACCGAGGACGTCACGATCCGCTTCGAGGCCGGTCGTCCGGTGGCGATCAACGGCACGACGTACGACGACCCGGTCGCGCTGGTCCACGAGGCCAACACGATCGGCGGCCGGCACGGCCTGGGCATGTCCGACCAGATCGAGAACCGGATCATCGAGGCCAAGTCGCGCGGCATCTACGAGGCGCCGGGCATGGCGCTGCTGTGGATCGCCTACGAGCGCCTGGTCAACGCGGTGCACAACGAGGACACCATCGCCAGCTACCACAACGAGGGGCGCCGTCTCGGCCGGCTCCTCTACGAGGGCCGCTGGCTCGACCCGCAGGCGCTGATGATCCGCGAGGCCATCCAGCGCTGGATCGCCTCCCTGGTCACCGGCGAGGTGACGGTCCGGCTGCGCCGCGGCGAGGACTACACCGTCCTGGCCACCGACGGCCCGGCCTTCTCCTACCACCCCGACAAGCTGTCGATGGAGCGCACCGAGAACGCCGCGTTCGGCCCGGTCGACCGGATCGGCCAGCTCACCATGCGCAACCTCGACATCGCCGACTCCCGCGCCAAGCTCGAGCTGTACGCCGGTCAGCCGCTCGACCAGGGCCAGGTGCTGGTCGAGAACGGCACGCTCTTCGGCGAGCTGCCGGCCGGCGGGTACGACCGGATCACCGACAACCCGGAGTACGCCGAGGGCACCGAGGAGGTCGCGCTCGACGCGGCGGCCATGGAGCTGGGCACGGACTGATGGGCGGTTCCACCCGGCCGGTGCGCGAGCGCGTCTGCGCCCGCGTGCTGCCGGTCAACACGGCCGGCGAGGTCCTGCTCCTGCACGGGTGGGACCCCGCCGACCCCGGCTCGCCGTACTGGTTCACCATCGGCGGCGGAACCGAGCCGGGGGAGTCGCTGGTCGAGGCGGCCGCCCGCGAGATGCACGAGGAGAGCGGCCTGCGGGTCGACCCCGGGGCCCTGGTCGGCCCGCTGCACCGCGAGACGGTGGGGTTCGACTGGGGTCCGTGGCACCTGGTGCAGGACCAGACGTACTTCGCGGTGCGTGTCGACCTGGCCCCCGGCCAGGAGGTCCACCTCGGCGGGCTCGAGCCGCTCGAGGTCGGCACGATCGACCGGGCCGCGTGGTGGACCCCCGCGGCGCTGGACGAGGATGGCACTGCCGTGAGCGAGGAGCTCACGACGATCATGCGGACCGCGGTCACCGCGGTCGGAGGAGGCAGCACGTGAGCACCACCAACGAGGGCAAGCTCTGGGGCGGCCGGTTCGCCGGCGGCCCGTCGCCCGAGCTCGACGCGCTCTCGCGCTCGACGCACTTCGACTGGCGGCTGACCCCCTACGACCTCGCCGGCTCCCGGGCGCACGCCAACGCGCTGCACCGGGCCGGTCTGCTCTCCGACGACGACCTCGCCGAGTTGCAGCGGGGCCTCGACGTGCTGGGGGAGCGGTACGCCGCGGGCGAGCTGCACCCGGACCCGTCCGACGAGGACGTGCACGGCGCCCTCGAGCGGCTGCTCCTCGAGGAGGTCGGGCCCGACGTCGGCGGCCGGCTCCGCGCGGGCCGCAGCCGCAACGACCAGATCGCCACGCTGTTCAAGGTCTTCCTGCGCGACCACGCGCGGGTCGTCGCCGGGCAGGTGCTCGACCTCGTCGACGTGCTCGCCGGCCAGGCGCGCGACCACCTCCACCCCGAGCCGACGATCATGCCGGGGCGCACCCACCTGCAGCACGCCCAGCCGGTGCTGCTCGCCCACCACCTGATGGCCCACGCGTGGCCGCTGCTGCGCGACGTGGACCGGCTGCTCGACTGGGACGCCCGGGTGGCGGCGGACTCGCCGTACGGCTCGGGCGCGCTGGCGGGCCAGTCGTTGGGGCTCGACCCGACCGGGGTGGCGGCCGAGCTGGGGTTCACCGGCTCCACGGCCAACTCCATCGACGGCACCGCGTCCCGGGACTTCGTCGCCGAGCTCGCCTTCGTCGCCGCACAGGTCGGCGTGGACGTCAGCCGGATCGCCGAGGAGGTCATCCTCTGGGCGACCAAGGAGTTCGGCTTCGTCACGCTGCACGACTCGTGGTCGACGGGGTCGAGCATCATGCCGCAGAAGAAGAACCCCGACATCGCCGAGCTGGCCCGGGGCAAGGCCGGCCGGCTGGTGGGCAACCTGTCCGGGCTGCTCGCCACCCTCAAGGCGCTCCCGCTCGCCTACAACCGCGACCTGCAGGAGGACAAGGAGCCGGTCTTCGACTCCGTGGACACCCTCGAGGTGCTGCTGCCGGCGTTCACCGGCATGGTCGCCACGCTCGTCTTCGACCGCGAGCGGCTGGCCGAGCTGGCGCCCCAGGGCTTCTCGCTCGCCACCGACGTGGCGGAGTGGCTGGTGCGCCAGGACGTCCCGTTCCGGGTCGCCCACGAGCTGGCCGGTGCGTGCGTGCGGGAGTGCGAGCAGCACGGGATCGAGCTGCACGAGCTCTCCGACGAGCAGCTCGCCGCGATCTCGCCGCACCTGGTGCCAGCGGTCCGCGAGGTGCTCACCGCCGAGGGGTCGGTCGCCTCCCGCGACGGCCGTGGCGGCACCGCCCCCGTCCGGGTCCGCGAGCAGCTCGACGAGCTGGTCGAGCGCGCCGCGTCGTACCGTGCCCGGCTCGGCTGAGCGGTCCCACGGACTGGCCGACCTCCTGCGGGGGCCGGTCGACGAGGTCGCGCCGAGGCTGCTCGGCGCCCTCGTCAGCCACGGCGACGTCGTCGTCCGGCTGACCGAGGTCGAGGCGTACGCCGGCCCGGCCGACCCCGGCTCGCACGCCTACCGGGGCATGACCCGGCGCAACGCGACGATGTTCGGGCCGCCCGCGCACCTGTACTGCTACTTCACCTACGGCATGCACGTGTGCTGCAACGTGGTCACCGGACCGGAGGGGGACCCGAGCGCGGTGCTGCTCCGCGCCGGCGAGGTCGTCGAGGGGATCGCGACCGCGCGGGAGCGTCGCCCGGGCTCCTCCGACCGGGACCTCGCGCGGGGACCGGCACGTCTCTGCAACGCCCTGGGGATCGGCCTCGACCACGACGGCGACGACCTCATCGCCGGCCCGGTGCTGCTGGTTCCGGCGGAGCCGGTCTCCGCGGTCTCGACCGGCCCGCGCGTCGGCCTGCGCGGTGCGCCCGACCGGCCGTGGCGGTTCTGGGAGACCGGCCACCCGACCGTCTCGACCTACCGCCCCGCCAAGCCGCGGCTCCCGCGACCCGCCGGCTGAACGCCGTACGGCACGCGTGTTGCCGGCGTGTGACGGGCGTGCGACGAATGGATTTGGCACATCGGGGGAGAGCGCGTAACGTTCTTCCTCGCCGCGGCAAGCGGCTCCCGCCGGTCGGAAGACCAGCACGACAGGGAGCAGCAGGCCCCGGCCCGGGTCCACCGGAACGCGAAGCTCCCCGGAGTTGCGCAGGAGGATCGGAACCGGTAAGTTTCTGCAGGTTGCCCCGCGGCCGGCCCGGAAGGGTTCGGAACGGGCGCGTGTGATTCTTGAGAACTCAACAGTGTGTCATAGTCGACGAATTAGTTTGTTATGCCCCGTCGACTGATCTTCCTCTTTTGTGGGGTTTGGTTGGTTGATGGTTTCTTTGACAATGATTCTGGCTGGGCCCCTTTGGGGGTCCAATGAATGTCAGTTTCTCCTGTCAGGGGCATCTCTTTTTCCGCTGCTGGGCTTTGTGTCTGGTGGTGGTGTTGTTTTTCAACGGAGAGTTTGATCCTGGCTCAGGACGAACGCTGGCGGCGTGCTTAACACATGCAAGTCGAGCGGTAAGGCCCTTTCGGGGGTACACGAGCGGCGAACGGGTGAGTAACACGTGAGTAATCTGCCCTCCACTTCGGGATAAGCCTCGGAAACGGGGTCTAATACCGGATATGACGACTGCATGCATGTGTGGTTGTGGAAAGTTTTTTCGGTGGGGGATGTGCTCGCGGCCTATCAGCTTGTTGGTGGGGTAATGGCCTACCAAGGCTTCGACGGGTAGCCGGCCTGAGAGGGTGACCGGCCACACTGGGA